>NZ_CP089096.1:312051-624103 GCF_021172165.1 Flavobacterium channae | reverse complement strand
CTCATTTTTATTCCAAAAAAACAACCACAAACCTAAACAAAAACCAAAAACAAGTAGTACCGCAAAATCAAACCTGAAACCGGAATAACATCCCTATTCACTTCTCACTTTTCACTAATCACTAATCACTAATCACCCCTCAAAAAAAGAAACCAACACCTGCAAAATACGAGCACGATCCGCATCAGTAAGATTAGAACCCGAAGGCAAACACAACCCCTGAGCAAACAAATCACTCGCTACAGTTGTACCATAATACGGACAAGCAGCAAACACCGGCTGTAAATGCATGGGCTTCCACAAAGGACGAGACTCAATCTGAGCAGCCTCCAATACCAATCGCAATTCTTCTACCGACTTACCCACTACTGCTTCATCAATAGTAATTGCCGTCAACCAATGATTAGATACATAATCAGTAGTCGGTTCTGTAAGCACAGTAACACCCGCTACTGATTTAAAAAAATCACTATAAAAACCATGCATCGCACGTCGTAATTGTACGTGCGCATCCAAAACCTCCATTTGACCACGACCAATTCCGGCACATATATTACTCATTCTGTAATTATAACCTATTTCCGAATGTTGATAATGAGGTGCATTATCACGTGCTTGTGTAGCTAAAAATACCGCTTTTTCTTTTTGTTCTTTGTAATGAGTAACTAATGCACCTCCACCCGATGTAGTGATTATTTTATTCCCATTAAAAGACAACACCCCCATAGCTCCAAAAGTGCCACATTTTTGATTTTTGTAAGAACTCCCTAAGGCTTCCGCACTATCTTCTAAAATTGGAATGTCATATTTTGTGGCAATAGCTTGTATCGCATCCATTTTTGCAGGCATTCCGTAAAGATGCACTACAATAATAGCTTTGGGTTTTTTACCTTTTGAAATCCTATCTACTAGTGCCTCTTCTAAAGCAATCGGACACATATTCCACGTATCCATTTCACTATCAATAAAAACGGGAGTGGCTCCCAAATAGGCAATTGGATTAGCCGATGCCGAAAAAGTCATACTCTGACATATTACATCATCTCCTGCTTTTACACCTAATAAAATTAATCCCAAATGCAAAGCCGCAGTACCCGAACTCAATGCCGCAACAGCTACAGACGCACCTAAATAACGCTCTAAATCTTGTTCAAATCCCGAAACATTAGGACCTAAAGGCGCAACCCAATTCGTATCAAAAGTTTCTTGAACATACTTTTGCTCGCCCCCTCCCATATGGGGAGAAGACAGCCATATTTTTGAAATAGTGGACATGAATTTAATTTTTATGCAAAAATAAGGATACAAAAACAATTCCCGTACGGATTTCCGTATTTTTTAAAAAATAAAATTACCTTAAAATTGCTATAAAACCTTATGTATCAAAAACTCCCAAGAATCGTTTTTAATAAAATAATTAAATCACCTAAAAAAGTTCGGGTGTGATAATACGTCAGATTCATCTGAACTTTATCTGGAAAGATAACCGCATCATTATATTGCAATGGATTTTCTTGTTTTTCTAAAATCAATTCCTCATCGGCATATTTAATACTAGCCTCACAAGTAATGCCGGGTTTTAACGCTAATATTTTTCTGTAATCTCCCTCTAATTTGTCATAATAACCCGGAATATCAGGACGTGGACCTACAAACGACATAGTACCAAATAACACATTGAACAGCTGTGGCAATTCATCAATTTTTGACTTTCGAAACAATTTCCCTAATGGGGATATCTTTTTTGTTTTAGAACGAATGGTTTTTAGTTTATAAATGGTAAACGGCACCCCATATTGCCCTATTCTTTTTTGAGTAAAAAGACCATTTGACAAAGTATCTATACTCACCAAAACATATCCCAATACCAAAACTGGACTTAATGTAATAATAAGTAGTAAAGAAAAAAATAGGTCAAAAAGTCTTTTGAGTAACAAAAATATTTCTTATTAATTATGAATTATGAAATTTTATTGGTTTTGCAGGAATCCCTACTGCTGTGCAATTTGCAGGCAAAGATTTTGAGACTACTGCTCCCGCACCTACTATAGTGTTTTTTCCTATTTCTAATAAATTGATGATTTTGACTCCTGTTCCTACATAAACAGATTCTCTAACAACAACTTCTCCAGAGATATTAACAGCAGGCATAAAAGCACAAAAATCCTCAATTACAGTATCATGCCCCACAGTACACATCAAATTAAAAACCACAAAATTCCCTATAATAATATTACATGTAATAATAGTACCTTCACATATTATACATCCTTTGCCCAATTTAACATCATCTGACGAAATTGAAACTTTAGGATGTATTAGAGAAGGAAATGAAATAAATTTATTGTCAATTTTTTCAATTATTTTTTTCTTTACCGCAGAATCCCCTATTGCAATTACCAATTCTAAATTAGATATAACTTTATTAAAATCCTCTACTCCTCCCAGAACAGGAAAACCATTTACGATAGTATCTTTCTTGATACCGTCATCATAAAATCCAATAAAATTATACGTATTTGGAGTTTGTTTATTGATAGCATCAATAATCGTTTTTACCTCTCTCCCAAAACCTCCAGCTCCAAAAATAGCTATGTTTTTCATAAATAATTATCAATTCCCTTTAAAATATTCCATAGTAGCTTGTCCGTCTTGCGAAATCCCTTCGCGAACAAACACTTTTTTAACAGTTAAAAATAAAATTTTTATATCTAACCACAAACTGATATGGTTGACATACCAAACATCATATTCAAATTTTTGTTCCCAACTAATAGCATTTCGTCCATTGACTTGCGCCCAACCCGTTATTCCTGGTCGAACTTCGTGCCTTCTTTTTTGAACTTCGTTATATAACGGTAAATACTCCGGCAACAAAGGCCTCGGACCAATTAAAGACATATCGCCTTTCAACACATTAAGCAATTGCGGAATTTCGTCCAAAGATGTTTTCCTGACAAAGTTACCAATTTTAGTCAATCTTTGAGCATCGGGTAACAAATCACCAGTTACATCTTTTTTGTCGTTCATCGTCTTAAACTTCACAATTCGAAACAATTTTTCATTTTTACCGGGACGAATTTGAAAGAAAAATGGCTTCCCTTGGTTGGCAATAAACAAACCAAGCGTAACCAATATAAATAATGGACTTAGCAGTAACAAACCAACTAAGGCAGCTGTAAAATCAAATAGGCGTTTAAAATAATTTTTATACATGAATTACAAGGTTTCGTTTTGTGTTTTTTGTTTCCATTCAACTCCTTTTTCAGTTAAATGATACCGCTGCAATTTGCTATTAGGTTTGTGTGGAAGGGTCATTTCTATCAAGCCAAGTTCTAATGCCGGCTTTAGATAATTCAAACGAAAATTTTCCCTATCTTTTAATCCCACTGCAGCTTGTAGCACATCTCTTGTAAAACTTGTATTGGATGATAGGCATTTCATTAAATAATCTACTTGCGGGGTAACTTGCGGGGTAACTTGCGGGGTAACTTGCGGGGTAACTTGCTTGGCAACCCCTCTTTCATCAACAGTCGTAAGAGTAAAACAAGTGGTAACGGAATCAAATGCTAATTGGTATTCAGGCATCGATTGGTTATATTGCAACCAATTAGACTCCATTTTATCAAAGCCAAAACCAGCATTTTCAGCTAATTTGACCATTCTAAAAAGTTTTGATATAATCGGATTTCGTGGAATGGAAAGATCCTTTTCTTTTAATTCTTCAATTGGTTTCGGCAAACCACCTGGATTGAAAAATTCAATTCTATTGGTAAAAATTCGAATTCTAGAATGAGCCGGTGAAAAATAATCCGCGTGCATTAATAAATTCACTAGCGCCTCTCTAATAGCCGTTAGCCCTGTGGAAAGCTCTTCTCCAAAACCTTCAGAAGAAAGTTTGAAAGTAACATCAACTTTTTGTTTCAATCTAATAAAACACTCAAAATAATATTCCCATAAATTTTCCTGTTCGTCTAAACGAAATGTATATCGAGATTGAGCATCGGAATAAGAAGTCCCCGGAACCTCCAATAAATCAATGCGGAAATCAGGAAAATATTTTTCAATTACGGCTCTTTTTCCTAAAACTAATAAACCACCATACGTACAACTTCCATTCTCTATAATGCGTAGCTTTTGCAAAAACTCATCTTCATCATATCGATTATAACTTACATTAGGATTAAAACGTGCCATATAATTTCGATAGCGCAACAAGGAGCTCTCGCTTAAACTATTACGATTCGTTCCCAAGGCAATTTCAGAAGATTGGGTGCCAAAAGATTGGTCACGATACATAGCATCAATTTCTTCTTTGGTTGCTTTATTATCTGCACTGCCTCTTCTAATATAGGTATTAACCTGCTGATTAAAGTAAACAGGCTTTCTATTGGAAGCCGAAATATAAAAAGCAAGAACGGTCTTGCCTTCAAAAATATATTTTATCGATTTAGGAACTAAAGAAACATTGAATTTATCACCTCTAAGAATACTTAAAAAATCTTGCTCTATTTTTTCAGGATTAGTAACCCCTTGAATTTCGAAAAATTTTCCAATTTGTTTTACTCCAAATACAAGCCAACCTCCCGAAGAATTAGCAAAAGCACTAACCGTCTCCCAAGAGGATTTAGGCACTTCAGCTTTAGCTTCTTTAACCTCAAAATCTTCCCATTCGAGTTCGGCTAGTTTATGGATAAATTCAGACTTATTCATTTCTTTAAGTGTAATTAATATTTTTTTTGAATCCTGTAGTAAAATTAAAAATACAAATTTTTAACGCTAAAACAAAGCCAGTCATTTAAAAATCGGTAAACTTTAAGTAAAGTAAGCATGACAACACAAGGAACAAGAATAGTTCTAAATTAAACTAATTACCATCAGGAGCACTAGTTAAAGTTATAAAAATAGTATTTTTTACACAGATAATCGATAACAAATCGATTATTTATGTAAATTTTGCTAAAAAAGGAAGCATTTCTCTTCTCTTATATCATTCATTCATAGTCTTGAACTTAACAATTCGAAACAATTGTTCACCTTTACCAGGTCGGATTTGAAAGAAAAAGGGTTACCCTTGATTGTCAAAAAACAAACCTATAGTAACTATTATAAATATCGGACTAAGCAACAGAAAACCAAAAAAAGCTGCTAAAAAGTCAAATATTCTCTTGAAGTAGGCTTTATATATAAGTTATAATAGTTTATTTATTTTTATTTTTCATTCCCTTTCACCTCAAAGTTTCGCCTCAACAAACCTCGCTTTATCCAAATACCAAAATGATGAAAATCTATCCCAATTAAAATTTTAAAAATTCCCAAAATTTCTCCAATCCGTGTTCCAAAAAATCCGCCACCATCCACCTTCGCTTTAGCGAACTAGTATTTAACCACAACGCAAAGAAAAACCCGCGACCATCCGTTAAATCCGCATCATCCGCGTTCCAAAACTACGGCTTCGAGAACCTCAGCCTCCGTTATCCACATTCAAATATTTCAAAAATTTCCCAAATTATTCCAATCCGTGTACCAAAAATCCGTCCCCATCACCCTTCGCTTCAGCGAATCCTTCAACACAACGCGAAGAAAAACCCGCGACCATCCGTTAAATCCGCATCATCCGCGTTCCAAATTTCAAAGATTCCTTCCCAATTAAAATTTCAAAAATTTCCCAAATTATTCCAATCCGTGTTCCCAAAAATCCGTCACCATCCACCTTCGCTTTAGCGAACTATTATTTAACCACAACGCAAAGAAAAACCCGCGACCATCCGTTAAATCCGCATCATCCGCGTTCCAAATTTCAAAGATTCCTTCCCAATTAAAATTTCAAAAATTTCCCAAATTATTCAAATCCGTGTTCCTAAAACAATCATTACCAATCATCTTTAAACTACTTACAAATAAAGAGTGATACTAGGAATTGTCCCCTTGAGGTCCCGATAGCTATCGGGATTAGGGGTGTTAACATTTTTTTTAACAATCAATTCTTGCACAACTTGTTCTAACGTTATACCAACTGAAAACATATTTTGTTTTATATCTAAATCTGTAAATCGCAAAAAAACAACACCTTCTTTTTCTAATTCACCTTGGCGCTTGATATCATATTCATATTTATATAAATGACTATCGCCATCAATTTCTATAGCTAACATCAATTCATGACAATAAAAATCTACAATGTATTCTAACATGGGAACTTGCCTATGAAACTGAACTCCTAGCGCTTTATTTTTAATTTGTTGCCAAAGTAGTACTTCGCTAAGTGTGCTGTTTTTTCGAAGTTCTTTAGCGTATTCTTTTAGTTTGGGATTATAGGGAATGATTTTGTTTTTCATTTTTAAAAGTAGCTATACAAATATATTATATTTTTTGAAGAAAATCCCATACACCCCTGTAGTCCCCTCAAGGGGACAATTCTTCTAAACAATTTAATGGAATTAAAATTTCAAAAATTTCCCAAATTATTCAAATCCGTGTTCCTAAAACAATCATTACCAATCATCTTTAAACTACAAACAAATAAATAGTGACTCTAGGAATTGTCCCCTCGAGGGGACTTTAGGGGTGTATCATAATTCAACTGAAAACCTCAATAAATAAAGATTCTATAGTACAATTGTCCCCTCGAGGGAACTTTAGAGGCATTAACGATTGTTTGTTTTATTAATCAATTCTTGCACAACTTGTTCTAACGTTATACCAACTGAAAACATATTTTGTTTTATATCTAAATCTGTAAATCGTAAAAAAACAAAACTTTATACAATTTATAAACCAACCACTTCTCACTTTTCACTCCTTTCAATAATCAAATTATAGGAACGATCTACCATATATTCCTTTCTCAATAAAGCATAAGCATTGTTACCCAACTCTTCTAAATTATCCTCAAAAAACAATTTATTCAACTTGAATTGCATTTCATCTTGATCTCCTGAGAGTACTTTATACCCGCAATTCGCATTTTCAATTATATTGCCAATATCTGTATTAGGATCTGTAGCTGCTAAAACAGGCATCTTCATTTCCAAATAGGATAATAATCTGGAAGGAAAGTTAGGAATTAGAAAATGTTTGTTTAAAAAAATCAACCCTACATCACAAGAAGATAATAGTTGATCATAATCTTCCTTGGGTAAACGCTGTAAAAGCAAAGCATTGGAAGGTTTTGTTTTGGAAAACCATTCCTGAATTCTTAAAAACGCTGTACCGTCTCCAACAACTAAAAAAAACAGATTTTCATGAGTTGTAGCTGTAATTGTTTCCAATAAAAAATCCAATCCTTGTGGTTTTCCTAGATTACCTCCATAAACTAAAATCTTCTTATCTATTGGAATATTATATTTGCTGCGAATTGCTATTTTTTGTGCTTCCGAAAAATTAAAGTCTTTTGGTGCTATAGTATTGGGATTAACTTCCACTTTATTCCTTTCAATTTCAGGATTATGACTCAAGACAAAATCCACGTTAGCAGGAGACATACAGCCTATGGTGTCGGAAATATGGTATAATTTTTTTTCTTTCTTTTCAAACTGCTGGTGTAAAAAACTACCCTTTTTTAACATCTTCATATCCACCGCATTTTGCGGAAATATATCTTTTAAAAGTAAATATGATTTTGCATGGTCTCTTTTCTTCACAAACTCAATTACTTTAGCAAAAGTAATTGGCGGTGTCGAATACAAAATCAAATCAAACTTTTTGAAAGGAAAAAACTTTTTTATGGCATATAGATATTGATATTCAATAGCTAAAGTCCCTATTCCTTTTTCAATGATATGGGTTTTCTGAATATTTAATGTTTTAACTTGTAATATGGAAACGCCCTCTTTTTGAATTAAATTCGTTGGAATTTTTCTTCTACGCTCAACAGGAGTAACAATAGTTACATCATGACCCTCATCACGAAATTTTCGTAATAAATCTTGATAAATCCCGCGTTCTTCAACAGAATTAATTTCAACTAAGGTCAAAAAAAGTACATTCATAACTACTAAATTTCTTCCGACCAAACGGTTCTTTTAATATAATCGGTATAACTTAAAATAATACGAACCATTTTATCGGATACATTAGGCATAGAATAATCCGCAACAGGTCTAAAATTTCTTTCCTTACCTACTTTTTGATATTGTAATTGCACTAATCCTTGCATAATTCGTTCTGGATTTAATCCAACCATCATTACCGATGCTTCTTCCATTGCTTCTGGACGTTCGTGTGCATCTCTAATATTTAATGCTCTAAAATTCAAGGTCGATGATTCTTCAGAAATAGTTCCAGAATCAGATAAAACCGCAAACGAACGCATTTGTAATGCATTGTAATCATTAAAACCTAGTGGCTTTAAAAATTGTACATTTTTATGCATCTCAATATTCTTTTTATCAATCATATTGCGCGTCCTTGGATGTGTACTTACAATAATTGGATAATTGTATTTCTCAGCAATCAAATTAAGACTTTCCATTAAGCCTCTAAAGTTTTTTTCACTATTGATGTTTTCTTCTCTGTGAGATGAAACTACAAAAAACTTACCTTCTTCAAGTTCTAAACGCTCCAAAACATCTGATGCTTCAATTGTAGGCAAATAGTGATTTAAAACTTCATACATTGGCGAACCAGTTTTGATAATTCTATCGGCTGGCAAACCTTCACGCAATAAATATTCTCGAGCAATATCACTATAAGTCAAATTAATATCAGAAACATGATCTACAATTTTACGATTGGTTTCCTCAGGAACCCTTTGGTCAAAACAACGATTTCCAGCTTCCATGTGGAAAATTGGAATGTGTCGTTTTTTAGCTGGTATTGCACAAAGACAACTATTGGTATCGCCTAAAACCAAAAAGGCATCTGGTTTTTCGGTTTCAAGTAAGGGATCAATTTTTATTAATATCTGACCTACGGTTTCGGTTGCAGTGGCACCAGCAGCATTCAAGAAAAAATCGGGTTTACGAATTCCTAAATCATCAAAAAAGATTTGATTTAATTCGTAATCATAATTTTGACCAGTGTGAACAATAATATGTTCTATAGCTTCCGAATGGTCTAAAGCAGCCATCACTCTTGATAAGCGAATTATTTCTGGTCGTGTACCCACAACGGTCATTACTTTTAATCTTGCCTTCATTTTTTATTTTTTAGTTCTTTATAACAATATAATTAAACATTTTCAAAATACGTATCCGGATCATTCGGATCATAAAATTCATTAATCCAAAAAATCGTATACAATTCCTCTTCACCCACATTTTTAATATTATGCGTGTACCAAACTGGCATATCTACATAAGCAGGTTCATCTCCATTTAAATAAAAATCGTGCGTATCTTGAGTGCCAATTTGTCTTAACTGTATTAATGCCTTGCCTTTTATTACTGCAAAACGTTCAATTTTTCTAGTATGAAAATGGTTTCCTCTTGTAATTCCTGGAACCGTTGTAGAGAATGAAACTTGTCCGCCCACATTCAATCGTATCACCTCAACAAATGCGCCTCTTGGATCGATATGTTGTGTGAATTTTACTGGAAAATGATTGGCAATATCCATATAACAACGAAAAGTATTAAATAAATTCACCTCAAACTTGCTGCTTAATTCTGGTATAATTCCGCTATCTTGATATTGTTCTTTATACCTTTCTAACAAAGAAAGAATTCTAGAAACTTTAGATTCTGAGGTATGCGGTACTAAAACTTCATCTTTGCTATCGCCAATTCTAATTTCTTTCAAAATTTCGTCCACCAATTCACCAACGTAAATAAGTTTTAAATCGCCGTCAACATCAATAGTAGGTGTTTCATTTCTGGCAATTTTATGACTAAAAGTAGCTACAACCGAATTATAGTTGGGATGACCAAAAGGTCCAAAAACATTCGGAATAATCAATCCTGTGAAGTTTCCTTCTGATTTTTTTGCCCAATTGGCTAATAATTCTCTAGCTTCTTTTTTAGACTTACCATACAAATTGTCTCTTTCCTCTTGAGTTGAAGAGGAAAAAATCACATGAGCTTTGCTGTTGGTTGCTTCAAGTGCTTGAACCAATTTAGTTGCTAAACCTACATTAGTATCATATATTACTTGTGGATCATTGTGTCTATTCATAGCAGCAAGATGCACAATAACATCACATTGCGAAACAAAATCGTTCAATTTTGCAGCATCCTCAAAAAACTCTTTTTGAAAATCAACTCTTTCAAACTCTTCTTGAAAAAGAGCCAAGGTATTGTACAAATGTTTGCCTACAAATCCAGCTTGTCCTGTAATTCCTATTTTTAGCATAATTTTATTCTTGTTTAAGGGAAACCCTTTTTATTTTTTAAAATAAGTAATATCGTATCGGTATTCATCCGATATTTCACCCAATAAATAATCAGACATAAGCAACAGTTTGGAGGATTCTTCCAATGCTTGAATGCTGGAAACATAGCCTGGAGGAACATGCAAAATATCCATTTTAAGCGAATCTAAAACAAAGTGATGTTGCTCTAAATCTATTGAAGGAGTAACCCAGTCATCAATGGCAATCAGCACAATTTTAAAAGAACCTTGAACAGCAGAAAACCAACGTTGCTCTATTTTATGACCTTGCCAACCACGAACAAATGCAGTATCTCTATTTTCAATTGTATAAATTCTTTTTACTCCTAAAGCATTAAAATCGTTATTAAATTGCAAAACACCTCTGTCATCGGCATGACTATTACCTTTAATTATTTGCGGAAGCACTTTCATAATATTTCTATATAACAACAAATTCTAACTTAACTGACTACTGACCACCAATCACTATTCACTAATCACTATTCACTAATCACTATTCACTAAATCATCCAGGCATTTGCGCCACATCTTCACCAAAAATTTCTTTTCTAATTAAAGGCAATTTTGATAACAATTGCTTCATTCCTTCTACACCTAATTGCTCCGTATTATGAGAATGATAATCTTCAATTTCAGATATATCTTGTTCACCTTCAGAGAAATATTGAGCATAATTCAAGTCGCGATTATCGGCAGGAACTCTATAGAATTCACCCATATCTTCGGCTTTAATCATTTCTTCACGGGTGCAAAGTGTTTCGTATAATTTTTCGCCGTGTCTGGTTCCAATTACTTTAATTTCATTAGTGGCATTACTAAGCTCTTTTAATGCTTGCGCTAAATCGCCAATAGTTCCTGCAGGCGCTTTATTAACAAACAAATCACCTTGATTTCCGTGCTCAAAAGCAAACAAAACCAATTCTACTGCTTCATCCAATGACATTAAAAAACGAGTCATATTCGGATCGGTAATGGTTAGCGTTTGCCCTGTTTTAATTTGATTTAAAAACAAAGGAATCACCGAACCTCTTGAGGCCATTACGTTTCCATAACGGGTTAAACACACCGTTGTATCGTTGTTAGGAATTGCTCTTGAAGCAGCCACAGCCACCTTTTCCATCATTGCTTT
This sequence comes from Flavobacterium channae, assembly GCF_021172165.1. Lineage (NCBI taxonomy): Bacteria > Pseudomonadati > Bacteroidota > Flavobacteriia > Flavobacteriales > Flavobacteriaceae > Flavobacterium > Flavobacterium channae. Next base: position 612,642 of record NZ_CP089096.1, on the reverse strand, counting down.
AGAAATTCCCATAGCATTTATAGGATAAGCCGCCTTATCTGTACTTAAACAGATTATTTTAGAAACCTTATTAGCAACAGCAGCATCAATAGCGTTTTGCGTTCCCATAACATTAGTCTTTACAGCTTCCATTGGGAAAAACTCACAAGAAGGCACCTGCTTCAAAGCCGCAGCATGAAAAACATAGTCAACACCGCGCATAGCACGTTCTATACTTGCATAATCCCTCACATCACCAATGTAAAACTTGAGCTTATCGCTCTTTAATTGGTTACGCATATCGTCTTGTTTTTTCTCATCGCGCGAAAAAATACGGATTTCACTAAAATGATCGGTATTTAAAAAACGATTTAAAACAGCATTCCCAAATGAACCTGTACCGCCTGTTATTAAAAGTGTTTTATTTTTTATTTTTTGCATTTTATATACTGTTGAGATTTATTTTTACTCTTTTTCAATTCGTTTTATGATTTTGTCAAAATCACTTTCAAAAAATTTGTCCTGAATGATGCGATATTTTTCAAATTCACTTTCGGCAAATGCTTTAGCAATAGCAGTTGTTACTTTTCCTGCATTTTGCAAAATATCTTTTTGGTTGAATTGCAAAAATGCATTTAATTTTCCCGCCCAATCATTCATTGTCATTGGAATGTTTTGCTCAGCTTGAGTTTCGGCATAATCCAAATACATCGTAACAAATCGGTCAAGATGTTTTAATTCTGTTTCCGTGAGGTAATTTTTTGCAATTGAAACATCGTTTTTCAGAATTTTTCCTTGCGGTGCGTTTTTCCAAGAAGTCAAACCCATATTTTCTTTTTCGCTATCGGCACGGTTCATTATCACTTCTGCGGCGGTGTTTCCATGAATTGCAAAGTGCATTTTGTTTTGAACCGAAGCAAAAAATGTCTGAGTAACTTCTGTATCGGGATTGTAATCTATGGCTGTGGAATAAATATCGGCAATCTTTTGGTAGAAACGTCTTTCACTTGCACGGATTTCACGGATTTCCGCAAGCAAATGGTCAAAATATTCTTGGTTTAAAAACGATCCGTTCTTCAATCGTTCTTTATCCAACACATAGCCTCGAATGGCAAAATCTCTCAAAACAGAAGTCGCCCACTGCCGAAATTGTGTTGCTCTGGTAGAATTTACACGATAACCTACTGAAATAATGGCATCAAGATTGTAAAATAGGGTATTATACGTTTTTCCATCTGCGGCAGTATGTTCCAAAATGGAACTAACTGATTTTTCCTTTAGCTCACCCGATTCAAAAATATTTTTGAGATGTTTGGTAACAGCAGGTCTCTGAATTCCAAATAATTCCGCTATCAATTTTTGCGAAAGCCAAACGGTTTCATTTTCAACACGTACCTCAAGGGTGTTTTCACCCGTTTGCGAAGTAAAAATTAAAAACTCAGCGGTACTGTTGCGTATTTGTAGTTTATTTTTTGCCATTGATGCTGCCTTTTTTTATTTATCTTTTATATATCATGTAGGTCAAGCTATTTCTTCTCATCTCGAGAAAAAATTCGGATTTCACTGAAATGATCCGTATGTAAAAAACGATGTAAAACAGCATTCCCAAATGAACCTGTACCGCCTGTGATGAGGAGAATTTTATTTTTTAACATAATGGTTATATTGTATTGCTATGTTTTGTAAATATTGAAAAGTATGGTTTGAACAATTTTTCCAAGTATAATTTTTAGTCTTTTCAAAAGCTTTCGTTGCAATTATTTGTCTTTGATTTGAATCCAACAAAAGTTGCTTTATTCCATTGTATATACTTTCTGAGTTTGTGGCATCAAAATAAATTCCAGCATCTTCTAAAACTTCTGGCATGGGTTGTTTTTCACTACAAGCTATTGGCAAGCCCGCTGTCATTGCTTCAATTAAAATGATTGGCATATTTTCGCAAGTGGATGCAAATACAAAAGTATCTGCTTCTTTGTAGAAGTTTGACAGCTCTTTATGAGGAATACTTCCTAAATAATTGATAACCTTTACATTTTCTTTCTTTTGCAAAAATACTGATAATTTTGATATACTTTCATTTGTATATGGTCCAATTAAATTCAATTGGATTGGAAACCCTTCTTGATGTAATTTTAATACTGCTTCTGCAACATTCCATTGATGCTTATAAGCAGTCACAATAGAAACGTATAAAATTTTAAAAGGATTCTCTTTGGAGTAATTTTCTATATCTATTTGATTTTTGGGATGATTCAAAAATTCTTTACTTATCCCATGAGGGATTATAATGTTCTTTTTATTATTCAATTTTATTTTTTTTGATATAAAATTGAATGCATAATTAGTTAAAAAAACAATGCCGTTAGCTCTTTTAAAAGTAAAAGATTGTAAAAAAAATAATATTAAAAAACGAAGTCTAACCGAAAAACTTTTAAATCTAGACGCTTCTTTGAATTCAAAAGGCAACATGTTTTGAGACATTGTAACAAAAGGCCTAAAATTTCCTAAAAAAGTACCTCCTGGAACAAAAACTACACTGCATTTCTTTTGTTTTGCCATTTTGGGCAGCATAACTATTTGAAAGAAAAAAGAAGCTAAAAAACCTTTATTCAAATAGGGATGAGATTGTTTGTCTAGCCAATCAAAATTAGGCAATTTGTCTAAAGTTGCTTGACTTGACCAAATTACTACTATTTCAAAACCAAATTGCTTTGGAGTAGCATTAGAAAGAACCTCTTTTAAATGAGTTAAACCTCCCCCTGTTCTGATATTTGTAGCATCAATTCCTAAAATCATTTTTTTGTATTATTTTCTTCATTTCTTCAATATATGCTCTGAAATCAAAATTTTTCAAAGCTTTTTCTTTAGTATTTGTTTTCATCCGAGCAATGGTTTCAGGAGGTAGCTGTACTACTTTACCTAAAGTTCTAATTATTTCCGTTAAGGAAAAATTTGGAATGAGAAAACCATTCACACCATTTTCAACAAAACTACGAATATCACTCGTATCGTTTATTATAACTGGGCAACCTGCCATATTGGATTCTGCAAACTTGGTTGGGAATCCTGCCATGTTTTTCCTATTGCGCTCACGCATAAGCAGAGAAAAATCGGATACATGATAATAAGAAGGAACCTCTGTTTGTGGTACTCTGCCACATAAAATAATGTTACTAGAAAAATTGGTTACCTCTTTACTATTTTTATAATGGCTTATGTCTTCTTTCTTTACACCCAACACAACAAATTGTAATTTCAGTCCATTATTTAAACAATGTATAACAGCATCCAACATTTTTTCCAATGCATCTTTTTTTCCTGGTGTACCTGCATAGATAATACGCACACCATCAAATTTCGTCATTACTTCTTTATAGATATTCCATTTATCCTCCTTGCTGTCAGTTAATGGTGGAAGAACTGCATTGTTGGAATCATGATAAAAATGATTCAAAAAAGAACTAATTAAGATTTTACTCTTAACTCTTTTTTGCGTTACACGCATATTCCATTCGTTTAACCAAGCCGGAGGCGCAAAAGCCCCACCGGGAAATTCGTTAGGTGAATACCATTCTGTGAGATCCGTTATGAGCTGAATAGAATGATTTTTGCAAAGCGCTAACAATTTCTTTGTGAAATAAGATGAAGGTTGATATGCAATAATTGAATGGACATTTTTCAAATTGTTATTTATGATGCTCAATGCTTTACGGCCAGAAAATAGAAATCTAATTATTCTTTTTATAATATTAGACTCTGGAATGTCTATATCATTGGATAAGATATAAGGAAACCCTTGATAATAATATTGACCATCACTTTGTTTATCCTCTTCTCGTGCCTCTCCTCCAAAGCTAATGAAAACAACATCATATCCTAGTTCTCTTAATATCTTAGCATTATTTAGTACACGAGCTGCTGCTGCATCACCAATCGGAAAACGAAATGCTCCCGTGTAAATAATTTTATTTTTAACCATAAATATGTTATGTTTTTAAAAAAGTTGAACTCAGTTCTCAAAAATATTTTTTAATTGAGATTCTAAAAGACCTGCAAAAAAACTAGCCCCGTATTGTGTAAAGTGAGTAGTATCTTGACTTATATACTTACCATTTGGCGTAAAAACTAAAACTTTACCTTCCTTATCTGCAATCAAATTTAGTAAACTAATATAACGACTTCTCCATTGGTTTTTTAAATTAATTTCCTCTTGAAGAATGCCTTTCTTCATTTCAACTCGATACGTTTTAAAATCTTTATCTTTTTTATTGTAACTTATACCATTACTATTACCAAAATCTTTAGTGCCAACTACAAAGGTTTTAATTGGATCAATATCAATACCATTTAATTGTGTTAAGTCTTCACTAATTCTTTTATAATCACTACAAATAAATACAAAATCCGCATTTTTAATTTTATCCCTAAGTTCAGTCTTATTATCATAAACGGTTGAATATCTTACTTGAATTTGATTATTAAAAGTAGATTCTAATAATACATTAGTAAAATCTCGACCAAAACTATTTCCTAGTACAAGAACTTTTTTTAGTGATCTATTTTTCTCATCAAACGGTATATTTAATTTCCTGATAGCCTCATTATATTGGATATGAATATTATCACTAGCACTAAAAAAATTAAATTCCTTATTGTGATTTGATTTAACTATACCTAGCTCGGGCACATTCCTTACAATACCACCTAATGAATAAATATATAATGATAGTACTAAAACAAGTATAAACGAAGAAGTAAGAATGAATAAAAAAGGCTTTGTTTTAATTATTAATCTGTTTCTAAATGGGTTCTCAATCAAATGATAACTTATAAAAGATAGGACAAAAACTATTGAAAGAAGAAAAATTGAATTTTGCAAGGTTATATTTTCAACAAACACATATCTAGAAAAGGCAAAAACTAATTGATGCCACATATATAAGCTAAAACTTATTTTCCCTATTAACGACACAATTTTGTTAGTGGTTAATTTCTTGTATAAATTATTTGAATTATAATAATTGTCACCTAAAACTAAAACCCCTGTTGTTAATAAAACTACTAATACAACTTTAATATCATTAGACACTATAAAATTAGTCAAAAGTAAAATGGTCAATAGAGAAAATAAAATGTACAATAAATATTTTTTATTCAGAGAAAATATAGTCAAATGTGGCTTATTTATTTTGAGAATAGCTAATATTCCTCCAAATGATAATTCAAAAACTCTAAAGTGAAATAAATAAAATTTTTGTGCTGCATTATTTGATTGCAGGAAAAAATAAAATGAAACAATAAAAATCAATACAATTGAAGGTAAAATATATTTTTTCCGTCTTCCTCCAAGAATGGTAAATATCAATGGGTATAATAAATAAAACTGCTCTTCAATACCTAAACTCCAAGTATGCATCAATGGCAAGTAATCATTTCTAACAGCCCAATAATCACTAGATGTGATATACATTAAAATATTATTTACCATTAAATTAGAGGCAAATACAGATTGGGCTAAATTTTCCAAATCATCAGGTAGCATAACGAAATATCCAATTGTCAAAGCAACAATTGTTACAAACAAAACTAAAGGAGTTATTCTTCTTAATCTTCTTTCATAAAATTTTAAAATTGAAAATTTATTTTCACAGACTTCTTTATAAACAATTCCAGTAATCAAATAACCACTTATTACGAAAAAAACATCTACACCTAAATAGCCGTTTGGTAAAAAACCTAAGTGAAAAATAATTACAGATAATACCGCTAAAGCGCGTAAGCCATCTATATCGTTTCTGTAAGCTATACCCATATTAATTTAACTTGTTAAGAAGTAATTTTAAAATCATTGACTGATTACAAAATTTTGTAAATTTTATTCAGTATCGTTTGATTATCATATGAAAATTTTTCAAGATTGATTTTTATACGGTTGTATTGTTTTTTGTCTTTAACTAGCAGTTCAATAGCGTCTACAATATTTACAAGCGGAGCAATTAGTCCATTTACATCATGATCTACAAATTCTACTGCTGAACCAAAATTAGTGCAAATGACAGGAATGTGTAAAACTTTTGCTTCATTAATAACATAAGGACAGGCTTCTGAAATTGATATATTAACTAACAAATCACTATTTTTGATATAGGGATATGGATTATCTTTTTCTCCAATCCAAATAAAAGTATCTTGAACACGGTATTTTTTAATATTCTCCAATAAACACTTTTGTTCATGCGGTTCCCCTTCAGGTCCTATAAGAATCCAATTAAATTTGTACCCTTTGTCCAAAAGCGTTCTTGCGATTTGAGGAATTTCATCAAATCGCTTGATTATATTTATTCTTCCAACAGATACAATGTTAAACACATCTTCATTGTAATATTTCTCATTTATTATTTTTTCTGATAAATGCTTAACCTCGCTAACATTGATAACATTATGTATGGCACAAGCTTTGCAGCTGAGTGAAGGTATTATTTTACAAAATCTATCTTTTGTAAAGTCCGACACACAAACAATAGACTGATAAGCTTGATACATCGTTGTTTCATCGGGTTGATTATTAAGCAACATATAACTTTCATAGTCGCAATGTATCCATGCAATTTTGTTAGGAGCCTTAAAGTGCTGTGCAAAGGCAGTGGGTGCTCCTTCACTAAAAGCTATTACTGTATCATAGCTTTTGTTTTTGGAAATACTGTGAATGGCATTTTTATACAAATACACCGATAAATTCATACCCAAACTTGTCATCAACTTTCGCAATACTTTCAAAGTAATGCTTCTTAGTTTAGTGATTCCCTTTGTGTCCCGAAATTGAGCAATCAATGCGTGCAGCCACTTATCTTTGGGTAAAATAGTGCAATTTGGAAGCATGGATTCATAGGGGCCGTAATGCTCCATAGCAAATACATCCACTTGATATTTTTCAGTATCTATTAAAGAAAGTAAATTCTCTAAACTTTTATTGGTGCCTCCGTGGCGGAAACTTGTAATAACAAAAAGAATATTTTTCATTTTTTCATGCTAGAATAAAATAGATTCATAAGTATCATAACTAAAGTTTGGACTATCCAACCATATCGTAAAACTATAAATAACATATGCAAACACCAATGCAAAATAAGCGTGTTTAAGGGTTTTGTGAGCCTTTTTGTTTATAATAAGAAGTGACCCTACAACAAAAAAAGAAGCAAAATACTGAGACATTCTCATATTTAAAGGACCTAACAAAAAGGAAATAAAAAACAGAAGTGTAAATTTTACCAACATCATTTCTTTTGCTGTTAGTTGCTTATCCTTTAAAATAAATAAAAATAATATACTTGCACCTATTGAGAATATAGCAATTAATAAACCTACAACACCTTCTTGCTCTTTGGCTATCTCAATATAAGTAGTATATCGATCAAAATTAGTCATAATAAAAACGCCAACATATTCAAGCAAAATTGTTGAGGATGTAATTGCAAGAATTAACATCACTATTAACCAAACTTTAATACTCTTGTTTGTAATAACATTTCCATTAGCAATAAAATAGGCTATAGGAGCAATTAAAATGACACTATTGTGAAAGAAATATGCGAAACAAGTTAGTGCTGCAAAGGGGATTATTTTCCTCTGTTGTATAAAACGAGTAGAAAGAATTAAAATTGAAATAGCTATGCCATTTCGAATACCACTTAACATAAAAAAAATAGTTAACGGCCCATTTAAGAAGAGTAATAAGAACCCTAACCAAGAATAGCGAGAAGGTACGTACCATTTAAATAAATAATAGTAAGTTACACACAATAAGGCACTCTGTATAATTAATAAACTCCTAAAGGAAGGTAAAACCATATTTAAATACATGTAACCAATCTCCATTCGATCATCGGGTTCCCTACCATATGTTTGAATAGTTTCAAAATACGCTTGATAAGCTTCATAGTCAAGTCCAAAATTTACTCGAAATGCCCCATATAAAAACAAGGGAAGTAGTGACATAAATAGTCTCACGGAATACTGCGTTTTACTCTTCGCTGGGAAGAGTTGTACTAACATCACAACCAAAAATAATGACCAATAAATAAACATTTAAATATCCTTTAAATATGAATTAAAAATAACATCAATTGACCTACCATTTACTTTACCTAAATAATGAATTCTAGTATTTATCACACATTTACCAATTGATTTGGTTAGATAATGCTCCAAGATAATTAGCAGTTTCTCTATAAAGAAACATAGTTTAGTAAGTATTGTTTTTTCTATCATTACTGAATAATTATTTTTAACAACTAACTAATAATAGTATCAATTGTTTTTATGATATCATGACTTTCATAAAACTCTTTGCTTGCATTGCTAAAAATACTATAATTATTATCAATAGTATTAATTGCATCAAATATAGCCACTTCATCTTCCGTATCTAAACAAATTCCACTATTAGATTGACCGACCGTATACAATAAACCAGGGATGTCATTACAAATCATTGGTACACCATAGCCTGAATATTCCCAAATTTTGTTAGGTGCACAAAAAATTCCATTCAAGCTTGAAAAACCATAAGAAACAATACCAATATATGCTTTACTTGTAAACTGAAGATGATATGGCGGTCTGAAAAATCCTATATGTTGTGTTGATTTATACCTCTCAACCAATTCTTCCGCATATTCTTCATGGCTTTTTCCCATTAATACAAACACAAACCCTTCTAGCTTATCAATAGCTTTACAGATTGCCTCCATGCTTCTTCCTCTTTGAATGTGTCCTTGATATAAAATTATCTTTTTACCTTCGAATGCGATTAACTTCTCTTTTACCTTAATATCAGATAATTCTGGCAAAGAAATAGGTCTGTTAGGTAATACATACGGTGTATCTTTAAGGTTAAACCAAACCCGTGTAATATTTGCTCTATTATATTCTGGTACAATTACCTTTGAAGCATTTTGGGCTAACGGCTCAATTCGTTTTAAAATTTTAGGAAAAGTATCATATAACTCAAAAATGGAACAGAGATAATTCACACCACTGTTAAATTTTCTATTCAAATAAAACAAAGAATCAGAGCTTGAAGCCACAATCACCCAAACTAGATCATAATTTTCTTTTTTTATAATTTGTGGCACCCTAAACCGAAAGAAATACTTTCCCCACAATAAGCGGTTAAATGCCCTCGATAGTTTATTATTAAACTTGAACTTTGTTTCCCACTCCAAAAAATTTACAGAATTGCAATGATAAATATCTTCAGATTCATTTACAATAACAGTTATAGAATAGCCTTTTAGTTTTAAAGCCTCAATTAAAGTTATCAGAGGTGGCAGATCTGAAAGCTTTTTTTCGTAAACAAACAATACTTTTTTAGTTGTAGTAGATTTCATTTTTTTACCAAAAATTCTTTAACTTTATTAAATAAAAATTTTTTCTCATTTTGTTCAATACCAATTAGAAGAATGAAAACACTTAACAATAAAACTGATAATAATGAGCTCAAAATGAAGGATGAATTATGAATGACAAATAAACTATTCAATTTCACCATGATAAAATACGAGATACCAAAAACAAACCAGCTTTTCAATAATACACTTGTTACAAATTTCATGATAGGTAATTTGATTAATGTTTTAAGAATGAAAAGACGTGCAAGCAAAGCTATCAAGGACATACAAATTGTTACAAAAAACACACTTTTTGGTGAGCAACCTTCTCCAAGCAACAAATAAGAAATTGGCAAATTGAGCAATTCAAAAGAAGTTACAGTTATATGAAATTTTTTTACAATCCCTGTTGCTTGTGCACTCGTAGTCAAAGGGTAGGAAACAGAAACTACCAATGCATCAATTAAAACCAATTGCACAAAAACAGATGATAATTCAGGGGGTGTTTTCAACCAAAAGTCTAAAATAAATTGGGTATTAATGAGGATTGGTAACGTAATCAATGATAAAAAGAAAAATGCAAATTTTGACGAGTTAAAAATCAAATCCATAAATGTATCTAAATCGCCTGATGAATAACTTTTTGTAATTTGTGGATTGACAGCGGTCATAAAACTACTAACAAATTGGCTAGTAATACCCGAAATAGACATAGATACTGCTCTAGCCGCATTTACAACAGGCCCAAAAAATAAATTCAGGATAATATTTTGCCCTTGTCCTTTTGATACCGATGCTAAACTTGCTAATAAATTCCATCCCGAAAAAGTAAGCATTTCTTTGAGAAGTAACTTATCTTTAACTTTTATAAAACGAGTTTCACTAAAATTTCTAACACAATATCCTCTATAAAGTATTACGCCAATAAGTTGTGAAATAAACATAAGAATAGCATACACTATTAATTTATCGTTTGGAATGATTACTAAAAGATATACCAAAAGTAATTTCATAATTGATTCAAACATTCCTATATAACCATAAACAATCATTTTCTCATTTGCAATAATAGATGCCATATAGGGAACCTGGGTCAGTGAAATCATAGCAGAAAAGACAGAAAACTGATACACCCAATTAGCTGCTATCAACCTATCAGGCGCAATAACCATTTTGGTATTAAGAAACCACAAACCTAATGTTTCTGCTAAGATGAAAACGACAAAAGCTATAAAAAAATGAATCATTAATGAAGTGTTGAAAATATTTTTTAGTTTTTCTTTATTCTCATTTCCCATTTCGTAATTCAAGAAACGTTGTGTTCCACTAGCCATTGCAGAATTGAGAAAAGAGAAAAGCATTACAATCCCACCAACAACATTGTATATACCAAAATCAGAAATACCAAGCGTGTTAAGAACAACTCTAGATGTATATAATGAAATTAACATCGTTAAAAAAGTACGCAAATAAAGTGCTAATGTATTTTTTGCTAAGCGAGTTGAATTAAAATGTGACATCTGAAATTACTATTATTTTACAAAAATCTCATTAGCCACTATTCTTTCACAAGCCTTACCATCACCATAAGGATTTATAGCTTTACAAGCTTCCACATAGTTAATTTTATTCTCTATTAGTCGTGAAGTTTCTTCAAAAATTTTATTTGTGTCAGAACCCACAAGTTTAACAGTTCCTGCTATAACAGCTTCTGGTCGTTCTGTTGTATCTCTCATAACCAAAACAGGCTTCCCAAGGCTAGGGGCTTCTTCTTGCACACCACCACTATCAGTCAAAATCAAATAACTTTTACTCATTAAATAAACAAACTCCCTGTATTCAAGAGGCTCAATAAAAAACAGATTAGCTATTTTAGTAAAATCTGGAAAAACAGAATCTATAGCATTTCGCACATTAGGATTAAGATGCATAGGATATACAAAGTCGATACTTGGATAGTTTTGAGATAACTTTTTTATTGCGTTGCAAATATTCATAAAACCTTGTCCAAAGTTTTCTCTTCGATGCCCTGTAATAAGCACCATTTTTTTTTCGCTATCAAGTCTTTTAACATCATACCCCATTTCAGCTACTATCGCTTGGATCTCATTTTCAACCTCTAGATTGGATTTTATTATGTCTTGTGCAATTAATAAGGCATCAATTACAGTGTTTCCGGTTATGTCAATTATCGTCTCTGCAATATTCTCTCGTAAAAGATTATTCTTACTTAACTCTGTTGGTGCAAAATGATACATTGCAATTCTAGAAGTTATTTGTCGATTGATTTCTTCAGGCCAAGGACTGTATATATTATTTGTTCTTAAACCAGCTTCTACGTGCACAACTTTAATTTGTTGATAAAAAGCAGCCAATGATGCAGCCATACAAGTAGTTGTGTCACCGTGTACTAGTACATAATCAGGCTTCTCTTTTTGAAATACCTCACGCAAACCTGACATAACATTTGATGTTACATCATACAAATCTTGTTGAGGTTTCATTATATTTAGATTATAATCAGGCACGACCGAAAAAAAATCCAACACTTGTTCCAACATTTCTTTATGTTGTCCAGTTACGCATACTTTAGTTTCAAATTTAAACGGATTTTTTTTAAATTCTAAGATAAGCGGTGCCATTTTAATAGCTTCTGGTCTAGTGCCAAAAACCAACATAATTTTTTTCATACTTCTTGTATTCATATATAATAGGAATAATATTTATTACCTTTTTTTGACATTATTAATACCTCTTTTGTTTTCTATAGTATTTAAGCAGGTTGTAAATGAAATCAATCATTTTTGATTTATTATAAACCCATTGACCATTGTATTGTATAGGTATCCCTCCCGAATAACTTTTAGCTATATAAATATTATTCATCTCATCTGCACTAGGTGGTATTCTGCCATAATCAAAAGCCTTAACACCATTCTCTTTTAAATAGTATAGTATGTTTTCTTGAATATAATAAGCTGCGCCATTTCGTATCCCTTCATCAGAATTAGCAGCATAAACATCATAAGCTAATTTTTTAGTTATATAAACTACGCGGGCAGAAAAGGTTTGATTGTTTTCACCTGTTGTAAAAAATAGCTTGAATTCGTCAGAAACAAGGAGATTGTATAATGTTTCAGGTTCAATGTTAAAACTAAGACCTTTCCTATATTTTAATTGATTAAACAAAGTTGTAAAGTCTTCACAATCTTGAATAGTGGGCTTATCAACGACTTTAAATTTGACATTATTTGCAATAGCTTTATTAACGTTTCTTTTCCAATTTCGATGAAATTTAAAATCTTCTTGTAATTCAACTAGAAGTGTAAGAGGGCATAGATTAAGTAAAGGTCTCACAAAACCAGCTTGTCTTATACCAATTTCGAAATCGCAATTATAATACCCAATATCTGAAACTTCAATAAGTGGATAACCATTAGAAACTACATCTTGAAAAAAATCTTTAATGTATTTAATATTGCTTGTTTTTACACTTAATCCATCAATCATAAGATGTTCCCCAATAAATCTTCTTTCAAACACTCTACCCCAACAACAAACACGAGGATTATCTTCACTATCAACAAAGAAAACTGTATTCTTAATACCGCCAGTAATTTCTAACCATGCTTCTGTTTGATTAAAAGGCACATTAGAGAAACTTTTCTGGATATTGAAGAATTTATGTCTATCTATTATCATATTTTCTTTTATTTAAGGTAGAAAAAGGTATACCGAATATTGTTCCAGCATAAAAAACATCTACTTCTTCAAACCCTGATTTCATTTGCACTTTATATGCTGGTTTGTTACCATCCATTACAATAGCTAGGCATTTTTTCTTACCTAATTCATAAAGTTTCATTATGCGATAAAAGTTCATTGTGTAATGTAATCCTTTACCTCTTTCAGATGGATGACAATATGAATCCTCAAGTAATCCTTCATCTGTCTTTAAATAATAATTTGATTTAACAGGTAAGCCCATTTTAATCATAGAAATCCATGTTGAATATACCAACACTCCATTTCTAACAATTCCGTAAGCTTTGTATGAATTATCGTTTAATCTATTCTTGATCAATTCCAGTTTTTTGTGAGTGAAAATATTTTTATCACCAATAAGAAAATGATTGAATTCGAGCTCTATAACCTCATTTGAAATTGCTTGGCTATACTTCTTTGCTTTTTCATAATCGATAACTAATTTTAGATAATGAAACTTCACAATACTAATACCCAAAAATTTACTAAATAGAATAGAAAAACTTTTTGTTAAACCATATTTTTTTATTTTATAAATATTCATAAGGATTATTCTTTTTTTAATTTAACAATTATCCTCCTTATCGCCTCCCAAAAGTTAAATCTAATTTCCAAAATATCTGTTGCAACAATTTTTTTATCATTAAAATAACAATAATTAAAGTGGTGCCCTCCAGTTGAATAATTTTTGTCCGAATTAGGTATCAATCTTTTTATTTTTTTCTCTTTATAGTTATGACAACTCAATTCTAAAACTTCATACAAATCAACCCCTTCTCCATATCTACTATTAGTAAGTTGACAAGGTCTGAATATCTTATCTTGATAATTAAATAGTGAGCCAGCACATCTACCTATATCTTTTCCTTCTGCAATAGGGGATAGTGGATGCTCAACCCATTGCCCATCAATAGAATCGGAATAAAAAAGTCTTAACTTATTAGTTTGATTAGTATAATCTGTAGTAAACAAAAAAAGTTTATTATTATTCCTAACTATTGAACTATCTATAAATTTACTACCTTTAAGTATTGTTTTATAGGGTATCCATTTTGATAAAGTTTCATTCGGTTTGTATAGTTTTATGCTCTTATCGTTTCCACTTTCTGGCATCATATAAATTTGACCGTATAAAAAAAAGACATTAGGAAAAGACAAATGATAGTCTTCCTCTAAAACGGTAATTGGCTTAGTCCATTTTTTTAAATCAGAGGTCTTTACCATCTTAATTACTCCTTTCCCATCTAGCTTTATTTGTTCTTCATAAAAAAGAAACAATTCGTCATTATGAACAAACAAAAATGGATCTGCGATAAAAACAATTGGAGATGGGCTAAAAAAATTTCGTGTAGAAAAAAAAGTTTTAAGCACTGAAAACTGCTCTAGCTTAAATAAATCATCTTTTGCCTCACTTATAATTGTGTTAAATTGGTTTTGACTTATTTTATTAATTAATTCTAGCATTTATAAAATTATAAAACTTCATTAACAATTTCAATTGGTAAAATCCTCTTCACATCATACACTACGGCATTGTCCTTTTTCAATGTCTCCAAATCCAGCACCTGAAACTGATTATGAGCTACAGCTAACATGATAGCGTCGTATTTTACGCCTGCTGAAAGGGCAGACAAACAAGATATCCCATATTCATGCTGCACTTCTTCAGGATTTGCCCAAGGATCGTAAACCGTAACCTCTGTACTATAACTTTCTAAAGCGCGAATCACATCCACCACTTTCGTATTGCGTACATCTGGACAGTTTTCTTTAAAGGTAATTCCCAATACTAAAATTTTTGCCCCATTAACTTTAATATCGTTTTTTATCATGGTTTTTATGACTTGTGTCGCCACATACTCTCCCATAGAATCATTCAAACGACGACCCGCCAAAATAATCTCAGGATGATAACCCACTTCTTGAGCTTTCTGTGCCAAATAATACGGATCAACACCTATACAATGACCACCAACCAATCCTGGCTTAAAGGGTAAAAAATTCCATTTCGTTCCAGCAGCTTCAAGTACCGCATGGGTGTCTATATTCAAAATGTTGAAAATCTTCGCCAACTCATTCACAAAAGCAATATTAATATCACGTTGCGAATTCTCTATAACTTTTGCGGCTTCCGCCACTTTTATGGTGGGTGCTAAATGCGTTCCTGCTATAATTACACTTTTGTATAATTCATTAACTTTAATTCCAATCTCAGGAGTAGAACCAGAAGTCACTTTCAGAATTTTTTCTACAGTATGTTCTTTATCTCCTGGATTAATTCTTTCTGGAGAATAACCTGCAAAGAAATCTTGATTAAATTTCAATCCAGAAACTTTTTCTAATACGGGAATACACTCTTCTTCAGTAGCACCAGGATAAACTGTAGACTCATAAATCACAATATCACCTTTCTTTAATACTTTACCAACCGTTTCGCTGGCTTTGTAAAGTGGTGTTAAATCAGGTTTATTATGTTTATCAACAGGCGTTGGAACAGTAATAATATAATAAGTACAATCAGCAATATCCGCCAATTGATTAGAACAATACAACCCCTTTTCATTTGAAGATTGCGCAACCAATACCGATTGTAGCAAATCCTCCTCCACTTCCAAGGTCACATCTACCCCCTGATTTAATTCCGAAATACGTTGCTGATTAATATCAAAACCAACAACCGCATACTGGGTAGCAAACAAACGAGCCAAAGGCAAACCAACATACCCCAACCCAATAACCGCAATTTTCTTTTCACCAACTAAAGAATGATGTTCCGTCATAATTAATTTTTAATAATTCAATGTAAATACAATCCATTTTTAAAAACACAAAAGTACATCTTTTTTTTGTTTACCTCAAACGCCAGTAAACAACCAAAATCAAAACTAAAAAAAACAAGAAAAAACACGCACCCCAAACCAAAACTTTTCCAAAAAATTACCTTTTCTTAACATCAAACAAACTCAAAACTCAAGATCAAGATCAAAATTCAAACTCATAATTCATAATTCATAATTCATAATTCATCCCCCCCTTCTTTGTCAAATGGAGCGAAGTCGAGACAAACCCATTCCAAAAAAATCAAAACAAACAAGCGCAGCGCCTCCATGAACCTCCCTCACCACTCACCATTCACCACTCACAAAAAATCCTTATAATCCTAAAATCCATCGCTAAAAAACATAACATAAAAAAAACACCCATTCAAAAAAAAAATTACTAAATTTGCAAAAAAATAACATGAAAAGACTGATACTTATCACAAGTTGTTTTATTGCGTTACACGCAAATGCCCAAAACACAGAAAACCAAACAACCCCAGATTCAACAACTGTTTTTAATCGATGGACTCTTGAAGCCATGACAGGATTTGCTGACGGAAATTACCCTTATGGCGCAGGCTTTAGCGCAGGTGATAAAAAACACGTATTGAGTCATTTCACACTCAACAACTTCGATTTAGGAGTTAGATACATGGTAACACCAAAATTCGGTTTCAAAGCAAACTTAGCTTATGCTAAATTCACAGAAAGCGACAACAATAGCTTACCTTACGAAACCAATCAATTCACTTTTGCTTTTCAAGGTGTCGTAAACGCAGCAAGAATATTAGATTTTAAACAAGACAGCAGATTCGGTCTATTAGCCCATGCCGGAATCCAAGTAGGAAGTCTAACATCAAAAACAAAAAACAAATTGGATGATACCTTTGGAATAGTACCCAATGGCTACTACGACAAAACAGAATACCATGGCGGATTCGTAGCTGGAATTACACCACAATACAGAATTGCACCAAAACTTGCACTCTTTGTAGACCTAAGTGTATATTTCAATTACAGACAACACATGAACTGGGACGGAACAGTAGCAAATACTCCAGATTTATACGGAAAAACTACAAACCTAGCAATCGGACTTTCTTATGCGCTTGGAAAAGATAAAGAACACGGCGATTGGAAAGTAATAAAAAGCGAAAACGAACAAAAAGTAGCTGCACTTCAAAACGAACTAAAAGACAAAATAGAACAAATTGAAGTAATGCTACAAGATACAGACAGAGATGGAGTAGTAGACTATTTAGATGCGGAATCAAATACAATAGGAGGAGTAGCCGTGGATACAAAAGGTAGAGCTATTGATGTAAACAAAAATGGCATTCCTGATGAATTAGAACCTAAAAATGGAAATCGTGGCTTAACAACTTATGATAACGAAGAAGCCTCTTTTACCTATTTAGTAAAACAAGGAATTGTAAATGTTTTCTTTGACATAAACAAAGAAACACCAAATACAGCATCAGCAAACAACCTATATTACATCATCAACTTCTTGAAAAACCACCCAGAAGCAAAAGTAATAGCGAAAGGTTTTGCCGACACTACAGGTGACGAACAAATGAATAAAGAATTAGCTAGAAAAAGAGCCGAAAATATCAAAAATTTCATAGTAAAATCTGGAATTAGTGAAAACCGTGTTGAAATTCTAGGCGTTGGTATCGACACAACAATCGATAACACCAGCAAAACAGGACGCCAATTAGCAAGAAGAGTTTCTTTCGAACTAATCCAATAATACAACAATCCACAAAAAAAAAGACCGAATCACTTCGGTCTTTTTTTTTATACACTATCCACTTTTTCAGCTAAACGTTGTGCCCCCTTATTAAAAACTGTAAACTTTTTTCACGACGATACACTTTTTTTGTCATTCCGATAAAATAGAAACGTAAGTTCAGCGTAGCTAAATCTCCTACAAAGTAGGCCCATAACTTTACGAAGTAAAGCCTCCCTCACCACTCACAATTCACCACTCACCACTCACCATTCACCACTCACCTTGTCAAATCGAGCGAAGTCGAGATAAACCCATCCCAAAATGCAACATTCGTTATTCATAATTCAAAACACAAAAACCCAAAACCCTCCTTTCCTTGTCATTCCGCCGAAATAGAAACGTAAGTTCAGCGTAGCTAAATCTCCTACAAAGTAGGCCCATAACTTTACGAAGTAAAGCCTCCTTCCCCATTCACCATTCCCCATTCACCATTCACCATTCACCACTCATCACTCACAATTCATCACTCATCACTCATCACTCATCACTCATCACTCATCACTCACCACTCACAATTCACCACTCACCACTCACTTACCCCCCGCTTTCCTTGTCATTCCGCCGAAATAGAAACGTAAGTTCAGCGTAGCTAAATCTCCTACAAAGTAGGCCCATAACTTTACGAAGTAAAGCCTCCCTCACCACTCACAATTCACCACTCACCACTCACAATTCACCACTCACCACTCACCACTCACCACTCACCACTCATCACTCACCACTCACCACTCACAATTCACCATTCACCACTCACAATTCACCACTCACCTTGTCAAATCGAGCGAAGTCGAGATAAACCCATTCCAAAAAAATCAAAACAAACAACCACAATTAAAATCACCACAAATTTATCCACTCACAGGTAAGGCTAATATTGGAGAATGGTAACACCAAACGACATAAGTTCTGGTTTGATATTACAGGGTGTCATGAATGATTAAATAACTATATTTCACAATACGAATCTATTTTTAAATGTTTTTCTTTGTCAATAATAGTTTTTCACGTATATTTGAATAATTACATTTCACAAAAACAAATGAAAAATAATCTTTATTCACAAAAAATAACTGCTTTTCAAGACAGGCAAGCTCCTGAAGAAGGAACGCTAGTTGGTTATGGAACTTTAATTGACCGTTTGAAATTACCAATGCCTTTGCCTAATAAATTGGCATTAATAAGCACAAAAAATCGTCAATACAAAACAAATCAATGGATTGTGCTCACCTCTAGACATGAACCTGAGGATAGCTTATATAGACAAATCGTTTTTGCTTTGAAATATGAAGGAATAAATCTATTGTTCTTTAAAAAGCTATTTCAAAAACTCCCAACAGAAGAAGTTCAAATGTTAGTTCAAATTGAACCAATAGGACAATACAGTCGTAAAATTTGGTTTTTATATGAATTGTTAATGCAACATAAACTAGAAATTTCCGATTTAAACCAAGGAAATTTTGTAAATCTAGTTGATGAAAAAATACAATATGCTTCATCAACTCCAATCAAATCAAGCAGACACAGAATCAACAATAACTTAGCAGGAACAGTTGATTTTTGCCCATTAATATTTAAAACTGAAAAATTAGAGAATTTAATAAGAAAAAATAATCCCGATAACATCAAAATAGCTATAAACGGGTTTCGCAAAGATATTTTGATTAGGACATCTTCTTTTTTGTTGCTAAAAGATTCGAAAGCTTCCTTTAGTATTGAGGGAGAAACCCCTAATCAAAGTAGGGCTATTCGATGGGGAAAAGCTATTGGTCAAGCAGGAAGTAAACCTTTAAATAATGAAGAGTTTTGTAGACTACAACAAATAGTAATAGAAAGTAGTCGCTTCATCAAAATGGGGTATAGAAAAGAGGGAGGATTTGTTGGAGAACATGATAGAGCTACAGGGGAACCTATTCCAGAACATATTTCAGCAAAGGAAGATGATGTTGAAACGTTGATGAATGGACTAATCAAATCAGCTAATTACTTAGAGTCAATTGAATTTCATCCTGTTCTTGCTGCCACAAAAATTGCCTTTGGTTTTGTGTTTATACACCCTTTTGTAGATGGTAATGGAAGAATTCACCGTTATTTAATTCATCATTTGCTAGCCTCAATGAAATATAGCCCTCAGGGAATAATTTTTCCAGTTTCGGCAGCTATACTGGAAAGAATAGTTGACTACCAAAGAGTACTTGAAAACTACTCTCATCCGCTTTTGGATTTTATTAAGTGGGAAAAAACAGAAAAAAATAACGTAAAAGTTCTTAACGATACAATTGATTTTTATAAGTATTTTGATGCCACATCACAAGCAGAATTTTTATTTGAGTGTGTGGATATAACTATTCATAAAACTATTCCGGAAGAGGTTAACTATCTTCAGAAGTATGATGAAATGAAACATTGGTTAGATGACCATTTCCAAATGCCTGATGACTTGATAGCGCTTTTAATTCGATTTCTAGAACAAAACCAAGGTAGGCTATCTAAAAGAGCTAGGGAAAAAGAATTTATTGCACTAAACCATGAAGAGGTAAAAAAAATAGAGAAAAAATTCAACACTATTTTTATTGAAAATAACTAAAATTTTAGGTATGCTTTGATGTTTTTATAAGCTTCTTTTGATTAAAAATCTAACGTTGGCTTGGAAATAAGACTTATGCGAGTAGATTTAAATTTTATGAACAAGTTTTAAGTAAACCGAAAAATGTAGATGTACATAATTGTGGTTTAAAATAAAACGTCTTGAAAATGCCTTTAATTTTTTTTAAAATTTTTCGAAATATTTTCTGAACCTTTTTATAATCGTTTAAAATAATTATTGTAAAATCTATTTTGGTTTAATGAACAAATTGTTTTCTTTATTTGAAATTTCACAAAAAACAATAATTTCTTTTTATCTCATTAAATTATATTTACATTTGACAAGACCTCCAATTTTTGGTGTCGGGTTTGGTGTCGGGTAAAACGATTAAAAACGGTTAAAATCCGAAAAACAAATTTTATAAACAATTGACTATCCGCGTCATATAACCAAACCATCACGATTCACCACTCACCACTCACCACTTTCCTTGTCAAATCGAGCGAAGTCGAGATAAACTCATTTCAAAATGCAACATTCGTTATTCATAATTCAAAACCCACCTTTTTTTGTCATTCCGCCAAAATAGAAACGTAAGTTCAGCGTAGCTAAATCTCCTACAAAGTAGGCCCATAACTTTACGAAGTAAAGCCTCCTTCTACATTCACCACTCACCATTCACCACTCACCATTCATTACTCATCACTCATTACTCATCACTCATTACTCATCACTCACTTACCCCCCCCCAACTACCTCGCTCCTATTCCTTGGTATACAAAACCAATTGTCTCTAAAGCTTGTTTGTCTAATATATTTCTTCCATCAAAAACAAAAGCAGGTTTCAACATATTATCATATATTTTTTGCCAATCATACGTTTTAAATTCATCCCATTCAGTCAGTACAGCAATGGCATGTGCATTTTTACAAGCGTCGTAAGCATTTGACTCCACTTCAACCCCTCTTTTATTATCTGATTCTGAACGCGTTTCCAAATAGTTCAAATCAAACTGAATTTGTGCTGAAGCTACTTTTGGATCATAAACACTAATATTAGCTTGTTCACTTAACAAATCATCTGCTACATAAATAGCTGCTGATTCGCGTGTATCGTTAGTATCTTTTTTGAAAGCCCATCCTAAAAATGCTATTTTCTTTCCAGAAACGGTGTTATATAAGGTTTTGATTATATTTTTGGCAAAACGACGTTTTTGATGATCGTTCATAATGATTACTTGCTCCCAATAATCGGCCACTTCATTTAATCCGTATGATTTAGCAATGTAAACTAAATTCAAGATGTCTTTTTGAAAACAAGAACCTCCAAAACCAACAGATGCTTTTAAGAATTTAGGTCCAATTCTACTATCCATTCCAATAGCTCTTGCTACCTCATTTACATCAGCACCTGTTTTCTCACATAATTCGCTCAAGGCATTAATAGAAGAAACACGTTGTGCTAAAAAGGCATTCGCCGTTAATTTTGATAATTCTGAAGACCAAACATTAGTCGTTAATATTTTATCTTTTGGAACCCAATTTGCGTATACATCGACCAATTGTTGAATTGCTTTTTGACCTTCAGCGGTTGTGTCACCACCAATTAAAACTCTATCGGGTGCGAATAAATCTTCAACTGCTGTTCCTTCTGCTAAAAATTCTGGATTAGATAAAATTTGAAAGTTAACTCCATTTCCTGTATTATCTAAAATATCTTTAATAGCACTTGCAGTTCTTACAGGTAACGTTGATTTTTCAACTACAATTTTATCGTTTTTTGCTACACGAGCAATTTGTCGCGCACACAATTCAATATATTTCAAATCCGCAGCCATTCCTTTTCCTACTCCGTAGGTTTTGGTTGGTGTATTTACAGAAATAAAAATCATTTGTGCTTCGTCAATCGCTTTGTCAACTTCTGTCGAAAAGAATAAATTTCTTCCACGAGCTTCTGCAACAACGTCACTTAATCCAGGTTCATAAATAGGAATATTATTCACATCTGCATCATTCCAAGCAGCAATTCTTTTTTCATTTAAGTCAACAACGGTAACTTTAATATGCGGACACTTTTGAGCAATCACAGCCATCGTAGGCCCTCCAACATATCCAGCACCGATACAACAGATATTTTTAATCATTGAATTATCTTTTTACTTTTCTCTTTTTACTTTTTACTTTTCTCTTGCAAATTATTCCAATACCATTTTACCGCCTCTTTTAAACCCTCTATAATAGAAAATTTAGGTTGGTAATTCAGTAGTTTACTTGCTTTTTCTATACTTGCTAGTGAATGTGGAATATCTCCCACTCTATTTTCTCCGTAAATAATAGGAACATTAGCAATTTTGTTATCATATTCTGATAAGAATTCTTTCAATGCATTAACTAATTCATTTAAAGTAGTCCTTTCTCCAAAAGCAGTATTATAAACCGTGTTTACTGCCTCTGGATTTTCAGTCAACATGGCCAATTCATTCATTTGAATCACATTATCAATATAGGTGAAGTCGCGAGAAAATTCTCCATCACCATTAATAACAGGACTTTCATGATTTAAAAAATGGGCTACAAATTTAGGAATTACTGCTGAATAAGCACCATTTGGATCCTGATTTCTTCCAAAAACATTAAAATAACGCAATCCAATAGTTTCGATTCCGTATGTTTTACTAAAAACATCAGCATACAATTCGTTAACATATTTGGTTACAGCATAAGGAGACAACGGTTTTCCAATAACATGTTCTACTTTGGGTAAGACTTCAGAATCACCATAAGTAGAGGAACTTGCCGCATAAATAAAACGCTTTACATTTGCATTTCGTGCTGCTGTTAACATATTTAGAAAGCCTACAATATTTACTTCATTTGATGTTATTGGATCATTTATTGACCTAGGTACACTTCCTAAAGCTGCTTGGTGTAAAACAAAGTCAATTCCTAAAACAGCATTTTCACAAACTTCAAAATCGCGGATATCACCTTCGATTAATCTGAATTTTGGATTAGAAAGATGTTGTTCAATATTATGACGATAGCCAGTTGAAAAATTATCCAAACAAACTACCTCGTTGTTCTCTAAAAAATAGCTACAAAGATTTGAACCGATAAAACCTGCACCACCAGTAATAAGTATTTTCTTGTTTAATATTTTGTTCATTCTTTAAAGTCTATTTAGCTGCTCTTTTTAAATTTGCTAACTATTTTTTCCCAGCCTGTTTTTGGTTTTACTTCATCATGATAAGACTCACCATAAGCTCCGTATCCATACCCATATCCATATCCATATCCATATCCATAACCGTATTTAGCTTTGTTTTGGAAACCATTAAATACAATACTTATGTTATGTAGTTCACCTCTCTTATGTTTATCATTAACAACTCCTAACATACCTTTCTTAGTAAACCCTTGTCTAGTTACATATAAAGTCGCATCACAGAAGTGCGCTAATTCTAATGCATCAGAAACCAAACCAACAGGAGGTGTATCTAAAACAATATAATCGTACTTGGTTTTTAACTCCTCAATCATTTCAGCCATTGCTTCACTCATTAACAACTCAGAAGGATTCGGAGGGATTGGCCCAGAAGGAATTACATCAAGATTTGTAATATGAGTCTTTTGAACGACTTCATCTAACGTCTTTTGACCAATTAAATAGTTAACAACACCCGTAATATTATCAATATTAAAATCCCCAAAGATTCTTGGCTTTCTTAAATCCAAACCTACAATTACCGTTTTCTTATCACTTAATGCAAAAACAGTTGCTAAATTAATCGAACAAAACGTTTTACCTTCTCCACTGACAGAAGATGTTAACATTAATATTTTAGCTCCTTCTTTTTGTTGTTTTTTATACATAAACTGTAAAGAGGAACGAATAGCTCTAAACGATTCTGCCAAAGGTGATTTAGGTTTTTCGAAAACAGATAAATTATTTTCTGTATTTTTCTTTCCTATAACACCAATCAAAGGAATCTTTGTCAATTTTTGAATATCGTCAGTATTATTAATACTATTATCCAACAAAGTGATTACAAAAACTACCAATAGTGGAAGTAAAAAACCAATCAAAGCAGCCAAAATATAGTTAATACTTGTTTTTGGACCTCTTAAACCTCCACCAACATCTTTAGCTGGATCTAAAAATTTAATATCCGAAATATTAGCAGCTTTTACAATTTCGGCTTCACTTCGTTTCTCTAAAAAAGTACTGTATATTTTATCTTTTAAATTGTACTTACGGGTTATCTTGATATGTTCCTGCTTATTTTCAGGTAGCAAACTCGCTTCACCTTCAGCTTTAGCGATATTTTTATTTATCAAAGATAAATCTAACGACAAAGCACTTTTCGCACTGGCTATATTTTCAAGTAATACTTTTTTAATTGATTCCATTTCCACATCAAAGTCAGAAAATAATTTTTTGTTCTTTACAGAATAAGACATATTAGCGCGTTCTGCAGAAAGTTGAATCAATTTAGAAACATTTCCTATCACATTAGGATCATCAATTCCTGCAACTGTTGGAGCGGGTAATTTTGAATAATCCGTTGTTTTTTCTAAATAATTTTTCAGCAAATTATAATAAGCTATTTTTCTATTAATTGCATCTTTTTCAACATCGTATCCAGATAATCTTGTACTCAAAAGTCCACCACCACCTTCTTCTTCCAATTCAAAAATATTTTTCCCTCTTCTAAATTCCTTTAATTCATTTTCAGCCTCTTTAATCTGACCTTCCATTTCTTTTAAAGTACTGTCAATAAAACTGATGGTGTTATTTGCAAATTGATTTTTACTATCAAGTTGAATTTTCCTCAAAACATCGACAGTCGTATTTAAATATTCTACTAATCTATTTTTATTTGAGCCCTCCATTTGTAATCGGACAACCGATAATGCTTTTGCATCTGCACTTACATCAATTCCTTTGTAAGCAGCAACTGTTCCATTAAAATCATCAAATCTTACATAATACTCTTGATTTGAATAATCTAAAGCTTCAGGCTTAATAATTACTTTTAAATTCAAGAAAGGTAAATCTACCTCTTCATTAATTTTAAAAACTTTTTTAAACTCTCCACCAGAAACATTTACAGGTTTAAAAGATAAATCAGAATATTGAATTACACTTGTAGAAGTAGATTCTCCAAAATCAACGCTTAATTCGTATTGAGATGGTGATAAAAATTTAATTTTGATTAATTGCCCAAAAAGCTGACCTTTAGTTTTATCAATTTCAACATAAAAAGGAACTTCACCATAAACATCTTGATAGAAATACTCTCCTTTTCTAAGATACTTAATATAATATTGTAGTTTATCAACAACTACTTCGTTGTGAGAACGCGATTTTAATGTTGTGATAATTGTTTGTACTTTATCTGAAGTTCCTCCCCAATTAAAAACCAAACTTGTATTCGATGTAAAAAAAGGATTATTTTGATCTTCAACCACTATAAGTGATTCCATTCCATAAATCTTTTCTTTACGGATATTTACATTGTAGGCATATACAAAAGTTATAATCAATGACAAAATAAACCATTTCCAATAACTAACGATTTTCAAAATGAAACCTTTGAAATCAAACGAATTTTGAGATTCGAAAAAATTAAAATCTTTAGTATCTAACATTTATTATAAGGTTTTAGACAACACTAAAAGCGTAGTAATTAAAGAAATAGCAGTCATGATTGTAGCAACAGACTGAACTCCTGTTACACCAGTTCCCCAAGTTTTCTGTTTTAATGGTTTTATTATGATGTAATCGTTTGGTTGTATATAAAAATAAGGAGAACTCATTGCCTTCTCATCCGTCAAGTCGATAGTATAAGTTTCAAATCCATGAGGGAATTTTCTAATAATTTGAACCTCTTTTCTATTTCCGGTGGTCGTAATATCACCTGAATTAGCAATAGCTTCCATAATAGTAGCTCTTTCTTGATACAAAACACCCATGCCCGGATTTCCAATTTCACCATTGATAGTATATCGCAATCCAGCTAACTTAACTGTAACAAAAATATTAGCTTCTTTTTTAAAATATTCTTCTAACAACTGCTTTTCAATCTTTTGTCTTACCTCATCTGCAGTAAATCCTAAAACGTTTACTTCTCCTAGTATTGGTACACGGATATTTCCATGATCATCAACTGTATATCCTTGAAAAAACAAAGTTTGAGGAGAAACTTGAGCTTGTCCGCCATTAGTTTGCGAAACAGAAAACATCTCAACCAATTTTTGATCTAAAGCTTTTATATTAATACTTAAGATGTCATTTGTTTGTATTCTATAAGGCTTAGAAACTTCTTGAGCAACTTTAATAGAATCTGACTTTGAAGCTGGATTAGGCTGCAAATACGTTAAATCTTTTGTAGAAATACAAGACGTAAATAAAAAAGAAAATAAGACAAAAAAAACTATTTTTTTCATGAGTAGACTATACTAATACCATTTGCGATTCTTAGTTAATCTTTAAAAAACGCAAACTACACTTAAATTAGATAACAAATATAGTTTTTACAATTAAAAAAACGAACTTATTACTGATTTTTGATTAAAATTTTGTTAATATGGTTTGATTGAAGTTTCAAATGGAATTCTATTAACCAAACTCCTACCTAATGTTACTTCATCTGCATATTCCAATTCATCTCCTACTGCAATTCCTCTTGCTATTGTAGAAGTTTTAACATTGTAATCTTTAATCTGTTTGTAAATGTAGAAATTAGTTGTATCACCTTCCATAGTTGAACTTAATGCAAAAATAATTTCAGCTACATTACCTTCTTTTACCTTCGCTACTAGTGAGGTAATTTTTAATTGACTTGGCCCAACACCTTCAATTGGCGAAATTTTCCCACCTAAAACATGATAAACACCTTTAAACATTCCTGTGTTTTCAAGTGCCATAACATCTCTTACATCTTCAACTACACAGATTATTGATTTATCTCTAGTAGGATTAGTGCAAATTCCGCAAACCGAATCATCCGATATCGTATTGCATTCCGAACAATATTGAATATCATTTCGCATTGCTGTTAAAGCCGACGATAAAATTTCTGTTTGCTCGGCAGGTTGTTTTAACAAATGTAAAACCAAACGCAATGCCGTTCTTTTACCAATTCCTGGCAATTGAGACATTTCGTTAACCGCATTTTCTAATAATTTTGAAGGCAATTCCATATTACAAAAGTAGTCAATTTTGAAAAAAGAAAAATAGACTATAGAAAATAGAAGATTAAAAATTTTCATTCTGTCTTTTTTCTATTTTCTGTGTTCCATATTCTCATTTATTTCTATTTTAGCACAACTAAAAACCAATTTATGTCTTCAGGAACTATTTTAGCAATTATCATTATTTACTTCGGAATTCTTATTCTTATATCAAATTTTGTTAGCAAAAAAGACAGTAGTAATGATGCTTTTTTTAAAGCAAACAAAAATGCAAAATGGTATTTAGTTGCTTTTGGAATGATTGGAACGGCACTTTCTGGCGTTACTTTTATTTCTGTACCTGGGGAAGTTGGAAATCCTGATTTACAATTTAAATATTTTCAATTTGTATTGGGAAATGCGATTGGATTCATAATCATCGCAACCGTTTTACTTCCGTTGTATTATCGAATGAATTTAACTTCAATTTATAGTTACATTGAACAACGACTTGGAATTGTAAGTTATAAAACAGCTGCAAGTATTTTTCTAATTAGTAGAACTATAGGTTCAGCATTCCGTTTATATTTAGTTGTAATTGTATTACAAAGATTTGTTTTCGATGATTTAGAAATTCCTTTTGCAATAACTGTTTTAATTTCATTAGCCTTAATTTTTGCGTATACTTATCGTGGTGGATTAAAAACGATTATCATTACTGATACTTTACAAACTTTTTTCTTAGTTTCTTCAGTGTTTTTGACGATTATTTTTATTTGCAATAGCTTAGACTATAGTTTTACCGAAGCATTCGAAGCAGTAAAAGACAGCAACTATTCTAAAATTTTCTTTTACGAAGATTACTTAAAAGGGAATTATGTTGTAAAACAAATTTTAGGCGGAATCTTTGTAACTATTGCCATGGTTGGGTTGGATCAAGATTTAATGCAAAAGAATTTAAGTTGCAAAAACATTGGTGAAGCTCAAAAAAACATGTTTACGTTTACTGGAATTTTTGTAATTATCAATATTTTCTTTTTAAGTGTAGGTGCTTTGCTTTATCTATATGCAGAAAAAAACGGAATTTCTGTTCCAATGGTAGATGGTGTAAAACGTACCGACTTGCTATTTCCAGAAATCGCCTTTAATTATCTAAATATTATCCCAGCAGTTGTTTTCTTATTAGGACTCACAGCGGCTACTTTTGCCACAACTGATTCTGCATTAACCGCTTTAACTACTTCTTTTTGCGTGGATTTTCTTGGCATGGATAAAGAAGAAAATCAGAATAAATCAAACGCAGTAAAAACACGTCATTTGGTACACATTGGATTTTCTCTATTGATGTTTTTAGTAATTATTATTTTTAATTCTTTAAATGACAAATCGGTAGTAACAATGATTTTTAAAGTGGCGAGTTATACTTATGGTCCGCTTTTAGGATTGTATGCCTTTGGATTATTTATGAAGTCAAAAACAGTTCATGATAAATTAGTTCCAATCGTATGCATAATTTCCCCTTTAATCTGTTTTTTATTAGCTAAAAATTCAGCTTCACTTTTTGGAGATTACGTAATTGACAACGAATTAATTATTGTGAACGGAATCATTACATTTATTGGTTTATTAATAATAAGTAAACCTGCCACAAGTCAAACGAAGTTTTAATACTGATTTGTAGCTAATAAAACTAAAGTACAAGCTGCTTCATATTGAATATTATTTTCATCCAATATTTTATAGAATTCCGGATTTTCAGTTCCAGGATTAAAGATTACACGTCTTGGTTTTAGAGAAAGAATATAGTCATAATATTCTTGTTGTGCCTTTGGATTTAAATATAAAGTAACAGTATCTACAGCATGAAAATCTAATTTTTCGGTTTCAATCGGAATATCAAAAGCCATTCCTTTTTTCGCACCTATAGCAACCACTTGATGACTCTTATCTACCAAATTATGAATTGCCTTATATGAATATCTTTCTTTATTTGTGGAAGCTCCTATAACTAGTGTTTTCATCTTATTCTATTTTAATCTAAATTTACTAAATCTTTTCTAATTTACATTTATTTAATTCTAAATTAAATTTTATATTTGGCTTAAGAGATAATTTTACATCAAAAAAAATGGACATATTTATTTATTTACTCGTCGCCTTATTCTCAGTTTTAAATCCCATCGGAACCATACCCATTTTTGTTGGTCTTACTCAAGATTACACCATGCAAGAAAGAAGCAAAGTCTCATTAACCGCTTCAATTAATGTTTGTGTGATTTTATTAATCTCTTTCTTCATTGGACAGTACATCCTATCATTTTTTGGTATAACAATTACTGCTTTACGAATTGCCGGAGGAATTATCATTACAAACTCTGGATTTTCTTTATTGAATGGTCAGTTCAGTAAAAACAAAGGAATTAACAAAAAAGTTCAAAAAGAAGTTTCAAACAGAAATCATATTGCCTTAACTCCTTTAGCAATGCCAATGCTTGCAGGACCAGGTTCAATTTCGCTTTTAATTGCTTATTATCAAGAATTAAAAGGTTCGGAAGGTTATATTTCAACTTACGAAATCATTTGTTCTAGCTTATCGATTGTAGCTGTTGCTATTGCAATTTATGTAATTTTAAGAAGCGCACATTATTTAGCTAAAATATTAGGTTCTTCGGGAATTGTAGCTATTTCAAGAATTATTGGTTTCCTAACAATTGCCATTGGAATTCAGTACATAATTAGCGCTATTTTAACGATTGTAAGAGGCATTTAAAAAATTTAAACAATAAAAAATCCCAAACTCCGAATCAAATTGGAATTTGGGATTTTTTAATTTAAGATATATTCAAAATTATTCTTTTGGTAAGAAAATTTCAGCCATCATACAACGAGCACTTCCACCTCCACAAGCTTCGATAGTATCTAAACTTGAACTCACAATTGTAACGTGTTCTTCTAACTGAGCGATTTGCTTTTTAGTCAAACTCTGATGTGCAGATGCACTCATAACCAAATATCGCTTATCATCATTACCTTTTACTTCCAACATATTTCCAGCAAAGTTGTTTACTTGGTCTTCCGTAATAAGAATTACTTCTTTTTCATCACCTTTTAAGCTATCCAAAACCATTTTGCGTTCTTTCTTGTCATCAATACAATCTGCGCAAATAACCGCAAAAGTTTCTCCAACACACATAATAACATTGGTATGATAAATATGTTTGCGTTCTCCATTTACAGTTTGAAATGCTTCGAAAATTACAGGAGTAAACTCAAAATCTTCGCAAAACTCAATAAATAATTCTTCATCAGCTCTTGGAGATAAAGCGCAATATGCCTTTCCATTTGCTCTATCTAAAACGATACTTCCAGTTCCTTCTAAAAACACTTCGTCTTCTTCAGCAGAAGTATAATCCATGATTTCATTGATAACAAAACCTTCGTCTTCTAATGTATCTAAAACATCTTCTCTTCTTTCTAATCTTCTGTTTTCAGCAAACATTGGATATAAAACTACATCACCATTTTCATGAAAAGAAATCCAGTTGTTAGGAAAAATACTATCTGGCGTATCTGGACTTACAGTATCTTCAACTACCACAACATTCAATCCTATCATTCTAAGTTTTTGCACAAAAGTATCAAACTCTTCTTGTGCCTTTGCATTAACAGATTGTGGAGTTAAATTATCCAAAACTTTTTGGTAATAATTATTTACAGCCGTTTGTTCGTTCATACGGAATGCAACCGGACGAATCATTAATATAGAATTTGTTGTTTGGTTCATTTTTAAAAAATTTTAATGTTTGTAGTTTATAATCTTGTAACCTACCTATTCACTAATCTCTTATTAGTGGTAAAGTTGAACATCTTAACAACCCTTCTTGTTTAGAAATTTCAGCATAAGGAATTTCTTCTACAGTAAATCCTTGTTCTCTTAACCAATTGTTTAAACGCGTGAAATTCTTTTCAGAAACTACCACATCTGGAGCAATAGAAAACACATTTGAATTCATGTGATACATCTCTTCTCTTTCGATATGGAATAAATTTTCTTTCCCAAATAAATTCACTAAGAACATATAATCAGCTTCTTCACGGAAACCACTTTTATAGATGATTCCTTTATTTGTTCCAACAGGCTGAAAACAACAATCTAAATGCAATGCATTATCTCTTGGCTCAATTTTAGATTTTACTAAATCGAAATCTTTAACAATTTTATTTGGAAATAATTCTTTAATATAATTTACACCTTGCCAATTGGTTCTTGCTGTAATATAGTCTTTATAGTCCGAACCTTTATATGTTCCAATAAAAATATAATCGTTCCATGGCATTACATCTCCACCTTCAATATGAACTTCTTCTGGTGGTCGAACAACTTTTTTAGGATCAATTTGATCAATTACGTATTGAATTGCATCTAATTCGCGTTCTCTATCTGGTAATATATTGGCTTTAATAAAAATATCATCTATAACAAAACCAATATCTCTCGCGAAAATTTGATTGTAATTTTCAATAATTTGAGGTCTAAAAACTTTAACATCGTATTTTTCAAATACTTTATTAAAAGCTTCCATTTCGCTTACCATATCTGCTTCAACAGGATAGGTTCCGGCTTTAATATGCTCTAATGATTTAGGATCATAGGCTTCATCAATTGTTGGTGTTGGACCATTACTTACTGCGGTTCCTAACACCACGGCCCTCAATCGGGAAGTTTCGTTTTTTACATTTAATTGTAACATCGCTTTTTGGCTTTTGGCAAATATAGAAAAAGGAAATGAGAATATTAATTAGTAAAACATTATTAATTGTGCTAAAAAATATTACATTATCAATTAATATTAATTAAATTTGAATAAACTATAAAAACAAATTATCATGGGATTATCAAATTTTTTCAATTCACTTTTTGGAAAAGCTAAAGAAAAAGCTGAAGTAGCAAAAGAAAACTTAACCGAAGTAGCGGAAAATGTAGCGGAAAAAGCGGCACACAAACTTGAAGAATTAAAGGTAAATGAAAAAGTTTCAGAAATTATAGATGTCGCTAAAGAGAAAACGGCAGAGGCTGCTGGTTGGGTAGAAGAAAAAGCACATGATTTAAAAGAATCGCTACAAAATGTTGCTGAGACAGTTGAAGATAAAGTTGAAGATTTAACTGGTAATAAAGAAGAAGAAAAACCAGCAAAATAAATTATTTACAAAACAAAAATCCCGCTTTTAGCGGGATTTTTTATTATTATCTATCTTTTACTTCTTTAAAAGGACGTAAAGTATAACCTGTATAAACTTGTCTTGGACGACCAATTGGCTCTTTGTTAACTCTCATTTCTTTCCATTGAGCAATCCAACCTGGTAAACGACCAATTGCAAATAAAACGGTAAACATTTCAACTGGAATACCCATAGCACGGTAAATAATTCCAGAATAGAAATCTACGTTTGGATATAAGTTTCTTGATTTGAAATATTCATCCTCTAAAGCTACTTTTTCTAATTGTTTTGCAATATCTAATAATGGATCGTCTACTCCTAAAGTACTTAATACATCATCAGCAGCTTTTTTAATGATAGTTGCTCTTGGATCAAAGTTTTTATAAACACGGTGACCGAATCCCATTAAACGGAAAGGATCATCTTTGTCTTTTGCTTTTAAAACGAATTTAGCTACATCACCACCATTGTCATGGATTTCTTGTAACATTTCTAATACTGCTTGATTAGCACCTCCATGAAGTGGTCCCCATAATGCAGAAACCCCAGCAGAAATAGAAGCAAATAATCCAGCATGTGAAGAACCAACGATTCTTACAGTTGAAGTAGAACAGTTTTGTTCGTGATCAGCATGTAAAATAAATAATTTATCTAATGCATCAACAACTCTTTTGTCTACTTTGTACGGACCTGTAGGTAATTCAAACATCAAACGCATGAAGTTTTCTACATATCCTTTACTGTTATCGTAATGATTTAATGGGAATCCCATTGTTTTTCTATATGTCCAAGTTGCAATTACAAGGAATTTACCCATTGTTTTACAAACTGCATCATACATTTCTTTTTCATTGTGTGGATTAACTGATTTTGGATTAAATGCAGTTAACGCACTAGTTAATGAAGCTAAAACTCCCATTGGGTGAGCTGTTCTTGGAAAACCATCAATGATGCTTTTCATTTCTTCACTAACTAAAGTATATTTTCTAATATCGTTTTCAAACTTTTCTAATTGCGCTGCTGTTGGCAATTCTCCAAAAATTAACAGGTAAGATACTTCTAAAAAGTCAGCCTTATCCGCTAAATCTTCAATTGAATAACCTCTATAACGTAAAATTCCTTCTTCACCATCTAAAAAAGTAATTTCACTTGTACAAGAACCTGAATTTTTATATCCAGGATCGATAGTAATAGCACCAGAAGCACTACGCAACTTGTCTATATCGATAGCAACCTCATTCTCAGTCCCTACTATAACAGGAAACTCATACTTTTTGCCATCAAGCTCTAATATTGCAGTTTTTGACATATTATTTATATGATATTTTATGATAAAATTAATGTGAATTGCGAATTTAACAAATATTAATCAAACAATAAAGAAATTTTATATAATTTATGGTTAAATAATATACATAAAAAAAACCTGTTGCAATAATTTACAACAGGTTTTAAATTTTATATAAAAGAATTATCTTTTTACTTTAAAAGCATTAGCTCCAGGAAAATAAGCAACGTCTGCCAATTCTTCTTCGATTCTTAATAATTGATTGTATTTTGCCATACGATCTGAACGAGAAGCCGAACCTGTTTTAATTTGTCCACAGTTTAAAGCAACCGCTAAATCAGCAATTGTATTGTCTTCTGTTTCTCCTGAACGGTGTGACATAACTGAAGTATAACCTGCATTATGCGCCATGTTTACAGCTGCAATAGTTTCAGTTAAAGTACCGATTTGGTTTACTTTAATCAAAATAGAATTTGCAATTGATTGGCTAATTCCGCGAGATAATCTTTCAACATTAGTTACAAATAAATCGTCTCCAACTAATTGTACTTTATCTCCAATTTTTTCAGTTAATAATTTCCAACCTTCCCAATCATCTTCGTACATTCCGTCTTCGATAGAAATAATTGGATATTTTTCAGTTAATTCAGCTAAATAAGAAGCTTGTTCTTCAGAAGATCTTACTTTTCCAGTTTCTCCTTCAAATTTAGTGTAATCGTATTTTCCATTTACATAAAACTCAGAAGCAGCACAATCTAAAGCAACCATAACATCATCACCAAAAGTATAACCTGCATTTGTAACAGCCAATTTGATAGAATCTAATGCATCTTCAGTTCCTCCAGCTAAATTCGGTGCAAAACCACCTTCATCTCCTACTGCAGTTGATAAATTTCTATCGTGTAATACTTTTTTAAGATTATGGAAAATTTCAGTTCCCATTTGCATAGCATGAGTAAAATCTTTTGCTTTAACTGGCATAATCATAAACTCTTGGAAAGCAATTGGAGCATCTGAATGTGAACCACCGTTGATGATATTCATCATTGGAACTGGTAACGTATTAGCAGAAACACCACCAACGTAACGATATAATGGCATACCTAATTCGTTTGCTGCAGCTTTTGCAACTGCTAAAGAAACACCTAAAATAGCATTTGCTCCTAAGTTCGATTTATTTGCAGTTCCGTCTAATTCAATCATTGTTTTGTCGATCAAATTTTGCTCAAAAACAGACAATCCTACAACAGCTTCAGCAATTTTAGCATTCACATTTTCAACAGCTTTTAAAACTCCTTTACCCATGTATGATTTTCCACCATCACGTAATTCAACTGCTTCATGCTCTCCTGTAGAAGCACCACTTGGAACAGCAGCACGTCCTAAAATACCATTATCTGTAATTACATCAACTTCAACTGTTGGGTTTCCACGAGAGTCTAAAATTTGTCTTGCGTGAACTTTTATAATAATACTCATTTTATATTTTTTTAGTTAGTATTTTACGAATAATAACAAATTTATAACTTAAGATTAAACTTTTTTATGAAATTCAAAAAACTTATAAACGATAACGTTTTAGTTGATTGAAGATTTTATATTTTCGATAAATTGATCAAATAAATAACTTGAATCGTGAGGTCCAGGACTTGCTTCTGGATGATATTGTACTGAAAAACAGTTTTTTGATTTCATTCTCATACCTGCAACAGTACCATCATTTAAATGTTCATGTGTTAATTCAAAATCAGGATGTTTATCCAATTCTTCTCTTACAATAGCAAAACCATGATTTTGAGAAGTAATTTCACCTTTACCTGTAATAATATTTTTTACAGGGTGATTAATTCCTCTATGACCATTAAACATTTTATAAGTCGAAATTCCATTAGCCAAACCAATAATTTGGTGACCTAAACAAATTCCGAATAAAGGTTTGTTTTCATTTAAAATTTGTCTTGCAACTTCTTGTGCAGTTTCTAATGGCTCTGGATCACCAGGTCCGTTTGACAAGAAATATCCATCTGGATTGAATGATTTAAGATCTTCAAACGATGCATTGTATGGGAATACTTTAATATAACAATCTCTTTTTGCAAGGTTGCGAAGGATATTGGTTTTAATCCCTAAATCCAATGCTGAAATTTTATATTTAGCAGTTTCTTCACCAAAGAAATAAGGTTCTTTTGTTGAAACTTTAGAAGCTAATTCCAAACCATTCATATCTGGAACCTGAGCTAATTTAGCTTTTAATTCTTCGATTGGAGTTCCATCTGTACAAATAACAGCATTCATTGCACCATTATCTCTAATATAGCTTACCAAAGCTCTTGTATCTACATCAGAAATCACAATAAGATTTTGTTTGCTTAGATAATCAAATAAGCTTTCAGAAGCATCTTCACGAGAATAATTAAAGCTAAAGTTTTTACATACCAAACCAGATATCTTTACTGAATCTGACTCAACTTCTTTCTCATTAACTCCATAATTACCTATATGAGCATTGGTAGTAACCATAATTTGCCCAAAGTAAGATGGATCTGTAAAAATTTCTTGATAACCTGTAGTTCCAGTATTAAAAGCGACTTCTCCAAAAGTCACACCTTCAATTCCGATTGATTTTCCGTGAAAAATTGTACCGTCTTTAAGAAGTAAAACGGCCTTAGAACGATTGTTGTATTTCATTGCGTTGTTGTTGTGGGTGCAAATTTAGTTATAAAAGTTGTTTTTAGAAAATCTTTAATTCTATAAAACAAAAAAAAGGATAAACTTTAAAAAGTTTATCCTTAATTATTTTTACATGAATGGTTTCATGATTATTCTGTAGCTTCAGTATTTTCAGAAGTTTCAGCAGCTGGAGCTTCAGGAGCAGTACCTTCAGCTTTTTTAGCTCTACCACGACGAGTAGTTTTCTTAACTTCTTTTTTACCACCATTGTACAATGTGTTGAAATCTACTAACTCGATCATTGCCATATCAGCGTTATCTCCTAAACGGTTACCTAACTTAATGATACGAGTGTATCCTCCTGGACGGTCACCAACTTTAGCAGCAACTTCTCTGAAAAGCTCAGTAACTGCATATTTGTTTCTTAAATAAGAAAAACAAATACGACGGTTGTGAGTAGTATCTTCTTTAGATTTTGTTACTAATGGTTCAACAAATTGTTTTAAAGCTTTAGCTTTAGCAACAGTAGTATTGATACGTTTATGTTCAATTAACGAACAAGCCATATTAGCTAACATAGCTTTTCTATGTCCTGTTTGTCTACTTAAATGATTATTCTTTTTTCCGTGTCTCATGACGTCTATTATTTATCTTCATCTTGCATCAATCCATTTTAGGAGCGCAAAATATGAAGCAATTATTCTTTATCTAACTTATATTTAGTTAAATCCATTCCAAAAGTCAGGTTTTTATTAGCCACTAACTCATCTAATTCAGTTAATGATTTTTTACCAAAATTACGGAACTTCATTAAGTCGTTTTTGTTGAAAGATACTAAATCACCTAATGTATCAACTTCAGCCGCTTTTAAACAATTTAATGCTCTAACAGATAAGTCCATATCAACTAATTTAGTTTTCAATAACTGTCTCATATGAAGAGACTCTTCATCGTAAGACTCTGTTTGTGCAATTTCATCTGCCTCAAGAGTAATTCTTTCGTCAGAGAACAACATAAAGTGGTGGATTAACGTCTTAGCTGCTTCAGTTAATGCATCTTTTGGATGGATAGAACCATCTGTAATGATTTCAAAAACTAATTTTTCGTAGTCAGTTTTTTGTTCCACACGGAAATTCTCAATAGCATATTTTACATTCTTTACTGGAGTGTAAATAGAATCCGTAAAAATTGTTCCTATTGGAGCATTTGATTTTTTGTTCTCTTCAGCAGGAACATAACCTCTACCTTTTTCGATAGAAAGTTCCATGTTGATAGATGTTTTACTGTCTAAATTACAGATTACTAAATCTGGATTTAAAACTTGAAAACCAGAGATGAATTTTTGAAAATCACCTGCAGTAATCTTATCTTTACCTGAAAGAGAGATAGAAACAGACTCATTATCGATATCTTCAATTTGACGTTTAAAACGTACTTGTTTAAGATTTAAGATAATTTCTGTAACGTCTTCAACAACACCAGCGATTGTAGAGAACTCATGTTCTACACCTTCAATTCTTACTGATGTAATTGCGTATCCTTCAAGTGAAGAAAGCAAAACTCTTCTAAGTGCATTACCAACAGTCAATCCGTAACCAGGTTCCAAAGGTCTAAATTCAAATTTACCTTCGAAATCCGTAGAATCGATCATGATAACTTTATCGGGCTTTTGAAAATTAAATATTGCCATATTTCGACTAATGTCAATTATTATTTGTTATACAACTCAACGATTAGTTGTTCTTTAATATTTTCTGGAATTTGAAGTCTTTGAGGTACAGAAACGAAAGTACCTTCTTTAGTATCATTATTCCAAGTAATCCACTCATAAACTTGAGAAGATGCAGCTAAAGAACGGTCAATAGCTTCAAGAGATTTTGATTTTTCACGTACAGCAACTTTATCACCAGCTTTTAAGTGGTAAGAAGGTACATTAACAACTTCACCATTAACAGTGATGTGTCTGTGAGATACAATTTGACGAGCAGCTCTACGAGAAGGAGCAACACCCATTCTGTAAACAACGTTATCTAAACGTGCTTCACATAATTGTAATAAAATTTCACCTGTTACTCCAGAAGCAGCAGATGCTTTTTTAAATAAATTTCTGAATTGTTTTTCTAAAATACCGTAAGTATATTTAGCTTTTTGCTTTTCCATTAACTGAACAGCATATTCAGATTTTTTACCTCTCTTTTTAGCTAAACCATGTTGCCCTGGAGGGTAATTTCTTTTTTCGAAGGCTTTATCATCTCCGAAGATTGCTTCGCCAAATTTACGAGCAATTTTAGTTTTTGGACCAGTATATCTTGCCATTTTAAAAATTTTAAAAAAGGTAGGAATTATGAATTCAGGTCTATATCCTTCGATAATTTTAAACCTACCCGTATTATACTTAAATTATACTCTTCTTCTTTTCGGAGGACGACATCCGTTATGTGGCATTGGAGTTACATCAATGATTTCTGTAACTTCAACTCCTGAGTTATGGATTGATCTGATAGCAGATTCTCTACCATTTCCAGGACCTTTCACATAAACTTTAACTTTTTTAAGTCCAGCTTCAAGAGCTACTTTACTACAATCTTCTGCTGCCATTTGAGCTGCATAAGGAGTATTCTTTTTAGAACCTCTAAAGCCCATTTTACCAGCTGAAGACCAAGAAATTACTTCACCTTTCTTGTTTGTCAAAGAAATGATGATGTTGTTAAAAGTAGCATTAATATGTGCTTCTCCCGAAGATTCAACGATAACTTTACGTTTTTTTGCAGTTGCTTTAGCCATATTATTACTTATTATTTAGTTGCTTTTTTCTTGTTAGCAACAGTTTTTCTCTTACCTTTTCTAGTTCTAGAGTTGTTTTTAGTTCTTTGACCTCTTAATGGAAGTCCAGCTCTATGACGAATACCTCTTTGACATCCGATATCCATTAAACGTTTGATGTTTAATTGAACTTCAGAACGCAATTCTCCTTCAATTTTGTAGTATGATACCGCCTCACGGATAGCTCCGATCTCGTCATCATTCCAATCTTGAACTTTCTTGTCTTCGCTCACTTGAGCTTTAGCTAAAATATCTTTAGCTCTGCTTTTACCAATACCGAATATGTATGTTAAAGCAATGATTCCTCTTTTTTGTTTAGGTATATCTACCCCTGCAATTCTTGCCATAATTATCCTTGTCTTTGTTTAAATCTAGGATTCTTTTTGTTAATAAC
This sequence comes from Flavobacterium channae, assembly GCF_021172165.1. Classification (NCBI taxonomy): domain Bacteria; kingdom Pseudomonadati; phylum Bacteroidota; class Flavobacteriia; order Flavobacteriales; family Flavobacteriaceae; genus Flavobacterium; species Flavobacterium channae. Next base: position 572,737 of record NZ_CP089096.1, on the reverse strand, counting down.
GTATAATCTTCCTTTTCTACGTACAATAATGCACTCGGCACTTCTCTTTTTAACTGATGCTCTTACTTTCATTTTAATAGCTTTAGTATCTATAAGTAATTCTTGCTTTAGACAAATCGTAAGGGCTCATTTCAAGTTTTACCTTGTCTCCTGGTAACAACTTAATGTAATGCATACGCATTTTTCCAGAAATATGAGCAATTACAACATGTCCGTTTTCTAACTCTACACGAAACATAGCATTTGATAATGCTTCTACAATTGTTCCGTCTTGTTCTATTGCTGATTGTTTTGCCATAAAAATTAAGCTACTGCTTTTCTATTTTTACCACTCTTCATCAAACCATCATAGTGTTTATTCAATAAATAAGAATTTATTTGCTGAATAGTATCTATTGCAACTCCAACCATGATTAATAAAGAAGTACCTCCATAAAAATAACCCCAAGCACCTTGAACTCCAAGTAAACTTACAGCAATAGCTGGGAACACAGCTATTAAAGCAAGAAATAATGAACCTGGAAAAGTAATTAAAGACATAATTTTATCTAGGTAATCTCCAGTTTCAACACCTGGCTTAACACCTGGTATGAAACCTCCACTTCTTTTTAAATCATCTGCCATTTTATTAGTAGGCACTGTAATTGCGGTGTAAAAGTACGTAAAAATTACGATTAACAAAGCAAAAACAATATTATATACTAAACCGAATGGATCGTTGAACATTCCTGCAATAGAAAGTGCAGTATCTGATTCTTTTGCTAAACCAGAAACAGCAGCAGGAATAAACATAATAGCTTGAGCAAAAATGATCGGCATAACACCTGATGCATTTAACTTTAATGGGATAAACTGTCTGTTTCCACCCATCATGTCTTCTTCAAAATCCCCAGAAACTGTACGTCTTGCATACTGTACTGGAATTTTTCTTACAGCCATTACTAATAAAATACACGCAATTATTACTAAGAACCAAAGTATTAATTCGATAACAATCATCATAACACTACCATTTACCTGAGCAGTTCTAGATGAAAACTCTTGAATAAATGCTTGCGGCATTCTTGCAATAATACCTACCATTATCAATAAAGAAATACCATTACCAATACCTTTATCAGTAATTTTTTCTCCTAACCACATTGCAAAAATTGTCCCTGTAACTAAAATAAGCACAGAAGAGAAAATGAAAGTAGGACCAGTTAACATAAATGCTTCACCTGGTAAAGTTCTGTACAAGTTATAGATATAACCAGGACCTTGAACTAAAGTAATTAAGATTGTTAACCATCTTGTAATTTGGTTAATTTTCTTTCTACCACTTTCACCGTCTTTTTGTAATTTTTGTAAATATGGTACCGCAATTCCCATTAATTGAACTACGATAGAAGCTGATATGTACGGCATGATACCTAATGCAAATACAGAAGCTTGCGAAAACGCACCTCCTGTAAATACATTGATTAACCATCCGATACCTTCATCAGTTTGGTTTGTAAGATTTGTCAATTTAGTAGCATCAATCCCCGGAAGGGTTACTTGTGCACCAAAACGGTACACTAATAATAATCCAAGAGTTAATAAAATACGATTTTTTAACTCTTCGATTTTCCAAACGTTGATGAATGAATCTATAAATTTCTTCATTTTACTAAAGGATTATAAAGTTACAGCTTCTCCACCAGCAGCCTCGATAGCCGCTTTTGCAGATGCAGTAAATTTGTGAGCACTTACTTTAAGTTTTGTTTTTAGCTCACCTCTTCCTAAAATCTTTACTAAGCTATTTTTTGTAGCTAAACGAGTATCTACAAATACAGAAAAATCAACTGTATCAGTTACTACACCGTTATCTACTAATAATTGTAACGAATCAAGATTAATACCTTGATATTCTACTCTATTGATGTTCTTGAAACCAAACTTAGGAACACGTCTTTGAAGTGGCATTTGACCTCCTTCAAAACCAATTTTCTTAGAGTATCCAGAACGAGACTTAGCTCCTTTGTGACCACGTGCAGCAGTACCACCTTTACCAGAACCTTCTCCTCTACCTACTCTTTTATTTTGGTTGTGAACTGAACCTTCAGCTGGTTGTAAGTTACTTAAATTCATAACTGTATAGTGTTATTTAGTTTCTTCAACAGAAACTAAGTGTTTAACTTTATTTACCATTCCAAGGATAGCAGGATTTGCATCATGCTCAACAACTTGTCCCATTTTACGAAGACCTAAAGCTTCCAAAGTTCTCTTTTGATCAAGAGGACAATTGATTTTACTTCTTACTTGTTTTACTTTTAATTTTGCCATGATTTCCTGTTAATTAACCTTTGAATACTTTTTCTAAAGATACTCCTCTTTGTTTAGCTACAGTAGCAGCACTTCTCATTTGCAATAAAGCATCAAAAGTTGCTTTTACCACATTGTGAGGGTTAGATGAACCTTGCGATTTAGATAATACATCGTGAACACCTACAGACTCCAATACCGCACGAACAGCACCACCAGCAATAACTCCAGTACCGTGAGAAGCAGGCATTAAGAATACTCTAGCACCACCAAATTTACCTTTTTGCTCATGAGGAACAGATTGACCTTGAAGAGGAATTCTCACTAAATTTTTCTTAGCATCTTCCACCGCTTTAGCGATTGCTTCAGAAACATCTTTAGATTTTCCTAATCCATGACCCACTACTCCGTTTTCATCACCAACTACTACGATAGCAGAGAAACCAAATGCTCTACCTCCTTTAGTAACTTTAGTAACACGATTTACACTCACCAAACGATCTTTTAATTCAAGACCTCCTGGTTTTACAATCTCTACGTTTTTATAATTATGATACATAATTTCTTAGAATTTAAGTCCAGCTTCTCTAGCTCCTTCAGCTAATGATTTCACACGTCCATGGTACAAATACCCACCTCTATCAAAAGAGATTGTAGTGATACCTGCTTTAAGAGCTTTTTCAGCAACTAATTTACCAACTGCTTTTGCAGTTTCAACAGCAGTTCCTTGTGCAACACCTTTATCTCTTGATGAAGCTGCTACTAAAGTAGTACCGTTTACATCATCTATGATTTGAGCATAGATTTCTTTATTACTTCTGAATACAGAAAGTCTTGGTTGAGCAGCAGTTCCGCTTACAATCTTTCTGATTCTGAACTTAATTCTTTGTCTTCTTTCAGATTTTGTTAATGACATAGTCTTAATTTTTAAGCTGATTTACCTGCTTTTCTTCTTAGTTCTTCTCCTACAAACTTAACTCCTTTTCCTTTATATGGCTCAGGTTTGCGGAAACCTCTGATCTTCGCAGCTACTTGACCTAATAATTGTTTGTCGAATGAAGATAATTTCACTATCGGATTTTTACCTTTTTCTGATACTGTTTCAACAGTAACTTCTTTTACAACTTCTAGAACGATGTTGTGAGAGAATCCTAAAGCTAAATCAAGTTTTTGACCTTGATTAGATGCTCTATAACCAACTCCTACTAATTCTAATTCTTTTGTAAAACCTTCAGAAACACCAACAATCATATTGTTGATTAATGCACGATAAAGTCCGTGTTTCGCTCTCTCAGTTTTATAATCAGATGAACGTTCTACGATAACTTGGTTATCTTCGATTTTAACGGTTACATCAGAAAATTCTTGAGTAAGCTCGCCTAATTTTCCTTTTACTGTAATTACAGCATCTTTAACTTCTACAGTTACACCAGCTGGAATTGCAATTGGATTTTTACCTATTCTTGACATTGTCTCGTCTTTTTATTAATATACGTAACAAATTACCTCTCCACCAACATTTAATTGCTTAGCTTGTTTTCCAGTCATCAATCCTTTTGATGTAGAAACAATAGCAATACCTAAACCATTTAAGATTCTAGGTAAGTCTGATGAACCAGCATATTTACGTAAACCTGGTTTACTAATTCTTTGGATATCTTTGATAACAGACTCTTTTGTGTCTTTATCATATTTAAGTGCAATTTTGATAGTACCTTGAACAGTAGTATCTTCAAATTTGTAACTTAAGATATATCCTTGATCGAATAAAATCTTTGTGATTTCTTTTTTCATGTTAGAAGCAGGAATCTCAACCACTTTGTGGTTAGCTCTTACTGCATTTCTTACACGTGTAAGATAATCGGCAATTGGATCTGTATACATATGTATAGATTTGCGGTTATGGTTTTCAATCCGCCCTCAGCGGATTGAACCTTTAACCAATTAAACTTATTTTTTGGATTGCAAAAGTAATAACTTTTTTTTGAATTACCAAGATGCTTTTTTAACACCTGGAATTAATCCTTGATTTGCCATTTCACGGAAAGTAACACGAGAAATACCAAACTGACGCATATACCCTCTTGGTCTACCTGTTAATTTACAACGATTGTGTACTCTAACTGGACAAGAATTTTTTGGTAATTTTTGTAAACCTTCGAAATCACCAGCTTCTTTTAAAGCTTTTCTTTTCTCAGCATACTTTTCTACTAATGCAATTCTTTTCACCTCACGGGCTTTCATTGATTCTTTAGCCATGTCTTAATTCTTTTTAAAAGGTAATCCTAATTCCGCTAATAATGCTTTTGCTTCTTTATCTGTTTCAGCAGAAGTTACAAAAGTAATATCAAAACCAGCGATTTTATTTACTTTATCAATATCAATTTCTGGGAAAATGATTTGCTCTAACACTCCTAAATTGTAGTTTCCTCTACCATCAAATCCTGTTGATTTGATTCCGTTAAAGTCTCTTACACGTGGTAAAGATGAAGTAATCAATCTATCTAAGAATTCATACATTCTTTCTCCACGTAAAGTTACTTTAGCACCAATTGGCATACCTTTTCTTAATTTGAAAGAAGCAACGTCTTTCTTAGAAATTGTAGCAACTGCTTTTTGCCCAGTAATTTTTGTTAATTCTTCAACAGCGTAATCTACTAATTTTTTATCAGATACAGCTGCACCAACTCCACGGCTTACAACAATTTTTTCAAGTTTAGGAACTTGCATTACATTTTTGTAACCGAACTCTTCTGTAAGAGCAGCAATTACTCTACTCTTATATTCTTCTTTTAGTCTAGGAATATATGCCATAACTATAGTACTTGATTAGATTTTTTTGAAAATCTCACTTTCTTGTCTCCTTCTTGTTTAAAACCAACTTTAGTTACTTCTTTTGACTTAGGGTCAATCAAAGACAAGTTAGACACATGGATAGGAGCTTCTTTCTTAACGATTCCTCCTTGAGGGTTTTTTGCACTTGGTTTTGTATGTTTAGAAACCATGTTAACTCCTTCAACAATCGCTTTGTTTTTCTCACGAAGAACACGAAGAACTTTACCTTCAGAACCTTTATGGTCTCCAGCAATAACTCTTACTACGTCTCCTGATTTAATTTTTAGCTTTATCATTTGTATAAGAATTAAAGCACTTCTGGTGCTAATGATACAATTTTCATGAATTGTTTTTCACGAAGTTCTCTGGCAACCGGACCAAAAACACGAGTTCCTCTCATTTCACCTGCAGCGTTTAACAATACACATGCGTTATCGTCAAAACGGATGTAAGATCCATCAGCTCTTCTCACTTCTTTTTTGGTACGTACAACTACTGCAGTTGATACCGCTCCTTTTTTAACGTTTCCGTTTGGAGTAGCATCTTTAATTGAAACTACAATTTTGTCACCAACAGAGGCATAACGACGTTTCGTTCCTCCTAAAACACGGATCGTAAGAACTTCTTTCGCTCCTGTGTTATCTGCTACTTTTAATCTTGACTCTTGTTGTACCATAATTATTTCGCTCTTTCAATGATTTCAACTAATCTCCAACATTTAGATTTACTTAATGGACGTGTCTCCATAATTCTTACAGTATCTCCAATGTTACAATCGTTTGTTTCGTCGTGTGCAACATATTTCTTAGTTTTCAACACGAACTTACCGTATAATGGGTGTTTCACTTTTGTAGTTTGTGACACAACAATAGATTTCTCCATTTTGTTTGAAGTCACCACACCAATTCTCTCTTTTCTTAAATTTCTTTTTTCCATCTTTCAGCTAGTGTACAATTATTGTAACTCTCTTTTAGTTAACTCTGTGTGTAATCTCGCAACTGATCTTCTTAAAGTTCTTAACTGAAGAGGATTTTGGATTGGAGATATTGCATGAGCATTTTTTAGGTCGGTATACGTTTTCTTTAACTGACTAAGTTGTTCTTGTAACTCAGCTGCAGATAGATTTTTAATTTCTGATTGTTTCATAATAAATTTTGATTATGCTTCGAAATCTCTAGCAACGATAAACTTAGTTTTAACAGGAAGTTTTTGAGCAGCAAGACGTAAAGCCTCTTTTGCTACTGATAGAGGCACACCTCCAACTTCAAACATAATTTTACCAGGTTTAACAACTGCAGCCCAATATTCAACTGCACCTTTACCTTTACCCATACGTACTTCTAATGGTTTCTTTGTAATAGGTTTATCTGGAAATATTTTGATCCATAATTGACCCTCTCTTTTCATGAAACGTGTTGCTGCGATACGAGCTGCTTCAATTTGACGAGAAGTAATAAATGCAGAATCTAAAGATTTGATACCAAACATTCCGTTAGAAAGCTCGTGTCCTCTTTGAGAAACGCCTTTCATTCTACCTTTCTGTACCTTACGGTATTTTGTTCTTTTAGGCTGTAACATTTTTCTTTAGTTTAAATAATTACTTTCTTTTGCGTGCGTTTGGTTTACCATCTCTCTTAGGAGCAGAAGATCCTGAAGGTTTAGACTTTTGTTTGTCCATTCCTACTAACGGAGAAAGATCTCTTTTTCCATAAACCTCACCTTTCATTATCCATACTTTGATACCCATTCTACCATAAGTAGTATGCGCTTCACCTAATGAATAATCAATATCAGCTCTGAAAGTTGACAATGGAATTCTACCTTCTTTGAAGTTTTCAGAACGTGCCATTTCAGCTCCATTCAAACGACCAGAAATTTGTACTTTGATACCTTCTGCGTTCATACGCATAGCAGCAGCAATAGCCATTTTAATTGCTCTTCTATATGAAATACGACTTTCAATTTGACGAGCGATACTTGTAGCTACTAAATAAGCATCTAGTTCAGGTCTTTTAATTTCAAAGATGTTGATTTGAACTTCTTTGTCAGTAATTTTCTTAAGTTCTTCTTTTAACTTGTCTACCTCTTGACCACCTTTTCCGATAATAATACCAGGTCTAGCAGTAGTGATAGTAACGGTTACAAGTTTTAAAGTTCTCTCGATAATTATTTTTGATACACTAGCTTTTGATAAACGTGCATGGATGTATTTACGGATTTTAGCATCTTCAGCGATTTTATCACCGTAATCATTTCCTCCATACCAGTTTGAGTCCCATCCTCTGATGATACCAAGTCTATTTCCGATTGGATTTGTCTTTTGTCCCATACTGTTTATTAATTGCTTTGTGTGTTATTATTTGATCCTAACACGATAGTTACGTGGTTAGAACGCTTTCTAATTCTGTGTGCACGACCTTGTGGAGCTGGACGAAGTCTTTTTAACATCATTCCACCATCTACAGTAATCGTTTTTACAAATAAGCCAGCTTCTTCTAAATTAGCATCAGCATTTTTTTGCTGATAGTTATTAATTGCTGATAACAACAATTTCTCTAATTTTCTTGAAGCTTCTTTTTGACTAAATCTTAATATATTAAGAGCTAATTCTACTTTCTGACCTCTAACTAAATCCGCAACTAAGCGCATTTTTCTTGGTGAAGTAGGGCAGTTATTTAATTTAGCAAAAGCAACTTGTGTTTTTGCCTCTTTAGTCTGCTCTGCTCTTTCTCTTTTACGAACTCCCATAGCTTCCTATTATTTTTTACCTTTATTTTTAGCCCCAGCATGACCTCTAAAAGATCTTGTTGGTGAAAACTCTCCTAATTTGTGTCCTACCATGTTCTCAGTTACATAAACTGGAACAAATTGACGACCATTGTGAACTGCGATAGTCTGCCCAACGAAATCCGGAGTAATCATTGATGCTCTAGACCAAGTCTTAACAACACCTTTATTACCACCAGCAATATTTTCTTGAACTTTCTTCTCTAATTTAAAGTGAACGAATGGTCCTTTTTTTAATGAACGTGCCATGTCTATCTAATTATTTCTTTCTACGTTCTACAATATACTTATTACTCGGGTTAACTTTAGAACGAGTTCTATAACCTTTAGCAGGTAAACCTTTTCTTGAACGTGGATGACCTCCTGAAGAACGTCCTTCACCACCTCCCATAGGGTGATCAACTGGGTTCATTGCAACTGGTCTTGTTCTTGGTCTTCTACCTAACCATCTTGATCTACCAGCTTTACCTGATACGATTAATTGGTGGTCTGAGTTAGAAACAGCTCCAATAGTAGCCATACATGTTAACAAGATTAATCTTGTTTCACCTGAAGGCATTTTAATTGTTGCATATTTTCCGTCTCTTGCCATTAACTGAGCGAAAGTTCCTGCTGAACGAGCGATTACAGCTCCTTGACCTGGTCTTAATTCGATACACGAAATAACAGTTCCTAGAGGAATTTTACTTAAAGGCATTGCATTTCCAATTTCTGGAGCTGCATCAACACCTGAAACTACAGTTTGTCCAACTTGCATTCCATTTTGAGCAATAACGTAAGTTTTAGCTCCATCAGCATACACTAATAATGAAATAAAAGCTGAACGATTTGGATCGTACTCTATTGTTTTAACTGTAGCAGGAATTCCAGCTTTAGTTCTTTTAAAATCAATAATACGATACTTTTGTTTGTGACCACCGCCTGTGTAACGCATGGTCATCTTTCCTTGACTATTTCTACCTCCTGAGTTTTTTTTCGGCGCGATTAATGAACGCTCCGGCTTATCAGTTGTAATAGTGTCAAAGCTATTTACAACTCTAAAACGCTGACCCGGGGTAATAGGTTTTAATTTTCTAACTGACATTTTCTATTAGATATTAGTATAAAAATCTATTGTTTCTCCCTCTTGAACTTGAACAACTGCTTTTTTATATGCATTTGTTTTACCACTGATTAAACCACTTTTAGTGTATTTAACGCTTCTATCCGCTCTGTAGTTCATTGTATTAACAGCAACTACATTCACCCCAAAAGCTGCTTCAACAGCATTTTTGATTTGAATTTTGTTAGCATTTTTATCTACAATAAAACCAAAACGGTTGAAAACTTCACCATCTTTAGTTATTTTCTCAGTTATAATAGGCTTAATTATGATACTCATAATCTTATTATTTACTTAAATTAGCTTCAATTCCGTCTACAGCACCCTCTAAAAGAACTAAACTTTTTGCATTTAAAATCGCATAAGTACTTAATTCCAAAGTAGTTACAACGCTAGACGCTTTTAAATTGCGTGACGACAAATATACATTTTTATTTGTATCACCCAACACAAATAAAGATTTTTTATTCTCTAACCCTAAAGATTTCAATACGTTAATGAAATTTTTAGTGCTTGGTGTGTCAAATGTAAAATCTTCAACTACTACTAAATTTGACTCATTTACTTTTAAAGATAAAGCTGATTTACGAGCTAATCTTTTTAAGTTTTTGTTCAATTTGAACGAGTAGCTTCTTGGTCTAGGTCCAAAAATAGTTCCTCCACCTTTGAAAACTGGACTCTTTGCAGATCCTGCACGAGCAGTACCAGTTCCTTTTTGTTTTTTGATTTTACGAGTACTTCCTGCAACCTCAGCTCTTTCTTTAGCTTTGTGAGTACCTTGTCTTTGATTAGCCAAATATTGTTTTACATCTAAGTAAACAGCATGTTTGTTTGGCTCAATTGCGAAAACTGAATCAGAAAGTTGAACTTTTCTACCAGTTTCTTTTCCGTTGATATCTAAAACTTTTACTTCCATTACTTCTGAACGATTACATAAGAGTTTTTGTGTCCAGGAATTGCTCCTTTAACTACAAGTAAGTTCTTTTCAGCAACTACTTTTAAAACTCTAAGGTTTTGTACTGTTACATTATCTCCTCCCATTCTACCAGCCATACGCATTCCTTTGAATACTCTTGACGGATAAGATGAAGCTCCAACAGAACCAGGCGCTCTTAAACGGTTATGTTGTCCGTGAGTAGCTTGACCTACACCACCAAAACCATGACGTTTTACAACCCCTTGGAATCCTTTTCCTTTAGAAACTCCAACTACATCAACAAACTCACCTTCAGCGAATAAGTCAACAGCGATTACATCGCCTAATTTGTACTCCGTTTCAAAACCTTTGAATTCAACAACTTTCTTTTTCGCAACTGTTCCCGCTTTCTTAAAGTGACCTAACTCAGCTTTAATAGAGTGTTTTTCAGTTTTGTCATCGAAACCTAATTGGATAGCTTCATAGCCATCTACATCATTGGTTCTGACTTGGGTAACAACACACGGACCACACTCGATTACAGTACAAGGAATATTTTTCCCGTTCTCATCAAAGATGCTAGTCATGCCAATTTTTCTTCCGATTAACCCAGACATATTAAACTAATTATTAATTAAACTCTTATTTATAATACAAATAGTATTTGCACACTACTCATTTTGAGGGTGCAAATATATAAATTATTTTTTAATTATCGCAAAAATAAATAGTTAAGTAAAATTTCCTTCAAAAAAGGCCATTTTACCTACTAAAAATTATAAGAAAAAAACCGTAATGTTTATCACATTGACGGTTTTTTATATTAAATCATTGCTTTTTTGCAATTGTGTTTATCACACTTTGATCTCTACTTCAACACCACTAGGTAATTCTAATTTCATTAAAGCGTCGATAGTTTTAGAAGAAGAACTGTAGATATCTAACAATCTCTTATAAGAACTTAATTCGAATTGCTCTCTTGATTTTTTATTTACGTGTGGAGAACGTAATACAGTAAAAATCTTTTTGTGAGTTGGTAATGGAATTGGACCAGTTACAACTGCACCTGTACTTTTTACAGTTTTTACAATCTTCTCAGCAGACTTGTCTACTAAATTATGATCGTAAGATTTTAATTTTATTCTGATTTTTTGACTCATCTCTTTAAAAATTAAGCGTTACCTTTTGCTTTTTTGATTACAGCTTCTGAAATGTTAGAAGGTGTTTCTTCATAGTGAGAAAACTCCATTGTAGATGTAGCTCTACCAGAAGATAATGTTCTTAATGTAGTAACATAACCGAACATTTCTGATAAAGGAACATTAGCTTTGATAGTTTTAGCACCATTTCTATCTCCCATATCATTAACTTGACCTCTACGACGGTTCAAGTCACCTACGATATCACCCATGTTTTCTTCTGGAGTAATAACTTCGATTTTCATGATAGGCTCAAGAACAACAGCTCCTGCAGCTTTAGCTACTTCTTTATAACCCATTTTAGCTGCTAATTCGAATGATAATGCATCAGAATCTACAGGGTGGAATGAACCGTCTAATAAAGTAACTTTTAAACTGTCTACTGCGTAACCAGCTAAAGGACCTTGCTTCATAGCTTCTCTGAATCCTTTTTCTACAGCAGGAATATATTCTTTTGGTACGTTACCACCTTTAACTTCGTTAACGAATTGTAATCCCATTGCTGGTTTACCATCAACGTCGTCAGCAGGCTCAAGACGGAATACGATATCACCGAATTTACCACGACCTCCAGATTGCTTTTTATAAACTTCTCTATGTTGAGCTGACTTAGTGAAAGCTTCTTTGTACTCTACTTGAGGCTCCCCTTGGTTAACTTCAACTTTGAACTCACGTTTCATACGATCAATTAAGATATCTAAGTGAAGCTCACCCATACCAGAAATGATAGTTTGACCAGAAGCCTCATCAGTTCTAACTGTAAACGTTGGATCCTCTTCAGCCAATTTAGCTAAAGCCATACCCATTTTATCTACGTCAGCTTTTGTTTTAGGCTCGATCGCGATACCAATTACCGGATCAGGGAATTTCATAGACTCAAGAATAATTGGGTGTTTTTCATCACACATTGTATCTCCAGTCTTGATATCTTTAAATCCTACAGCAGCTCCAATATCTCCAGCCTCAATATATTCGATTGGATTTTGTTTGTTAGCGTGCATTTGGTAGATACGAGAAATACGCTCTTTGTTTCCAGAACGAGTGTTCAAGATATAAGAACCAGCATCTAAACGACCTGAATAAGCACGGAAGAAAGCTAAACGACCAACATAAGGGTCAGTAGCAATTTTAAATGCTAAAGCAGCAAACGGCTCTTTTGTATCAGGACGACGTAAGATTTTCTTTTGATCTTCTTCTAATAAATCAGCATCATCAGGGTGAATTCCTTCGATACCTTCTTTATCTAATGGAGATGGTAAATACTTACATACAGCATCTAACATGAACTGAACTCCTTTGTTTTTGAAAGAAGAACCAGCAATCATAGGAATAATTGCCATGTCAATTGTAGCAGCTCTTAAAGCATTGTTGATTTCTTCCTCAGTAATTGAGTTTTCATCTTCCATATACTTCTCTAATAAGTTTTCGTCGTAAGTAGCAATCTCTTCAATTAAAATTGAACGATACTCTTTTACTTCGTCAACCATATCAGCAGGAATATCGATAATATCGAAAGTAGCACCTTGAGTCTCATCATGCCATACGATAGCTTGATTTTTAACTAAGTCAACTACTCCTCTGAAATCTGCTTCTTCACCAATTGGTAAAGTAATCGCTACTGCGTTAGATTTCAACATATCTTTAACTTGCTGACAAACTCCTAAGAAGTTAGAACCTTGACGGTCCATTTTATTTACGAATCCCATACGAGGAACTCTATATTGATCTGCTAATCTCCAGTTAGTTTCAGATTGTGGCTCAACACCATCAACCGCACTAAATAAGAATACTAAACCATCTAATACACGTAACGAACGGTTTACCTCTACTGTAAAGTCAACGTGACCAGGAGTATCGATAATATTAAAGTGATACGATTTAGATTCTGGTAAAATTTTACCTTGGTTTGTTGGGAAATTCCATTCACAAGTTGTTGCTGCAGAAGTAATAGTAATACCTCTTTCTTGCTCTTGTGCCATCCAGTCCATTGTTGCAGCACCATCGTGTACTTCACCAATTTTGTGTGATTTTCCTGTATAGAATAAGATACGCTCAGTTGTTGTTGTTTTACCAGCATCAATGTGAGCAGCAATTCCAATGTTTCTTGTATATTTTAAATCTCTAGCCATTTCTATACGAATTAAAATCTAAAGTGAGAGAATGCTTTATTAGCATCTGCCATTTTGTGAGTATCCATTCTTTTCTTAACAGCAGCACCTTCTTCTTTAGCCGCAGCTAAAATTTCAGAAGCTAATTTAGCCGCCATTGATTTTTCATTTCTTTTTCTTGCATAAAGAATCATCCATTTCATAGAATAAGAAATTTTTCTATCTGGACGAATTTGCATTGGAATTTGAAAAGTAGCTCCACCTACACGGCGAGAACGTACTTCAACGTGAGGCATAACATTTGTTAATGCATCTTTCCAAATTTCTAAAGCAGTTTTCTCTGCATCTTGCTTTTTAGTTTCAACGATATCTAATGCATCATAGAATACTTTAAAAGCAGTTGATTTTTTACCATCCCACATTAAGTTGTTCACAAAACGTGTAACTAACTGATCGTTAAATTTTGGATCTGGTAAAAGAGGTCTTTTTTTGGCCTGTCTTTTTCTCATGTCTTTTGTTTAAAAGATTTTAAATTACTTTTTCTTTCCAGCTGCAGCAGGTGCTTGTCCTGGTTTTGGACGTTTAGCTCCATACTTAGATCTACGTTGTGTTCTACCTGCAACACCCGCAGTGTCTAATGCTCCACGTACGATGTGGTAACGTACTCCTGGTAAATCTTTTACTCTTCCACCTCTAACTAATACTATCGAGTGCTCTTGTAGATTGTGACCTTCTCCAGGAATGTATGCATTCACCTCGTTACCGTTTGTTAAACGAACCCTAGCTACCTTTCTCATTGCTGAGTTTGGTTTTTTAGGAGTTGTTGTGTAAACACGAGTACACACACCTCTTCTTTGAGGACAAGAATCTAAAGCAGCCGATTTACTCTTCTTAGTTATTTGGGTTCTCCCTGTTCTTACTAATTGTTGAATTGTTGGCATAATTAAATACTAAAAATTTTTACTGTTTAAAATTCCCGCTTTTTACGGGGTTGCAAATGTAGGAATTATTTTTTACATTCCAAATCATAATTTATTAATTTTCAATAGGATTACATTTTAGTAAATATTTGATATCGATTTAGATACAAAAATGAAAGACAAAAACCACCTAGCCCCGATAGAAGCGAACTACCATGTAGTGCTGATAGCGGGAATATGGAATACAAAAATTTCAAATCCATTCGCTTCAAAATTTCATGAAAGATTCCGAAACAAGTTCATAATGATAAAGTGGATATAAAATTTATTTTTCTTTTTTTCGTTTCTTTACAGCAATGAAATCCTATTTCCTTTTTTTTCTTATTCTCTACTCGCAATTTTCATTGGGACAAAATTTCTATTTAAAAGTAAATGGAACAACAGAACAAGAAAACAAAACGATTGACAGTTTACAATACCAACCCGAACATAAGTCGGTTTCTTTATTACTAGAAGAACAAAAAAGATTTGAAAATAAACTAACTACAAAAGGTTATTTTGATTGGAGTTTATTAGAACAAAGCAAAGTAAACGATAGTACTTTTGTTTTTAAATACAGTTTAGGCATTGCAATCAAAAACAACACTATATATATAGGTAAACTTTCTAATGAAGAAAAACAATTACTTCAATTAGAAAAAGACACTTTAACCATCGCAATTGATGAGATTGAAAATTTCATGAAAAGCAAAATTGCTTTACTCGAAAAGAAAGGCTATTCATTAGCAAATTTGCAATTAATTAATCAACAAAAAACCAATACCAATCTTTTTTCGGAATTACAACTAAAACTAAATTCAAAAAGAAACATAACAGATTTAGTAATTGTAGGATATGATAAATTTCCAGATGGAATTAAAAAAGCAATAACTAAAAAAGCAAAGAAAGCTACTTTTAATCAAGACAACTTAAAACAAATTAATGATGCTTTTGATAAGTTACAATTCGTTAGTCAAGTTAAATATCCTGAAATTTTATTCACTACCGATTCTACCAAAATTTTCGTTTACTTAGAAAAGGCAAAACCCAATAAATTTGATGGATTTATAGGATTTTCAAATGATGAACAAAGCAAATTAATATTTAACGGTTATTTAGATTTACAACTTCAGAACATTTTAAACTCTGGTGAAAAATTTAATCTGTATTGGAAAAATGATGGCAACAAACAAACTTCCTTTAATATAGGAACAGAATTACCTTATATTTTTAAAACTCCCATTGGTATTAAAGCGAATCTGAGAATTTTTAAGCAAGATTCCACTTTTCAAAACACAATTACAGATTTAAATTTAGGCTACTATTTTTCATACAACACAAAAGCTTTTATTGGCTATCAAAAAACTACTTCGGTTGATATTCAAAATTCAAATTCGTTTAGCTTAAATGATTTTACAAATACATTTATAACTTCAAGTTTTGAACACATTGAATTGAATTCAGATAACTTTATATTTCCTGAAAAAGCAAAGTTCTTTTTAAAATTAGGAACCGGAAATAGAACTATAGAATCGCAAAAAACAAAACAATTTTTCACGCAAATAGATGCAAATTATCATCTCAGCTTAAATTCAAAAAACAGCATCTTCATACGAAACCAAACCTTCTATTTACAAAGTAACGATTATGTAATTAATGAGTTGTTTCGATTTGGAGGAATAAATTCTATAAGAGGATTTAACGAAAATAGTTTACAAGCTAATGCTTTTACAGGAATTTTAGCAGAATACCGCTACATACTTGCCTCTAATTTATACCTTCATTCTATTACCGATTTTGGTTATTTTCAAGATAAAACTTCCAATACCGAAGATCAATTATTAGGCTTAGGCCTTGGTTTTGGGCTATTTACTAAAAACGGTCTTTTTAATTTAGTCTACGCAAACGGCAGCACAAGCGAACAAGCAATAAAGCTTTCTAATTCAATAATACACATCAGTTTTAAGACAAATTTTTAATTTCGTACAAAAAAAGTTAAAAAAAATTTAATTTTAGACTAGGTTTGTTATAAAATTATTCAGATTTTTGAAACATTAATTCAAATCAACCAATATGAAATCAAAAATTAACTTATTACTAACCCTTTTGACGTTATTGTTGAGTCAACAATTTTTTGCTCAGGCAAAATCTGTTTCTGGTACAATTATAGACGAAGGAGGAGTACCTCTTGCGGGAGTAACCGTCCTTGAAAAAGGAACAACAAATGGAACGCAGTCAGATTTTGACGGGAATTATCAAATCAATGTAAAAGATGGAGCTACTTTAGTTTTCTCTTATGTTGGAATGATTCCTCAAGAAGTTGTGGTTACATCTTCAAAAATCAACATCACTATGAAAGATGATGTTAAAGAACTTGAATCTGTTGTTGTAACAGCTTTAGGTATCAAAAGAAAGCCAGACGAAATTACAACAGCATCACAAGTTGTAAAATCAGATGAACTTAATCAGGCCAAAGCAACAAACGCTGCAGTTGGTTTAATTGGTAAAGTTTCTGGTTTACAAATCAACACAATTAACAATGGTGTTAACCCAAGCACAAGAATTCAATTACGTGGTTTCCGTTCTATTACTGGAAACAATGAAGCTCTAGTTGTTATTAACGGAGTTATATCAACCTCAGGAGCTTTAGCTGAATTAAATCCTGAAATAATTGAATCTATAAACGTAATAAAAGGTTCTAATGGTGCTGCATTATACGGATCTCAAGGATCAAATGGTGTTATCATTGTTACTACAAAAAAAGGAACTAAAGAATTAAATAAATTCAACATTACTTTAAATTCAACGGTTACTTTTGAAGAAGTTTCGATGTTACCTAAATTACAAAACAGATTTGGACAAGGATATCAAGGTGCTCAAGATTTCACAGAAAACACAAGTTGGGGACCAGAATTAGACGGCTCATTACAACCTACTGGACTTCAACAAACTTTATTACCATATTCTTTTATTAAAGATAATTACAAACCATTCTTCAATACAGGAACAACTAAATTAAATTCTGTTGCTATTTCTTCAGGAAATGAAAATGGATATATAAACTTCTCAATTGGAAATCAAGAAACTGAAGGAATTATTCCTACTGATTCGTTCAAGAAAAATAATTTCTATTTTAATGGAGGAATGTCGAATGACAAATGGAGTTTAAGTGCTAACGTTCGTTATACAACTAGCCACCAAAATACTGCCGGAGGTGTTGAAGGATCTGTTTACAATTCTTTAACTCAAGTACCTGTTAATGTACCAGTAGAAGCATTCTCAAACCCTGACAATGCAACTCACTGGACTTATTGGGAATTAAGTCCATATTGGAGACTTAAAAATGAAAGAGTTGATTCTAAAGGGCAAACTATTGAAGGAGTTGGAGAAATTGGATACAAAATCAATAAAAACATCGACGCAACTTATAGAGCAAGTTTTAGAACAACTTCTTTTAACGGCTATAGTTTCTTTAATGGCTATGAAGCTGAAGTAGTTTATTGGGATTCTCCTTTTGACTACGTATCTTCTTATAGTGTAAACAATAGTAATTCAAGAAGAATTTATTCAGATTTCTTGTTAAATTTCAACTACATGCTTAACGATGATATTTCGTTTAAAGCAAATGTTGGTAATAACATTACGAATATAGAATCAAACGCGACTTCAATTAGCGGAACTAGATTAGTTGTTCCAGGAGTTTATAACATTTCAAACATTACAGGAAACGCAACCCCTACAGATTACAAATCTCAACAAAGAGGTTATGCATTCTTTGCTAATGTTGATTTAGGGTATAAAGATTTCTTATTTTTAAATTTAACTGGAAGAAATGATTGGACATCAGTATTAAGTAAAGAAAACAACTCATTTTTCTACCCAAGTGCTGGAGTTTCTTTTGTTCCAACTAAAGCTTTTGAAAATTTCGGTGGCGATGTGCTAACGCATGCTAAAATTTCTGCAAGTATTGTAAAAGTAGGAAACGCAGTTGTTGGCCCTTACCAAATTAACGATCGTTTTTTAAGTGGTAGTAATATAGGTTTCCCATATAGCACAATTAATTCATTTGTTCAAGATCTAGAACTTACAAAAAGCGATTTAAGAAACGAATACAATATTTCTAATGAAATAAATCTAAATCTTGAATTTTTCAAACGAAGAATTACTTTTGACGCAAGTTATTATACTTCAAAAAACAAAGACCAAATCCTTGGAATTACTCCATCAACCGCTTCTGGTACTAACTCTGCAACAATTAACGTTGGAGAAACCACTTCTACTGGTCTTGAATTGGATTTAGGTTTAACACCTGTTAAAACTGACAATATCACATGGGATTTACGCTTAGGATATAGTGCACCAAAAACAACTGTTGACAAAGTAACTGAAAGTTCTACACAAGCAGCTGTAGGAGATTATCTTGGAACAGCAGGTATTGCTGCAATTGCAGGAGAGCAATTCCCTATGATTGTAGGTACAGGATACCAAAGAGACGAAAATGGTAATGTTGTTATTGATGCTGCTACTGGAGACCCATTAAAAGCAAACAATGTTAAATTAGGAAAAACAACTCCAGATTACATTTTAGGCTTATCGACTTCTTTACGTTACAAAAACTTCAAACTTTCTGGAGTATTTGACTATAGAACAGGACACGTATTTTATGCAGGTGTAAAAGATGCTTTAATTCAAAACGGAACTGATATTTCTACAGCTCAAGGAGGAAGATTACCTTTTGTTTTCCCTAATTCTGTTATCGAAACTTCTCCTGGTGTTTATACAGAAAATACAAACGTGACAACTTCAGGCGGTCAAGATTATTATACAGGAATTTACAGAGAAATTGATGAAAACTTTGTTTTAGACGCAACGGCTTTTAAATGTAGAGAAATCGCATTAACATATACTTTCTCTCAAGATTTCTTAAAAAGAGTAGGCATCAATGGATTATCAGTTGGTTTAAATGCTAGAAATGTATTCATGATTTTACCAAAAGAAAACAGAAATTATACTGACCCAGAGTTTTCATTCACAACTGGAAACAATGTTGGATTAAGCACTGGAAACCAAGCTCCTCCAACAAGAACTTACGGATTTAACATTAACCTAACTTTTTAAGAAATACTATGAAAAATATTTTTAAACATATCGCTTTTGGATTAGTACTACTTACTAGTCTAAATTCATGTGATGATTATTTAGATGTAAATGATGACCCAAACAATCCTACATCTGAAAATGTTGACCCAGAGATTGTACTAGCAGCAACACAAGTATATACATACAATACTTTAGCTAGAGACATGAACCAACTAGGAAATCTTATGATGAACAATTGGACAAGAGACGTCGGGGCTTCAAATTCTAGTTATTATTTTAACGAACATAACTACAATGTGACTTCAGATTTTTATTCAAGTATTTTTGAAAACTTAATGTTAAGAACCTCAAATTATACTTTTATTCAAAATGTTGAAGGATCAGAATATGACAACTATAAGGCTATTGCTAAAATTATGAAAACGTATTATTTTCAATATTTAGTTGACCTATATGGTGACATTCCATATTCTCAGGCACATCTTCGTGGACAAAATTTAACTCCTGCTTACGATGATGATATGGCTATTTACCGTGACTTAGTAGTTGAATTAGATGAAGCAGTTGCTCTTATCGATAACGCATCTTCATCTGCTTTAAATCCTGGAGGAAATGATGTTATGTTAAATGGAGACATGGAAACATGGAAAAAATTCGCTAACACTATTAAACTTAGAATCTTATTAAGAGAATCTGAAAGAGCTGCATCTGGAACTTATGTTCAAGATAAAATTAACGAAATGGAATTAGCTGGTGCTGAATTTTTAGGAGCAGATGATAATATTAAAATTAATCCTGGTTACTCAGCAGCTACAAATCAGCAAAACGGTTTCGCATCATTATTCTTAAATGTAAACGATGCATTTGTAAACAACTACAGTTCTACTGCTGCAACAAAATACACTATCGAATATCTTACTAACACTAATGATACCAGAAGAAATCGTATTTATGCTGCTGCTTCAAACGGAACGTATGCTGGTCATGAACAAGGCTCTGTTTTAAATTCTTCAACAAACTATCCAGTTTCTCATATTGGACCTGGTTTATTAATCAATTCTGCACAAGATGGTATTATCTTCACTGCAGCAGAAAGTTTCTTATTACAAGCTGAAGCTGTTCAAAGAGGATATTTAGCTGGATCTGCAAAAGATTTATACGAAAGTGGAATTACTGAATCTTTCAAAATCTTAGGTTTAACTGCAACTGACGCGATGAACTATTATACTCAAACGACTTCACTTGTCGGTTGGGATAGTTCAGCTGGTAATGAAATTGAAGCAATTATCAATCAAAAATGGATTGCTTTAAACGGAATTAATGGAGTTGAAACTTGGATTGAAAATACAAGAACAGGTTTCCCTGCTCATGTTCCTTTATCAACTGTAGCGCCAGGAACTTCAAGACCTATTCGTCTTTTATATCCAAGTTCTGAAATTGCTGGAAACACCGCAAATGTTCCACAACAAACAGAATCACAAGCATTTACTAGTAAAATTTTCTGGAACGAATAAAAAAAAGAAATATGAAAAAAATTAAAAATATATCATTAGCAATTTTTGCACTTTTAATGGTAACATCGTGTGTTAAAGACGATGATGAAAACATGGCAACTGGAGCTAGAGTTGTAGGATTCAGTAGAAGTTTTAATTCGTTTATCTTTACAGGAGCTGATACTGATCCTTACTTAATAAATGAAAAAATCAATTTTATAGGTGGTAATGACGGAACTCCTTCAAATGAAGACATTGTGATTACATTCTCTATTGATCCAAGTAGTACAGCTATTCAAGGAACAGATTATACTATTTCTGGAAATACAACAACTTTAGCAGCAGGAGCAAATTTCACTCAAATTCCTATTACGATTAATCCATCTGTACTTCCTGGAAATACACCAAAAACAATTGTAATCAATTTAGATGGTACTGATTCTGAAAAATCAGTAGTTGCTAACAATAAAAAACAAATTACAATTACAATTGCTAAATGTGAATCAAACTTAGCTGGAATATACGATTTAGAAGTAACTAGAACTGACAACAACACGACTTATTACTTCCCTAATGAAGTAATCACACAAATTGGTATCGGTCAATATGTAACTTCTTCAACAGGCCCTTATGGAAATGGAGACTTAACTGGTTCAGGTGCTCCTAGAGACGGGTTTGTTTTCAATGATGTTTGTCAATCTATCCAAATTGAAGAACAATACTTAGGTGATTATTACTCAAATTTAGTTGAAGGTGATAGCGACTCTGGTTCGGTAACTTTAGATCCAATTACTGGAGAAGTAGTTTCAATCACAATGTACTATTCTATTAGAGGTTTCTCTTCTGGAACGTATCAGAGAACTTTTACGGCGGTATACACTAAAATTTAATATTGATTAAACATGAAAAAAATAAATATCATAAAACTTCTATTTACAACCGCACTTTTTTCGTCGATTGTAATGCTTACTGGTTGTAATGACGACGATGTTAATTTAGGACACAATGTAAAACCAGTTTTAACTTCTAGTACAACTAGCTATACTGCTAAAGAGGGAGACGTTGTAACACTTAATTTTACGTTAGACAAAGCTATTAACAAACCTATCGAATATCGTTTGGTAATGCTTGACGAAAGTACTGCAACTGATTTAGAAGATTATTCTATTCCAGGTTGCCGTAGTAACGATCCAGATTGTGTAGCGATTGAAGAAAATGGCGGACCAGTAGGTTACATTTTTGAAATCCCTGCTTATACAACGAGTTATAGCCTTGACATTTCATTACTTAATGATTTAGAAATCGAAAGCACTGAAAACTTAAAATTAAAAGTTGTATCAAACAGAACGTTATTAGGAACTGTAGGTGATTTAGTTTTCGATATCAATATTGAAAATTCTAGTGATTTAGTTATTGATTTAAATTGGGCTGGAACATTTGATGATGGCGGAACAATGGTTGACAACTGTGATTTAGATATGGATTTAGAATTACTAGACAGTAATTTTGATTATATCGATTATAGCTATAATGATTGTCCTGAGCAATTAACTTTAAGTACTTCAATGCCAGACGGAACTTACTATCTAGATGTGAGTCTTTGGACAACTTCAGGTTATTTCCAACCAATCAACATCCCAGCTTCTGTTACTTTCAACAAACCTGGTATCCCGCTTTTAGAAACTGAAGATATTTCTTCATATTTCCCAATGGATCAAGGAGGTTTAGACGATGGAAACTCTAATGCTATTATAACATTTGAAATCACTAAAGTGGGTCATAATTTCACAATTACAAACCCAGATAATCAAGTAGTTTTCAACGGAAGAAAAGCAAAGAGAACAGGAAACAGAAGAAACTTGAAAAAATAACTCAAACGAGTTAAAAAACATAAATTAAAAACCACTTCAATTGAAGTGGTTTTTTTATACCTTTGTCCCATGGAAAAAGACAACCAAATATTCGGGATTAGAGCGATAATTGAAGCTATTAATGCAAAAAAAGAAATCGACAAAGTATTCGTTCAAAAAGATGCTCAAGGAGACTTGATGCAAGATTTGATGAAAACAATGAAAAGAAACAACATCAACTTTTCATACGTTCCTGTCGAAAAACTTAACCGATTAACACCAAATAACCACCAAGGCGCAATAGCAACCATTGCTCCTATTTCTTTTGTTTCACTTGAGACTTTAGTAGAAGGTGTTATTGAAACCGGCAAAAAACCTTTATTCCTAATTTTAGATCAATTGTCTGATGCGCGTAACTTTGGCGCAATCATTAGAACTGCAGAATGTACAGGTGTTGACGGAATCATTATCCAAAAACAAGGTTCTGCTCCTGTAAATGGCGATACAGTTAAAACTTCAGCTGGTGCTGTTTTTAACGTTCCTATTTGTAAAGTAGACCATATTAAAGATGCTATTTTCTATTTACAAGGCTCAGGAATTAAAACCGTAGCTGCAACTGAAAAAACAGAACAGCATATTTACGATATCAACTTCAACGAAGGAGTTGCAATTATTATGGGTAGCGAAGATAGAGGAGTTAACCCTTCTGTGTTGAAAATTGTAGATGAAAAAGCAAAATTACCAATGTTTGGCACAATCGAATCATTAAATGTATCGGTTGCTTGTGGTGCTTTTTTATATGAAGCTTTGAGACAGAGAATGTAATCTCATAAAATATTCAACCAAATGCTTCTAAATTCAGAAGCATTTTTTTTAATTATTTCTTCCCTCCTAAAAACTCATAAACTACTCTCATTGAAGAAGTAAAATATTCTCGAATCACATCTTCTGGTTTTGGAGGTGGATTGAAATTTCCTTTTTCATCGAAATTTTTCATAAAAGGATCGAGTTCTGGATTGAAATCGGGTTTTTCCCACTCGTAGAAAATCGGTTTTGAAAATTGGGGTGTTTTTAAGACTAAAGCTAAAGCCAATCCTACAAGAAAACCAGCTAAATGTCCTTCCCACGAAATGCCTTCTTTAATATTCGGAAACATATACCAAACACTTCCACCATATAAAATTACAATCAAAAAAGACAAGGCAACTAATCTATAATATTTAGTAAAAATTCCTTTAAAGAATATAAAACTCACCAATGCATAAATTAGTCCACTTGCGCCAATATGATAACTAGGCCGTCCTAACAACCAAGTACCTAATCCTGAAAAAATAATCCCTAAAAACAATACTACAAACGACTGTTCCTTGTAGAAATATCTCAAAATAGGCAATAATATTAATAATGCTAATGAATTATTAGCCAAATGTTCAATATCACCATGTAAAAATGGACTGAATAGAATTCCTTTTAATCCAAAAGCTTCTCTTGGATAAATTCCAAAATGAGACAAGCTCTCATTAAAATGCATTTCATACCAAAAGATTAACCACAAAGACAAAACAAAAAACAATGGCAAAAAAATTACCGATTTTGTAAACTGAAAAGGATTATCGTGATGTTTTTCCATAGTTGAATGAATTCAAAGATAAAGCCAAAAATATTTCTATGCACATTTGTCATAAAATTGTAATTTTACGACATGAATCAACCATTAGCCGAACGCATTCGTCCACAAGAATTATCAGATTACATCAGCCAATTACATCTTGTTGGTCCTGATGGTTCGTTAACGCAACAAATTGCAAAAGGTTTGATTCCAAGTTTGATTTTGTGGGGTCCTCCAGGAACTGGAAAAACAACTTTAGCTCAAATCATGGCGCAAGAAAGTAAGCGCCCATTTTATCAATTAAGCGCTATACATTCTGGAGTAAAAGACATTCGCGAAGTTATCGACAAAGCAAAACAAAGTAGTGGTTTATTTACCGCAAAAAATCCGATTTTATTTATAGATGAGATTCATCGTTTTAGTAAATCACAACAAGATTCGTTATTAGCTGCGGTTGAAAAAGGTTGGGTTACCTTAATTGGTGCAACAACTGAAAATCCGAGCTTTGAAGTTATTCCTGCATTATTGTCAAGATGTCAGGTTTATGTTTTAAATGCGTTTACCAAAGACGATCTGGAAGCGTTATTACATCGCGCTATGAAAACCGATGTGGAACTTCTAAAAAAAGAAATCCATTTAAAAGAAACGGAAGCATTATTACGTCTTTCTGGTGGTGATGGAAGAAAATTATTAAATATTTTCGAATTGGTTGTCAATGCAACTGAAGGAGACGAAATTGAGATTACAAATGATAAAGTAATGCAATTGGTTCAAAAGAATACGATATTGTATGACAAAACTGGTGAACAACATTACGATATAGTTTCAGCTTTCATAAAATCGATTCGTGGTAGCGATCCTAATGGCGCTGTGTATTGGCTAGCACGAATGATTGAAGGTGGTGAAGATGTAAAATTCATTGCTCGAAGAATGCTGATTTTAGCCAGTGAAGATATTGGAAATGCAAATCCTACAGCTTTGATAATGGCAAATAATACTTTTCAAGCCGTAACAACTATTGGTTATCCTGAAAGTCGTATTATTTTGAGCCAATGTGCCATTTATTTGGCTTCGTCAGCCAAAAGCAATGCAAGTTATATGGCTATTGGAAAAGCCCAACAAATGGTAAAACAAACAGGCGATTTACCTGTTCCAATTCATTTACGCAACGCTCCTACCAAATTAATGAAAGAATTGGGTTATGGTGAAGAATATAAATATTCACACGATTATCCTAATAACTTTGCTGAACAAGAATTTTTACCAACCGAAATTTCGGAAACTAAATTCTTTGAACCTGGCGAAAATGCTCGAGAAAAAGAATTACGTCAATTTTTAAAAAATAGATGGAAAGATAAGTATGGATACTAGAACTTAATCTCTAATTTTTCAGAAACTAATTTTTCAGCATTGTAATATTCGAAAAACCAACTATTATTATTCTTTAATAAAACTCCAGACAAAGCTCCTTTTTGAGCAATAAAAACATTTTCTACTGAAGAAGATTTTAAAATCATAATTGTTTTAGGTTCCGCGTCAACTAATTTAAATCCATTTGATGTTGGAATAGCAAAAAGTTGGTTTTCATTTACAATAACAGTTGCATTAGGAGTTGGCTTTTGTTTATTCTCATTCACAACTACTACAGCAGGAACTTCTTCAGATTTTACAACTTCAATTTCCGTAGGTTTGATTTTCAAAAGTCCACGCATGCTTACTAGAGCAGTTCTGAATGATTCATTATAAGCCTTTTCATATTCTTTATCTCTCGACTCTCCTTGTTTGCTAGTTAAAACCAATCTATTCTGACAATCTTTAATTTCAAAAGTAATCTTTGTTTTTAACATATTACTTTTTTCTAAAACATTTACATATAAAGCAGAACATCTATTAGCAGCTAAATCAGCCGGAAACGGATCTGTATCATAAACAACTTGAAATCCTTCCTTCTCAAAGAAAGACTTCGTGATTGAATTTAAATTGTATTTGTTTTCTTCTTTAAAAAAATTAAACTTTTTAGGAACAATTACGTATTTATAACTTTCTTGTCCAAATGAAAATATACTAACAAACAAAACAAATAACAATACTAACTTCTTCATCTTTATAATATTTTTTTTAATTCTAATAAATGATTTATTTGAAAAACTGGCTTTTCAACTTTACTATTTTGCTCATTAAAAAACACAGCTTCAATACCTGCTTCTTGTGCTCCAATAACATCGGCTTCATAACTATCGCCAATCATCAAACTTTCTTCCTTTGATGCTTTTGCCAAAGATAATGCAAAATCAAATATGTTTCGATGTGGTTTTTTAACTCCAGCTAATTCTGAATTGGTAATCGTTTCAAAATAATGATCAATTTTGGAATTTTTCATTTTTTTGGTTTGAACTGAAGCAAATCCGTTGGTAATAATATGCAATTGATATTTTGGTTTTAAATAATCTAAAACTTCAATAGCACCATCAAACAAATGATTGTACTCGGGAAGATACTTGATATATTCTTCCGAAAGATGGTGTATCATTTCATCTGAAACTTGAAATTGTAATGCATCAAAAACATCCTTTAAACGATAATAACGTAAATCTTCATGCGAAATCTTATTTACTTGATATAACTTCCAATAATGTTGATTTCTTGGAATATAAATATTTAAAAAATCGGTTAACGAAATATCAAAGCCTTGATTTTTAAAAATTGTATCAAATGCATGACCTGAATTTTTATCAAAATCCCAAAGCGTGTGATCTAAATCGAAAAAGAGATGTTTTTTATGTTTGAAAGTAATCACTTTACTATCTTTTAATGATTAAAAAAAGCCCAAACAATTGGGCTTCTAAATTATTTACTTTGAGAAACAATTACTGCGTCTTCGATATGGTAAATCCAATCTTCAACATCCGTTTCATTATATCTAAAAGTTCCTTTTAACGTTACATAAGTATCAGTTTTCAACTTAGGAAAAGCGCCGCCTTTAAATTTAATACCTGCAATAGTTTCTGGTCCCGATTTTCCACAGAAAAAACAAGCTGCAAATACATTTTTACTTAATGCATAGTTTTTATTGTCGATAGGCACAATGAATCCACTCATAACAACTGGTTTCTTTTGCATCATTTTTAATTTCATGTTTACTTGAGGAAATTCAACCTCTCCATAAGTAGCATGTTTTTTTCTTACATATTTGATATCGCCTAACAATTTCCAAGTTAATGTATCTATTGCCATTGTTGTTTTGCTTTCAGATTTCATTGGAGAAACTGTTCGATTTGAAAAGCTCATCATCGAAATGAAAACAACTAAAGCCAAACTTAATTTAATATAATTACGCATTTGCTAATGTTTTTGAAATATTTAAATTGTATGCTTTCACTGCAGGAATTAATGCCGCTATGAAGCCTACAAATATAGTTAGTAAAAATAATGTTCCTTCTTTTTCCCATACAAATTCGTACGGATTAAAACTCATTTTGAAATCTTCTTCCGCTGAATTTGACAACAAGCTCAATCCTACTCTTCCCAAAATCGTACCAAAAGCAAATCCAACAATACATAAAAGTAAACTTTCAATCATAACTACTTTTAAAAGCTGTAATCTTTTAGCGCCATTTACACGCATTAAGGCAAATTCATTTTCTCTTTCTTTCAATGTATTGTACAATGCAATAAAAATTGAAATTCCAGAAATCAACATAATTCCGTAAGCCAAATATTGTAAAGCTGAAATTCCTATTCCAAATAAAGAAAACAAACGATTTACTTCAATTGCAGGTGAAGCCACTTGCATTTTAGTATTTTGAGCAATGATTCTTGGCCAAGTTACGATGCCCATTTTGTTTCTAAACTTTAATAAAACAGCTGTAATTTCCATTCCAGGTTCTGCTAAAGTCATATCTGTTTCTTCATGATGCTCCTCACCTTCTTCATGAATGTGACCTTCTTCACCATGAACTGGATTTGCATTTTCTTCATGTCCGCCATGCATTTGCCATACACTTGGAATTGTACATAAAATCAAATTATCTACCACTTTTCCTGTTGGTTTAGCAATACCCACAACTTTGTAAGCAAAATGATCATGAACTTCTCCTTCAGCCGCATCACCATGAGATCCAAAGAACTCATCTCCTACTTTTAAACTCAATTTTTGAGCAATATCACTTCCGACAACTACATCAAAATTCTTTTCGAATATTTTTCCTTCAGAAATTTTAGCTCCGTATTTATCTAAATAATCAGGAGTTGTTCCTAAGATTTTATAACCACGATAATTATCTCCAAATGCTAATGGAATCGCTTTCTGAACAAACGGATGTTGCATCCAAACCTTTGCCGAATCGTAACTGATATTTCCAGTTGGTGAATCAACTTGATAAACTGCAGACAAAATCAACTGTAATGGACTTCCTTGCGCTCCCATTACCAAATCAACTCCGTCAATATTACTCGAAAATTTTTCTTCAAATTGCTTTTCCACCAATACTAAAGTCGTAATAATAGCAACACTCGAGGTTAGTAAAATAACACTCAAGATGGTATTTAATGGTTTAAACCAAATATTTTTCCAAGCTAGTTTTGCTATCATACTAAGGTAATTTTATTTATAAATCGCTCTTTAATTCTATTGTCATGTGTTACAATTAACAGAGCAGCTTTATATTCTTTAGACAATGATGTTAACAACTCAATTACTTTTTCTGCATTTTTATCATCCAAACTCGATGTAGGTTCATCGGCTAATAAAACTTTTGGTTCGTTCATTAATGCACGTGCAATTGAAACACGTTGTTGTTGTCCAATACTCAATTGTGAAGGCAATTTAGACGCTTGGTTCTCGATTCCCAATTGTTCTAATAATTTCTTTGCTCTTTTGGTATGTTTTTTTCCAGTAGCCAACCAACTTGCCATTTCTAAATTTTCCAAAACAGTTAAAGCGCCAATGAAATGTGATTTTTGAAAAACAACTCCAATGTGTTTTCCTCTAAATTTATCGGTTGCTTTCTCAGATAAAGAAACAATATCTGTATTATCTATTACAATTTCTCCTGTTTTAGGTTTTAATAGACCTGCTAAAATATGCAAGTAAGTTGTTTTTCCTTTACCAGAATCACCTGTTATCAAAATAGTGCTTCCTGCATCGCAATGCAAATCGGGCATATGAAACAGTTGATCTTTATTGTAAGAAAAGGTTATTTTTTTGGTGCTAATCATAGTTCAACCAACATTAATTTTAATGATGCAATATAATAAATTACAAAGAAAAATTTCTCAATTAAACTTTAATAAAAAACCTTGCGCTTTATAACGAGCACAAGGTTTTTTCAAATCAAATTCAATATTTATTCTTCTTCATGAGTACACAATCCTACAATCGTATGAAAAGTGTCGTGTAATCCGTTTAAAGCCTTTGTAATTTTATCATCAGATGCTTTTGCTTTAACTAATTTATCTAAAGCTTTACTATCTTTTGCTAATTTATTTACTGCTGCTACAATTTCTTTTTTATTAAATTGCGCAGGAATTTTAGTAATTTTTAAAGCATTTGCTTTTTCAGCCATTTCAGCACTTCTTTCTTTTATTGGCTGTAAGTTTCCTTCTTCGCTTGGGTGGAAAGTTTGCGACATTACTTTATGAAAAGCTTTAATTTCAGGCCAAGAAGCAAAAGTATCTGGTTTTGGCATTGCCGCTTTATATCTTTTACTTATTTCTGTCCAGTTTACCACATTCCATAAAGCAGATAAATAGTCACCTCTCTTATTTTGATATTTTAAATAATAAGCATGTTCCCAAACATCAATTCCGAAGATTGGTGTTCCTTTTACTTCTGCGTTATCCATTAATGGATTATCTTGATTAGCCGTTGAACAAACAACTAATTTTCCTTCTTTAGTTACAACTAACCAAGCCCAACCTGAACCAAAACGTGTAGCTCCAGCAGCGTTTAATTTTTCTTTCAATCCGTCTAAACCTCCAAAAGTTTCATTTACTGCTTTTTCTAATTCGGCAGACATTTTGGTATTTTTCTCTGGTGTTAAAACCGACCAAAACAACTCGTGATTGTAGTGACCACCAGCATTATTTCTAACAGCAGTTGACATAGATGAAACTTTTGCGAAAATTTCATTTAAACTTAATTTTTCATCAGCCGTTCCAGCTAAAGCTGCATTTAAATTTTTAACATATCCAGCATGATGCTTGCTGTAATGAATTTCCATAGTTTGTGCATCAACAAAAGGTTCTAAAGCATTGTAAGCATATGGTAATGCCTTTTGCGTAAACTGTGCAGATGCCGAAATTGTTACTAAAAGTGTTGCAACTATAAGTTTGATATTTCTCATATTGTAAATTTTTTATAAAAATACAGTTTATCGATAAGATAAAAAATTATGTAATCTTAAAATTTCCATAATTGTTGGATTAAACGAAAAGAGCGCTAAGATTTTTCGCAAAATTCTCAATGAAAAATTTTAATTAAAAAACTATGTGACTATGTGTTAGTTTATTTTTAAACACATAGGCACATAAGTTTATGCTGGCGTGCAAAAGACGTTTCACTATAACAATAGAAAAACATAGATTTATGGTAAATTTCTGTAGATTTCATTTACAAATGTTTTTTGTCCTTCTTTGAAAATATTTTTACAATTAAAATTTATCAAAATCCCTTTTGGAGCATTAAGTAAATTCATATAAGTTAGAATTTGAGACTCAAAAACTTTATGCATATCTATAGTGGATTTCAATTCTACTACAATAAGATTTTCTATATACAAATCACATCTTAAATTTGTTTCAAGTTGCTTTCCTTTGTATATAATAGGCACTATTTTCTCTGTGTGAAAATTTATTTTCCTCAATCGCAACTCTTCTTTCATACATTCGTGATATACAGATTCTAACAAACCCGCTCCCAAATTTTTATTTACTTCAATTGCCGCTCCAATTATTTGAAACGACAAATCATCAATATACTTTTTGTTCATAATAAAATAACTATGTGACTATGTGTTTTGAATCAAAAAATCCCTTCGTCCTGAAAACTCAAATAACCATTTTCAGTAATTATCACATGATCCAAAACATTAATTTCTAAAATTTTACCTGAACTTTTAATCTTGTTAGTAATTTGAATATCGGCTTCACTAGCCATTAATTTTCCAGAAGGATGGTTATGGGTTAAGATTATTCCCGTTGCATTTTGTTCAAAACCAATTTTAAAAATCAATCGAATATCTACAACAGTTCCTGTAATTCCGCCTTTTGAGAGTTGGGCTTTGTAAATTACCTTATTAGAATTGTTTAGATATAACACCCAAAATTCTTCATGTGGTAATTCGCCAATTATGGGTTGCATGATTTCAAAAACAGCTTTACTTGAAGTAATCTTACTTAGTTCTACAGCATCTTCAGCTCTTCGTCTTCTTCCAAGTTCTAAGGCTGCAGCAATTGAAATGGCTTTAGCTTCCCCAATCCCTTTGAACTGCATAAGTTGGGAAACCGACATTTTCCCTAAAGCATTTAAATTGTTTTTTGAAGCTGCTAAAATACGCTGACACAATTGTACTGCACTCTCATTGCGAGAACCAGAACCAATTAAAATAGCAAGTAATTCGGAATCAGATAAGGTAGCTTTACCTTTAAGAAGAAATTTTTCACGTGGGCGATCATCTTCGGCCCATTGATTGATTGGCGTGTACATAAAATTTTATTTTGGCGTTTATAAAAACAAAGTAAATTAATTTTTTAAACACCTCAAAATAAATGGCTTAAAAATTGCGTTTAAATCAACAAACCATAAATAAAACATGAAGCTAATTCTTCCTCTTCTTTTAATATGTTTTTCTTTTGGATGTAAAAAACCTGAAACAAGTGCTGAAAACATATCGGAATCAAAACCAACAACACTACTCATAGAAAACCCAACTGATTTCTATGAAAAACTATCCAATGCAGCGATTTCGATAATTGATCCTGAAGTGATTTATACTCCGGATTATGTTGGGATAAAATATCCAAATGGTGATGTTCCTGCAAAAACGGGCGTTTGTACAGATGTAGTAATCCGTACCTATAGAAAATTGGGAATCGATTTACAGAAAGAAGTTCATGAAGACATGAAAGCGAATTTTTCTTTGTATCCCAATTTAAAAAAATGGGGTTTGAAAACTACCGATAAAAACATCGACCACAGAAGAGTTCCGAATTTAGAAATTTTCTTCGCTCGAAAAGGAACAACTTTACCGATTACTCAAAATCCAAACGATTATAAAGCAGGTGATTTAGTCACATGGATGATTGGTGATAAATTACCGCATATTGGCATTGTAACGCACTTAAAATCTGAAAATGGAAACCTTATGATAGTGCACAACGTAGGAAGCGGACAAGTTTTAGAAGACTGCTTGCTGAGTTGGAAAATTGTTGGGCATTTTAGGTATGGAAAATAACCGCAAACTTGTCATTCCGTAGGAATCTCATAATTTGAGTAACCAAAGAGACTCCTTCGGAGTGACAAAATAGCGTTTAATTCTATTGCTTTAATTCATTCCAAACATTGAAATTGTAATTTTGCAATGAATTTACAAATAAATCTCTTTGCTTTTTAGTGAACTCAATCCTAAAATCTACAATATCATGATTATTCTTTAATTTTATATTCATAAATCTACCTCCAAAATTTCCTGATTTATTATTATAAAATCGAATCTGTTCAATTTGAGTTTTCTGAAAAACTTTTTTTCTAACAAACCAAAAAGGTCTTATAATTGATAATTCGTTATTCGAAACCGTAAAATATTTCAAATAATGAATACAATATAAAAAGGTAATAATCAATACTGCTATTAAATATAAATTAACTTTTTCTGAACCTAAATAATCAACATAAGTAAAAACTGAAACTGAAAGAATTAACAACAAAGTATTCAGATATGAATACCAAGCAATTTTCGAATTATATAAAATTTCTTTCTCCATTTATTTAATCAACCCTTTCACCTCATCAAAATTCAATCCACCGTAATTTCCTGAGCTCATTAATAGTAAAGCGGAATTTTCTAAATTTTGGCTGAATAAAAAGTCTTTGAATTCGACTGGATTAGTGTAAATGATTAAATCTTCTCTTTGAAACGATTGTGCAATTTGGTCGTAGGTAACTTCTTCCAAACGTTTAATTTTTACTGCATCGGGTGAATAGAAAACAACCGCAACATCAACTGCATCTAAAGCTCCTTGGTATTCTTTTAAAAACTCGGCATTTAAACTGCTATACGTGTGTAATTCTAAGCAAGCAACTAATTTTCTATCCGGATATTGTGCTTTTACGGCTTTGGTAGTGGCAGCAACTTTACTTGGTGAATGCGCAAAATCTTTGTAGGCAACTTTATTAGCACTTTCTGCAATTTTTTCTAATCGTTTTGAAGCACCTTTGAAACTTGCAATAGCTTCGTAAAATTCGGCTTCGTCAACACCCATGCATTGGCAAATCCACTTTGCACCGGCTAAATTACTCAAGTTATGTGCCCCAAAAACTTCAATTGGCATTGGACCTTCTGGTGTATCTAATAATGTAGTTCCGTTTTCAACTGAATAACTAGGTGTTTGGTAGGCAATTTTTCTAATTGGATTTTCCGTTTCTTCGGCTACTGATTTTACAGCTTCGTCTTCTTCATTATAAACTAAAATTCCGCCACGAGTGATTTGGTTAGCGAAAATTCTAAATTGTTCAACGTAATTATCAAATGTTGGAAACACATTGATATGATCCCAAGCAATTCCAGATAACAACGCAATATTAGGTTGGTACAAATGAAATTTTGGTCGCAAATCGATTGGTGAAGTCAAATATTCATCGCCTTCTAATACTATAAAATCGTTGTCTTCGGTTAAATGTACCATCGTATCAAAACCTTCTAACTGTGCTCCTACCATATAATCTACTTCAACATTATGATAATGCATTACATGTAAAATCATCGAAGTAATTGTGGTTTTTCCGTGTGAACCACCTATAACAACTCGGGTTTTGTTTTTTGATTGTTCGTATAAAAATTCAGGATAAGAATAAATCTTCAAACCTAATTCTTGTGCTTTCAACAATTCCGGATTATCCGCTTTAGCATGCATCCCCAAAATGATTGCTTCGATATCGGTTGTGATTTTTTCTGGAAACCAACCTTCTACGGCTGGCAATAAACCTTTTTTCTCTAAACGTGATTTTGATGGTTCAAAAATAGCATCATCGCTACCCGTTACACGATATCCTTTGTTGTGTAATGCTAATGCTAAATTGTGCATGGCTGCTCCGCCAATTGCTATAAAGTGTGTTCTCATTTTTATGTCGAATTGTTAAACTGTTAATTTGTCAAATCGATTAAACGATTCAACATTATAACAATTACACTATTTGTTTTCAAATTGTTCTTTTAACTTATTTGCTTTTGCTTTGTCTTTCAACTTGTTCAAATATAAGTCATATAATTTTTCAAAAGTAGTTTTTGAATTACCAATTTCGTGTGCTTTTTTATAATTGATTTCCGCTTTTGTATAGCGTTCAAAATATACATCGATATAACCTTTTGCCAAATAACCATCTACTTTTGAAAGTGCCATTAATTCATCGGCATATTTTTGGGCTTTTTTTTCGCTTCCGCCAATGATTCCGGGCAATTCGATGTATAACATAACTAATGCCCAACGCGTATCGATATGCTTTGTATCTAATTTGGCAGCGGTTAAAAAGGATTCTTCTACTTCATCAATCATCCCTAAAGCCTTAAATTTATTAGAATTTTTAGCTTTCATTCCCAATGCGCCACCATATTTGTACCAATAATTAGCGTTTTTGGGATAACTAACTTTTAGTTTCTTATAGTTGGTAATCGCAGCATCCCAATCTTTTTGATGTCCAGCAATATCGCCAAGAAATTCTATAGCTTTAGCATGATTGGGTTGTAATTTCAAATGTTCAGAAAATAGTTTCTCGGCTTCGTTGTATTTTTTTTGAGCATACAATTTCTCTGCCTTTTCAAACGTTGATTGTGAAAAGACTGAAAACGAAAACATTAGAAAAAAGATTTGAATGATTTTCATTTTTCAAAAATAGTGAAATGATTTTGGATATTACGCATAAAAAAACGACTTGAGAAATCAAGTCGTTTTAATTGTTTTTATTTAGAAATTACTTCACAATAGTCATTTCGTCTACAATGTGTTTAGCACCTGAGAAATTCTCAATTACCCATAACACATAACGAATATCAACGTTAATTGTTCTTTGTAATTTTTTGTCGAAGATTACGTCACCTGCCATAGCTTCGATATTTCCATCAAATGCTAAACCGATTAACTCCCCTTTTCCGTTTAATACTGGAGAACCTGAGTTACCACCAGTAATATCATTATCTGTTAAGAAACAAACGTGTAAAGAACCGTCTTTATCTGCATAACGACCATATTCTTTTTTAGCGCTCATGTCTAATACTTTTGTAGGTAAATCAAATTCTAAATCACCTTTTTTGTATTTTTTAACTTGACCAGCTAAAGTAGTGTAGTTGTTGATTGTTGCATCATTACGTTTGTCAGCAGGTAAAGCACGAACTTTTCCATAAGTTAAACGTAAAGTTGAATTTGCATCTGGATATTTGATTTCACCAATTTTAGATTCTCTTAATCCTTCAACTAATAAACGGAAAGATGCTCCAAAATCGTTTTGTGCTTTAGTTAATTCCTCACTTCTTGCGCTATAATGATTTAATAAATCATTAGATAAAACGTTTAATGGATCATTTTTAACTAATTCTTCTGATGGTAAATCTAAGAATGCTTTTACTCTATCAACAGAAGTAAAAATACTTAAATCAAAAGCAGCATTTACATATTTTGTAAAATCACCATTGTTTTCTTTAGCTAATTTTTCAACCATTGGCGCTAAAGTATAACCTGCTTTTTTACTATACAAACTCAATTGAGCAGCTAAGATATCTTTTTCAGCAGGAATGTGTAATTCACTGTGCATTCCTTGAGCCATTTCTAAAATAGCTGGAGCCATTTGTGCTCTTTTTGTAGCATCAGCTTTAGCATACGCTTCTAATTGTCTTCCTAAACCTCTACTAACAGTTCCGAAAGCTGAAGTTCTCAATAACTGCATTAAATAATTGTCATGACGAGATTTCTCATTCGTCATTGCATAATATTTATTGATTGTAGGCACAACATTTCCGTATTTTGCTTTGTTCTCTGGTTTATTAGCCCATTTGTGGAATTTAGCTTCTTGAGCTGCTTTTGTTTTAGCTGTACCAAATTTAGTCAACGCATCAATCATTCCTTGACGGTTTTTCCAGTAGTTAGCCACACCAGCAAATTTTGAAGCATAAACAAGATTTAAAGCTTCCGATTGAACCATATATTTTTTCATATTGTCCATACCCACTTTTGAACCTTCAACCCAAGCTGGGTAAGCAAATTTTACGTTTTGCTCAATTCCACCTGCTGGCATCCAACGGTTAGTTCTACCTGGATAACCTAAAATCATAGCGAAGTCATTTTCTTTAACTCCTCCAATATTTACTGGTAAATGATGTTTTGGTTTTAATGGAACGTTGTTAGTTGAATAATCTGCTGGATTTCCATTTGCATCAGCATAAACTCTGAATAAAGAGAAATCAGCAGTGTGACGAGGCCATTCCCAGTTGTCTGTATCACCACCAAATTTTCCTAAACTTTCTGGAGGAGTTCCTACTAAACGAACGTCTTTATAATCTTGGTAAACGAAATAGTAATATTCATTTCCTTGGAAAAATGGACGAACAGAAACGGTATATTTTCCACCTTCGTTGTTTTCTTTTTCAATTTTAGCGATTTCAGCATTAATAGCTTTTTCTCTATCTGCTTCGCTCATACTAGGATTTACAACAGATAAGATTCTTTTTGTACAATCGTCCATACGCACAAAGAAACGTACATATAAACTTGAAGGTTTTAATTCATCAGCTCTGTTTTTTGCCCAATATCCATTTTTTAAATAGTTTTTTTCTGCTGAAGATAATTCTGCAATTGCATCATACCCACAGTGGTGATTGGTTAAAACTAATCCGTCTTTTGAAATCATTTCAGCAGTACATCCACCGTTAAATTGCACGATTGCATCTTTTAAACTGTGGTTATTAATACTGTAAATTTCTTCGGCTGTTAATTGCAAGCCCATTTTTTGCATGTCGCGGTGATTTAAACGCTCAATGAACATTAAAAACCACATTCCTTCATCTGCTTTTACCGAAGCTGGCACAAGCATAATAGCAGAAACGACAAATAATAATAATTTTTTCATAATAAATCTGTGTTCTTTTGATTTGTGAGGCGAATATACTTAAAAATACGATTTCGTTAAAATTATCATTTCAAAATCAGATTAGATTGAGTTAATTTTAACTTTTTATTATATAAACTGATTTAAAAATAAAAAAGCACCTTCTAATAGAAGATGCTTTTTCTTACTTTTTATATTTTTTTTTATTTTTCCTCAGCATTTAGCATTTGCCACAATTTGTCTTTCAATTCTTGCAAACCTTGTTGGGCAACAGATGAAATAAACATATAAGGTGTTCCTTTTAACTCTTTATCCAATTGTTTTTTCAATTCCGATTTTAATTCGTCGTCTAACATATCACATTTTGAAATAACCACTAAACGATCTTTGTCTAACATTTCTGGATTATATCTACGTAACTCATCCAATAGAATTTCGTATTCTTTTTTAATATCTGTTGCATCAGCTGGAACTAAAAACAATAACGTAGAATTACGCTCAATATGTCTTAAGAAATAATGTCCTAATCCTTTTCCTTCCGCTGCACCTTCAATAATTCCAGGAATATCGGCCATTACAAACGATTGGAAATCTCTGTAAGCTACAATTCCTAAATTTGGTTTTAAAGTTGTAAAAGGATAATCTGCAATTTTTGGTTTAGCCGAAGTTAACACAGAAAGTAAAGTCGATTTTCCGGCATTTGGAAAACCTACTAACCCAACATCTGCTAATACTTTTAATTCCAAAGTAACATCAACTTCTTTTACAGGCATACCAGGTTGTGCATAACGAGGTGTTTGATTCGTAGCACTTCTAAAATGCCAGTTTCCTAAACCACCTTTTCCGCCCTCTGCTAGAATTTTCATCTCATCATGTTCTGTAATTTCAAACAAAACATCACCTGTTTCTTGATCTTTTACAACTGTTCCTAATGGTACTTCAATAATTTTATCTTCTCCATCATGTCCTGTACTTCTAGAACTTCCTCCATCTCCTCCATGACCAGCACGCATATGCTTCATGAATTTCAAATGAAAAAGCGTCCAAAGATTTTTATTTCCTTTGATATATACGTGTCCACCACGGCCTCCATCTCCTCCATCAGGACCACCTTTTTCAATAAACTTTTCTCTATGTAAATGCGACGAACCTTTTCCTCCCTTTCCGGAAGAAACATATATTTTTACGTAGTCTACAAAATTTCCCTCTGTCATTGTTTTATTCTTTTAAATTGGTGATTAAAACTTTATCAATTTTAACACCGTCCATATCGATAACTTCGAACTCTAATTTGTTCCAAATTAACTTTTGTCCTTGTTTTGGAATTACTCCTAATTCCGTTATAATTAACCCACTTACTGTGGTAACATCATAATCTCCAATTAACTCATCCATATCAAAATAAGTTAAGAAATCATGTAACGAATAATGACCATCAACTAACCAAGAGCCATCTTCTCTTGCTACTAATTTAAACTCATCTTCGTAGAAATCTGCTGCATCACCTACCAAGGCTTCTAAAATATCATTCAAAGTGATAATTCCCTGAAAAACTCCGTGTTCATCGGTAACTAATGCGTAATGCACTTTCGTTTTTTTGAAATTTTCTAACGCTTTGTAAGCCGAAGTGTGTTCGATAAAATAAACAGGCTCTTGAGTAATTTTCTTCAAATCAAAACTACCCTGCTCAAAACTAGCAAACAAATCTTTTAAAGAAACCACTCCTTCTACATCATCTAAATTATCTTCACAAACGGGATAAACCGAGTGTAATTCGTCTAAAACTTTTGCTTTGATTTCTTCAATTGTATCTTCGTATGACAAATAAACAATCGATTTTCGATGCGTCATTAACGAATTTACCTTTCTATCTCCAATATGAAAAACTCGCTCTACTATATTTTGTTCAATTTCTTGAACCTCTCCAACTTCAGTACCTTCTTTTATAATTGCCTTAATTTCTTCTTCCGTAACTTTTCCATCAGCTGTTGGTTTTATTTGAAAAATTTTCAATAAAAACTCTGTAGAAGTTGTTAGTAACCAAATAAAAGGCATCGTAACTGTTGAAACCAATTTCATTGGAACAGCAACTGCTTTTGCAATTCCTTCAGGATAATTCAAACCGATTCTTTTTGGCAATAATTCTCCTAAAACTAGAGAGAAAAAGGTTAACACTACAACTACAATTCCAACAGCAATTGATTCCGAATACGGTTTTAATGCTTCAAACCCTGAAACAAAATTTTGAACATCAGTCGTGATTTTATCTCCTGAATAAATACCCGTTAAAATTCCAATTAAGGTAATTCCAATTTGAACGGTTGACAAAAATTCGTTTGGTGAATTGGCTAAATCTAAAGCGGCTTTAGCATTTTTATTTCCTTTTTTAGCCGCAGTTTCTAGTCGATTCTTTCTAGCCGAAATCAATGCGATTTCCGACATTGAAAAAACGCCATTCAAGACAATAAGAAAAAGAATAATTAAAATTTCCATAGTTAAAATTACAAAAAAAGAGCAATATTCCGTTTTAAGAAATCGCTCTTTTCCGTTTGCAAATATCTAAAAAAAAAATGAAAGCCCGAAATTTATCTCTCGGGCCTTATTTTATCATTAAAATGTATCTAAAACTAAACTTAATCTTTCAGTAACTTCTTCGATAGTTCCTATCCCATCAACAGCATAAAACTTATGTTGCGCTTTATAAAAATCCATTAATGGCGCTGTTTTTTCATTGTACTCTTGGTAACGATTTCTGATTTTCTCTTCGTCTTGATCGTCTGCTCTTCCTGAAGTTTTTCCTCTTTCTAACAAACGTTTTACTAAGATTTCATCATCGGCTTCTAAAGCAACTGTAGCTGTGATTTCTTGATTTTTACTTTCTAAAAATTTATCTAAAGCTTCAGCCTGAGCAATTGTTCTTGGAAAACCATCAAATAAAAATCCTTTAGCTTGTGGATTTTTCTCTACTTCGTCTTGTAACATATTAATGGTTACTTCATCTGGAACCAAATCACCATTATCGATGTATGATTTTGCTAATTTCCCTAATTCAGTGTCGTTTTTCATGTTAAATCTGAAAATATCTCCAGTAGATAAATGCACTAAATTATATTTATGTTTTAAAAAATCGGCTTGTGTTCCTTTTCCTGCTCCAGGTTTACCAAATAATACGATATTAATCATTGTTTTTGTTGTGTTTAATTTTTTTTTGTCTTTACTCTATTCTCTTTTTCTGTTTTCTTTATACAGATAATTGATAAATGTCTTTTAAATTTCTTCCTAATCCATCGTAATCTAAACCATAACCAACGATGAAACGGTTTGGAATACGAATACCTACATAATCCAACTTAATGTCTTTTTTATAAGCTTCAGGTTTTAAAAATAACGTAGCAATTTTAAAATGCTTAACCTTATGTTGTTTAAAAATTGCTTTTAATTCTTCAATAGTATTTCCTGTATCTACAATATCTTCTACAATAATTACAGAACGACCTTCTAAATCTTGGTTCAAACCAATCAATTGCTTTACTTCATTTGTAGTTTGTGTTCCTTCATAAGATGCCATTTTTACAAACGAAACTTCACAGTTATGACTGTATTTTTTTAGCAAATCGGCCACAACCATAAAAGAACCGTTTAAAACACCTACAAATACCGGAACGTCATCACAAAAATCATCTTCAATTTGTTTGGCCATGTTTTCAATGGCGAAGTTAATCTCCTCTCCCGAGATAAAAACTTCAAATTTTTTATCGTGTAGTTGTATCACTTTAGGTTAGTTTTATAAATAAACAACAAATTTAAGAAAGTCAACCGAATAGCTCCAAAGTATTTCAACTTTTTTGCAAATTTGATATATTTACCAAATGAAAACTCAGATGTATCAGAAAATTGAAGCAAGTACTTGCCATGTAGCAAGCCGAAAAATGGTAAGCAATTTTGCAATGAAAAATGAAAATCATCTCAGCGAAATGATAACATTCGCATTTGATATCAATAATGAATTACATGTAAAAGCATTTTGGAGTTTGGATTTGGTTTGTGAAAAAAAATTAAAACAATTTGTTCCTTATATTGAAGACTTCTGTAACATCCTTCCTAAAATAAAAGACGATTCTGCATTACGACCAGCAACAAAAATCGCCTATTTTCTTGCTAAAAGTAATCATCGAAAAAATGGCATTTCGCTAACGCAAGAACAAGAGCATAATTTAATTGAAGCCTTAATAGACAGACTAATTCAGGAAGAAAAAGTAGCTTCAAAAGTGTATGACATGAAAGCACTTTTTGTTTTAGGAAAGAAATACAATTGGGTTCACGACGAATTAAAAACCATCATTTCGCAAGATTATTCCAACCATTCCCCTGCTTATCAAGCAGCAACAAGAAATCTATTAAAAAAACTCAATAAGTAACAAATTGTTAATTATCAATTGTTAATTATCAATTGTCTAAGTATCTTTGCAACACAAACAACAACACACAACGATTCCGATAATAT
Source organism: Flavobacterium channae (assembly GCF_021172165.1). NCBI lineage: Bacteria > Pseudomonadati > Bacteroidota > Flavobacteriia > Flavobacteriales > Flavobacteriaceae > Flavobacterium > Flavobacterium channae. The sequence continues at coordinate 530,677 of NZ_CP089096.1, read as the reverse complement.
AAAGGAGGAATCGAATTAAAAATAACTACAACAAAATGAATTATTTTTCTTCTGATTTTAAATTAGGAATTTTAGGAGGAGGTCAATTAGGGAAAATGCTTTTGACCGAAACTCGAAAATTCGATATTCAAACTTTAGTTTTAGAACCAAGCGAAGAAGCTCCAGCACGATATAGTTGCAACGGATTTTACAAAGGCAGTTTAATGGATTTTGATACGGTTTACCAATTTGGTAAAATGGTCGATTTGTTAACGATCGAAATTGAAAATGTAAATTTAGATGCATTAGATAAACTGGAAGAAGAAGGACTACCGATTTACCCTTCGCCAAAAACCTTACGTTTGATTCAAAACAAAGGAAAACAAAAAGATTATTACGTTTCAAACGATATTCCCACTTCGCCACACCAAAGATTTGTTGACTTAAACGATTTGAGAAACGCTTTAGCCAAAGACGAATTAGAATTTCCGTTTGTTTGGAAATGTGCGCAATTTGGTTACGATGGAAATGGCGTTAAAATTTGTCGCTCTGCATTAGACTTGGTAAAATTACCAGATGTAGAATGTATTGCTGAAGAAATGGTTCCGTTCAAAAATGAATTGGCGGTAATTGTAGCGCGTTCAGTTTCTGGCGAAGTGCAAACCTATCCAGTTGTAGAAATGGAGTTTCATCCAGAAGCCAATCAAGTAGAATATGTAATTTGTCCAGCTCGAATTGACGAAAAAGTAGCGCAAAAAGCTACCGAAGTTGCCTTAAAAGTTTCAGAAGCTTTCAATCACGTTGGACTATTAGCTGTGGAAATGTTCCAAACAGAAGACGATGAAATTTTGGTAAACGAAGTTGCTCCTCGCCCACATAATTCTGGACATTATTCCATTGAAGCGAGCTATACTTCACAATTCGAAAACCATTTACGTGCGATTTTAAACTTACCTTTAGGAAACACCGATAGCAAAGTTGCCGGTATTATGGTAAATTTGGTTGGTGAAGAAGGTTTTTCTGGACAAGTAGTTTACGAAAACATCGAAAAAATCATGGCAATTGATGGCGTAACTCCACATATTTACGGAAAAAGAGAAACCCGACCTTTCCGAAAAATGGGACACGTTACAATTGTAAATGAAGACATGACGGAAGCAAGAAGAATTGCAGAGGAAGTGAAGAATTCAATTAGAGTAATTAGCCAATAAGACAATGTGTCAATTTGAAAATGATAAATAAAATAATATTTTTCTTCATATTGATAAGTTTGAGCATGAGTTATGGTCAAAATAAATCATTTCAAGATGCTATCGATGAAAGTAATGTAAATAAAATATTACTTGAAATCGATTGCAATTCTATAAATCCAATAGTTGAAGAAGATATTAAGAATGAACGTGTTTTTATTTTTCTAAATGGAGGAGCATCGCCCATCAGATTTAGTAATGATGATTCTTTTGAAAAGAAATATAACATTTACTTTTTCGAACAAGGATGTATAAATAGTCTATGTGCTGAAAGTTATAATATGATAATATTTGATTATCTAAAAAAAACTTATGGCAAAAAGTGGATGAAAGAAATTAGAGATGATGCTGTCGGATTTAAAAAATGGAAAAAACTTAACCGAAAACAAAAAAACAAGAACAATAAAACATGAGTAAAGTAGCTATCATCATGGGAAGCATTTCGGATATGCCGGTAATGCAAGAAGCCATCGACATATTAAAAGGATTTGATATTCAAACCGAAGTAGATATTGTTTCGGCACATAGAACACCTGAAAAATTATTTGACTTCAGTAAAAACGCACACCAAAGAGGTATTTCAGTAATTATTGCTGGTGCTGGTGGTGCGGCTCATTTACCTGGAATGGTTGCTTCTATGTCGCCACTTCCTGTAATTGGTGTTCCTGTAAAATCGAGCAATTCTATTGATGGATGGGATTCAGTTTTATCGATTTTACAAATGCCAGGCGGAGTTCCTGTAGCAACTGTTGCGTTGAACGGAGCAAAAAATGCTGGAATCTTAGCCGCACAAATTATCGGAAGTTCAGATAAATGTGTTTTAGATAAAATCATCACCTACAAAGAAGGTTTGAAACAAGCGGTATTAAAAGCTTCGGAAGGATTAAAATAAAAATAGAAAACCCCGAATTATTGCTAATTCGGGGTTTCTACTCACAATTAAGTGACAACTATAAAAAAATTCTACTCTCTCTCTGATTTGGGGCAAAAAGGATGTTCCTACATCATTTCATCGACAAAATTATACACTTTATCGATAAAAACAAATTTTTATGACACATTTTTTAAAAAAATTTACAACAAAGTACAATACAGCGCCGTTTAGTAAGATTAATCTTTCAGAATACAAAGTTGCGTTTGAAAAAACTATCGAACTAGCTCGTAATGAAATCAATAGCATTGTAAACAATACAGAAAAACCAACTTTTTCGAATACAATTGAAGCTTTGGATTATTCTGGAGAGCAATTAGATCGTTTATCAAATATTTTCTTCAATTTGAATTCGGCTGAAACTTGTGATGAAATGCAAAAAATTGCGCAAGAAGTTTCGCCTTTACTTACAGCATTTAGTAACGATATTGCTTTGAACGAAGACCTATTCAAACGAGTAAAAGCCGTTTATGATCAAAAAAACACTTTGAATTTAACAACTGAACAAGCGACTTTATTAGATAAAAAATTCAAAGGTTTTTCTAGAAATGGTGCGTTACTTAATGAAGAAGACAAATTAAAATTACGCGAAATTGATACCGAGTTAGCCAAAATAAAACTGACTTTCGGAGAAAATGTTTTGGCAGAAACTAATAATTATCAATTACACATTACCAATGAAGCCGATTTAAAAGGTTTGCCTGATGGCGCTAAAGAAATGGCGGCAAGTTTGGCAAAATCGAAAAATTTGGAAGGTTGGGTTTTTACTTTAGATTTCCCAAGTTATTTACCTTTCGTAACTTATGTAGAAAATCGTGAATTGCGAAAAAAAATTGCAATTGCAGCAGGAAAAAAATCGTTTCAAGATAACGAATTCGATAATAAAGAAAACGTAAAACGAATTGTAGAATTACGTCACAAGCGTGCGAATTTATTGGGTTATCAATCACATTCGCATTTTGTTTTGGAAGAACGAATGGCGCAAAATCCAGAAAAGGTACAATCGTTTTTGAATGATTTATTGGAAAAAGCAAAACCAGCGGCTCAAAAAGAATTTGCTGAATTAACCGCTTTCGCAAAAGAATTAGACGGAATTGACCAATTAGAAAAATGGGATGGCGCGTATTATTCGGAAAAATTGAAACAAAAATTATTTAGTTTGGATGATGAATTGTTGAAACCGTATTTCAAATTGGAAAATGTATTGAATGGTGCTTTCACGATTGCTGAAAAGTTATTCGGAATTACTTTCAAAGAAGTTTTTGATATTGACAAATACCATGTCGATGTACAAACTTTTGAAGTATTGGATTTTGAAGGAAATTTAGTTGCTGTTTTCTATTCGGATTTCTTCCCAAGAAAAGGAAAACGAAATGGCGCTTGGATGACCTCTTTTAAACCACAATATATTAAGGACGGAATCAACGAACGACCTCATGTTTCTATCGTTTGTAATTTTACACCTCCAACCGAAACAAAACCGTCATTGTTGACTTTTAATGAAGTAACGACATTATTTCACGAATTTGGTCATGCATTACACGGCATGTTAGCCAATACAACGTATCCAAGTTTGTCTGGAACATCGGTTTATTGGGATTTTGTGGAATTACCAAGTCAAGTGATGGAAAACTGGTGTTACGAACCCGAAGCATTGGCTTTATTTGCCAAACATTATGAAACAGACGAAATTATTCCTCAACATTATGTAGAAAAAATTAAAGAAAGTGCCAGTTTCTTAGAAGGAATGGCAACATTACGCCAATTGAGTTTTGGAATTTTAGACATAGCATTTCATGCAAAAGTTCAAACAATAGAAGATGTAAAAGCATTTGAAAAGCAAGCTATGGAAATCGCCTCTTTATATCCGGATGTAGAAGAAAATTGTATGAGCACATCGTTTTCTCATATTTTCCAAGGTGGTTATTCTTCTGGTTATTACAGCTACAAATGGGCAGAAGTTTTAGATGCTGATGCGTTTGCTTATTTTCAAGAGAATGGCATTTTTAACAAAGAAGTGGCAACCAAATTCAAAGACAACGTACTTTCAAAAGGCGGCACCGAATTACCTATGGAATTGTATAAAAAATTCAGAGGTCAGGAACCGAAGGTAGAAGCTTTGTTGAAAAGGGCTGGGTTAATATAAGTACAAAGTTAAAAGTATAGAAAATGAGCCGAAGTTTATTGCTTCGGTTTCTTTTTAAAATAAACTTTCACTTTTTTTTGAAACTTTAAAAACTTTGTTGTACATTTGTGTCATGGAATTCAAAGAAGCAAAAAATAAATTCGTACAAACATGGGGAGCTTTAGGTTCTCAATGGGGCATTAACAAGACCATGGCACAGATTCATGCGTTGTTGATGGTTTCGCACGAACCCGTTTCAATGGAAGACATTATGGAAGAATTACAAATTTCGCGCGGAAATGCTTCTATGAATTTAAGAGCGTTAATGGATTGGGGCATCGTTTACAAAGAATACAAAGCAGGCGAACGACGTGAATTTTTCACTGCCGAAAAAGATTTAGACGAATTAGCCGTAAAAATTTCGAGAGAACGAAGCAAACGTGAAATCAAACCCGCTTTGAAAGTTTTAAAAGAAGTTTCTACAATCAAATCGGATGGTACAGAAGCTGAAAAACATTTCGTAGATCAAACCACAAAATTGTACGACTTCGTATTAAAAGCCGATAACGTTTTGGATAAAATCACAGAATACAAAGACAATTGGTTGGCAAAATTAGTTGTTAAAATCATGAAGTAACTCTTTTTTTAATCAAAACTTTCAATTATTTCTGAAAGTTTAAAATAATAAATACTATGAAAAATTTAAAATTAACTAATTCAATCGCAATAATAATTCCTTTATTCCTTGGGGTTTTGGGAATTGTAGAACCAATCAGTTTATATTTTGCGGCATATTCAACAATGTTAACAGGTTTACTACAAATAATTGTTGGAATCTTTTTCTGGAAAAACCATAAAGAAAATATTCACATAAAAATATATTTTCTACTAGTAACCACATTTTTTAGTTTGTGGTATTATAACGTGAATGTAAACTATATAGATGCTCTGACTTGGCCGTTAATTTTTACTCCATTGGTGCTTTGTATTTATATTTCAATTATTATTTATTCAACAAAAAAATAACTAACATGAGCTTCTTAACCGCACAATGGAAAAACTTAGCATTATTCAATTATGAAGTTGATGCTAAAATCTTAGAACAATACATTCCAAAAGGAACAGAGATAGATATTTGGAATGGAAAATGTTACATAAGTTTAGTTGGATTTATGTTTGAGAATGTAAAATTATTGGGATTGAAAATTCCGTTTCATATCAATTTTGAAGAAGTCAATTTACGATTTTATGTAAAACGTTTTGAAAATAGTGAATGGAAACGCGGTGTTGTTTTTATTAAAGAAATTGTCCCAAAACCAGCACTAACAATTGTAGCAAATACAATCTACAAAGAACATTATCAAACATTACAAATGAATCACTCAATTACTGAAAACAAGCTAAAAAAAGTAGATTACGTTTATCAATGGAAAACAAAAAACAAATGGAACACCATTTTAGTTGAAACTGAAAAAACTCCAACTGAAATTGAAGCAAATTCTGAGGCTGAATTTATAACCGAACATTACTATGGTTACACTAAAGTAAACCATGAAAAAACATTTGAATATGAAGTTAGACATCCAAAATGGCAGCAATACAAAGTAACAAATCATTATTTAGATATTGATTTCAAAAAAACTTATGGTGAAGCGTTTGAATTTCTAAACAATCAAAAACCAATTTCAGTCATGCTTGCAGTTGGCTCTGAAATTAGCGTTGAAAATAAAAAACAAATAAAATCATGAACTATAACATCCCAAATTGGCTAATTATCACAAGCGGAATTGGTCAAATATTTACAGCTTTAATTTACCCTTACATTCGTCATCAAGTTTTTGATTGGTATAACGATGTGAAACAACTAAAACCATTAAATCAAGAAATTGCAAAAACCTACGGAAGATATATACAAGGCTTAAATTTCTCTTTCGGATTAATTACAATTTTATTTACAAATGAATTAAAAGAACAATCAGCATTAGCGGTTGCATTAACAGGATTAATTACTGCGTATTGGGTTGGGAAAGTAGCCACTCAAATTGCTTATTATCCAATGTATGATATTCCTAAAAGAAAATTATTTAAAGTTGGAAGCTATTTTATGAATACTCTCTTTGTGCTTTTTGCAGTGGTAAATACTATTCTTTTTATATATAATTTAATTGGTCATTATAAATTATAAAACAGAAAACAATGACACAAATAAAAACCTTAACAACAATCAAAGCACCAATTGAAATTGTTTTCAACAATTGAAGAAACATCGATATTCAGCAATATTCAGCAAGTAAAACAAATGAAAAAGCAATTGTAGGAAGAACTTCAGGATTAATTAACAAAGGAGAAACGGTAACTTGGAAAGGAAAACATTTTGGGATTTACATTCAGCATCAAAGTATAATTTCTGAAATGAATTTTCCAAACTATTTCGTCGACGAACAATTAAAAGGACACTTTAAAAGCTTCAAACATCAACATTTTTTTACCCAAAAAGAAAACCAAACTATAATGACTGATATTTTAGATTATGAAACTCCGTTTGGTTTTATTGGAAAGCTATTCGACAAATTGCTCTTAGTAAATCATCTAACTAATTTCATAATTTATCGAAATGCTATTTTAAAAGAACTATCAGAAAACCACCAACACCAACCACCACAAAATCGGAACACTTTCTACCCAAAATGACGCGTAATATCTGGAACGGTTTTCATTGGCAAAAAAGAGAAAAATTGCAATCGTTCCACAAACCAAAAGTTTAAAAAAGAATGGCAAAAAATGATGATTATTGGTATAGAAAAACTCTAAAATCAAGAGTAAAAAAAGCAAAACGTAACCTAGTTTTTTCGTCAACTCCACTCCTATTTTCTGCGGAACAGTTTGCAAATGGATATCATCTTGTTTAACATCAACAATATCAAACACCAAAACCATAGAAAAAATAAGCAAAAATCGTTGCACTGCCATCAAAAGTACATCAGTAGAAAATTGAATTTCTGCTTCTACCAAAGGTAAAATCACCGTTACGCCTACCCACGTGATTCCAACAATGTAAATTTTTACGCCTTTCCAGTTTCGGGCGTTTTGTTTGTTTGGAAAAAAAGGTAATGTGTATAAAAGTGTTAGCCCAAAAAAAGCAAAGGCACTAATTTTTGACATCCAACTCAATTGGGTAAAAAAGTAAAAACAAGCCAACAATGAAATAAAACTCAGAAAAACGATTGTTTTCAGTTCCTTTTTAATTTGGGATCTGTTTAACCTTGTAATAGCATCGTACTTCACAAAATTATAGCCCACAACAGTGCCAAAAAAAGCAAACAAAGCAACCTCTAAACCCGCATTAATACCCACAAAAAACTGCGTCATCGACACCAATGCAAATGCAGAAAAAGCCACATGCAAGCTACTATTGATGTAAAAATCGATAATTTTCTTTAGAACAACCATTCAACAAAATTAATTAATCTGTTAATAAGACTTGAAATTAGTTGATAAAATCACAAAATTTCACATTTTAAAAACAAAAAATTACAAGATTAATAATTACTTTTGTTGTCCAAAACAACACATAATAACACACATACACATTTTTAATAAATGAGAACAGATGCATTCGCTTTGAGACATTTAGGGCCACGTGAAAGTGACTTAAATCACATGTTAAAAACTATTGGCGTAGATACTTTAGACCAATTAATTTATGAAACTATTCCAGATGATATTCGTTTAAAAAACGACTTAAATTTAGAAGCTCCAATGTCGGAATATGAGTATTTAACTCACATTCAAGAATTAGGAAAGAAAAATAAAGTATTCAAATCATATATAGGTTTAGGGTACCACCCTACCATTTTACCTGCGGTTATTCAAAGAAATATTTTTGAAAATCCGGGATGGTATACCGCCTATACGCCTTACCAAGCTGAAATTGCTCAAGGTCGTTTAGAAGCGATTTTGAATTTCCAAACTACGGTTATCGAATTAACAGGGATGGAAATCGCAAATGCATCTTTATTAGACGAAGGAACTGCTGCTGCAGAAGCAATGGCATTACTTTTTGATGTAAGAACTCGAGATCAAAAGAAAAACAACGTAAACAAATTCTTCGTTTCGGAAGAAATTTTACCACAAACCTTATCGGTTTTACAAACACGTTCAACTCCATTAAATATTGAATTAGTGGTTGGAAATCACGAAAATTTTGATTTCTCAACTGAATTCTTTGGTGCTATTTTACAATATCCAGGAAAATATGGTCAAGTTTACGACTATACTGGATTTATCGCAAAAGCTGCAGAAAACGAAATCAAAGTAGCAGTTGCTGCTGATATTTTATCGTTAGCTAAATTAACACCACCAGGTGAAATGGGTGCTTCAGTAGTAGTTGGAACAACTCAACGTTTTGGTATTCCAATGGGTTACGGTGGACCACACGCTGGATATTTCGCAACTAAAGAAGAATTCAAACGTTCGATGCCGGGAAGAATCATCGGTGTTTCTATCGATGCAAACGGAAACCGTGCATTACGTATGGCATTAGGAACTCGTGAGCAACATATCAAACGTGAAAAAGCAACTTCAAACATCTGTACAGCTCAAGTTTTACTAGCAGTTATGGCGGGAATGTATGCAGTGTATCACGGACCAAAAGGTTTACAATATATTGCTGACAAAGTACACGCTTCTGCGGTTACCACAGCTGACGCTTTGAATAAATTAGGAGTTTACCAAACAAATACAGCTTTCTTCGATACAATTTTAGTAAAAGCTGATTCCGCTAAAGTAAAAGCGATAGCTGAAAAACACGAAGTGAACTTCTTCTATCCAGATAGTGAATCGATTTCAATTTCATTCAATGAAACAACTTCAATTGCAGACATCAATCAAATCATTGCGATTTTCGCAGAAGCAACTGGAAAAGAGTACGTTCCTGTAAAAATCCTTTTACCTTCAGGTAGAATTGAAGGTTTGGAAAGAACTTCAACTTTCTTACAATACGATGTTTTCAACAACCATCATTCAGAGTCGCAATTGATGCGTTATATCAAAAAATTAGAACGTAAAGATTTATCGTTGAATCACTCGATGATTTCGTTAGGTTCTTGTACCATGAAATTAAATGCTGCTGCTGAAATGTTGCCGTTGTCTATGGCAAATTGGAACAGCATTCACCCTTTTGCTCCAGTTGAACAAGCAGAAGGTTACCAAATCATGTTGAAAAAATTAGAGCAACAATTGAATGTAGTAACTGGTTTCCAAGGAACAACCTTACAACCTAATTCAGGTGCACAAGGAGAATACGCTGGTTTGATGGCTATTCGCGCTTACCATCAATCAAGAGGTGATCATCATAGAAATGTGTGTTTGATTCCGGCTTCTGCTCATGGAACTAACCCAGCTTCTGCTGCTATGGCAGGTATGGAAATCATCGTTACTAAAACCATGGAAAATGGAAATATCGATGTAGAAGATTTAAGAGCAAAAGCTATCCAACACAAAGATAATTTATCTGCTTTAATGGTTACTTATCCATCAACTCACGGAGTTTTTGAAAGTGCTATTATTGAAATTACCAATATCATTCACGAAAATGGCGGTTTAGTTTATATGGATGGTGCGAACATGAATGCTCAAGTAGGATTAACAAATCCTGCTACTATTGGCGCTGATGTTTGTCACTTAAACTTACACAAAACTTTCGCCATTCCTCACGGTGGTGGCGGACCTGGTGTTGGACCAATTTGTGTGAACGAAAAATTAGTTCCTTTCTTACCAACTAATCCAATTATTCCAACAGGAGGAAACCAAGCTATTACAGCTATTTCATCGGCACCTTATGGATCGGCTTTAGTTTGTTTAATCTCTTACGGTTACATCACGATGATGGGCGCTGAAGGATTAACAAATGCTACTAAATATGCCATCTTAAATGCTAATTACATGAAAGCCCGATTAGAAACCCACTATCCAATTTTATATTCTGGAGAAATGGGAAGAGCGGCTCACGAAATGATTTTAGATTGTAGAGCTTTTGAAGAAAAAGGAATCAAAGTAACCGATATTGCAAAACGTTTGATGGATTACGGCTTCCATGCACCAACAGTTTCTTTCCCAGTAGCAGGAACTTTAATGGTGGAACCAACCGAATCAGAAGATTTAGCAGAATTAGATCGTTTTTGTGATGCAATGATTTCAATACGTAAAGAGATTGAAGCTTCAACAAAAGATGATGCTAATAATATTTTAAGAAATGCACCACATACTTTAGCAATGGTTACAGCTAACGATTGGAATTTCCCATACACAAGAGAACAAGCAGCATTTGCATTAGATTATATTGCAGAGAATAAATTCTGGCCAACTGTTCGTCGAATTGATGAAGCGTATGGCGATAGAAATTTAGTTTGTTCTTGTGCACCTATTGAAGCTTATATGTAATTCAAAGTACGAAGTACAAAGTTAAAAACACAAAGTATATAAAAGGTTTCAAATTTTTAATTTGGAACCTTTTTTTAACCCATTACCCATCACCTTTAACCCATTACCAAAAAATGAGCGACATCGAAACCCGAGAAGATATTCTATTAATCATGCGTAAGTTTTATGAGAAACTTTTGGCAGATAATTCTATTAATTTTTTCTTTACCAAAGTAACTTTAGTTGACCAACATTTAGAAGTTCATTTTGAAATTTTAGCGACCTTTTGGGAACAATCATTGTTTTTAAAAGGTGGTTATTACAATAATATGTTTTCGATTCATAAAGAGGTTCACGACAAACATGCTTTTTCAAAAGACCATTTTAATACTTGGTTATCACATTTTAATTCTACAATTGACGAGAATTTTGAAGGAAAATATGCCGAACAAATGAAAACTCAAGCCTTGAGTATGGCTACCATTATGCAGATAAAATTCAATTAAACGTATTTAATTTCTGAATTTCGTTTTTTTAACAACCTTTTCATACGAAATTCATAAAAATATTAGAAACCAATACATTACCAAATCATTAACAGACTATTATTTGTAAATTCGTTTAACCAAAAAATACTAATAAAATGAATATCAAAATAACTGGTTCTGGTTCATACATACCTACTGAAATAGTTTCTAATTTAGATTTTGCAAAACACGTTTTTTTAAACGATGATGGAACTCCTTTTCCTCACCCAAATGATGTTGTTGCAGAAAAATTTTTAGAAATAACTGGAATACGAGAAAGAAGATATGTGTCTGATGATTTATGTACTTCGGATATTGCATTAATTGCTGCTGAAAAAGCTATTGATGATGCTAAAATTGACAGAGAAACTATTGATTATATCATCATGGCTCACAATTTTGGCGATGTAAAAAAAGGAGCAATTCAATCCGACATTTTACCTAGTTTAGCCACCAGAGTAAAGCATGGATTAAAAATTAAAAATCCGAAATGCGTTGCATACGATATTCTTTTCGGTTGCCCTGGTTGGGTAGAAGGTGTTATACAAGCTTATGCCTTTATCAAAGCGGGAATGGCTAAAAAATGTTTAGTAATCGGCGCCGAAACTTTATCAAGGGTGGCAGACTTACATGACAGAGATTCCATGATTTATTCGGATGGTGCTGGTGCTACAATTGTAGAAGTAACCAATGATGAAGGCGGAATTCTAGCACATGAAACAGCTACATTTACTTATGACGAAGCCTATTATTTGTTTTTTGGAAATTCATTCAACAAAGATCATGACCCAGATGTTCGATACATTAAAATGTATGGTCGTAAAATATATGAATTCGCTTTAAGCAATGTTCCAAAAGCTATGGCTTCTTGTTTGGAAAAAAGTGATATTCCAATTGAAAAAGTAAAAAAAGTATTAATTCATCAAGCCAATGAAAAAATGGACGAAGCTATTATTCATCGTTTTTTCAAACAATACAAACAAACTCCTCCTGAAGGAATTATGCCAATGAGTATTCATAAATTAGGAAACTCGAGTGTCGCAACTGTTCCTACTTTATTTGATTTAATGATTAAAGGACAATTAGACAATCAAGAATTAAATAAAGGTGATGTAATTTTATTTGCATCGGTTGGAGCTGGAATGAACATTAATGCGATTGTGTATCAGATGTAAAAAAGTTAGAAGTTCGAAGTTGGAAGTTGGAAGAAAAAAGTAAATTTGTACTCCAATTTTATTTCAATGTACGAAAACACATATCCGAGTAAACGATTCAATATCACTTTAGATTTTCTAAAAAAACATATTGCAACTTCTGAAACCATTTTTGATTTAGGTGTTCCAAATCCTTTTTCAAAAATTATGGTTGAGAACAACTATTCTGTTATTAATACTAAAGGTGAAGATGTTGATAATGATCAATCAGCGCTTCAAAGTGAAAACTATGATGTGTTTACTGCATTTGAAATTTTCGAACATTTATTAAATCCATACACTGTTTTACAAAATGTAAAAGCGGATAAAGTTTTAATTTCTATTCCGTTACGCTTGTGGTTTTCTCCCGCATATAGAAGCAAAACCGACATGTGGGATCGTCATTATCACGAATTTGAAGATTGGCAATTGGATTGGCTTCTGGAAAAAGCTGGCTACAAAATTGTTGACCGAGTAAAATTTACACATCCAGTTAAAAAACTTGGCTTTAGACCTTTGTTAAGATGGTTTACTCCAAGATATTATTTAGTTTACGCAGAAAGAGTGACTAGTAATTAGCAAATAGTGATTAGTCAAATGAAATACTATATTATCATTCCCGCCTATAATGAAGAAGCTTTTATGAGCTTGACGTTACAATCGTTAGTAGAACAAACTGTTTTACCAACGAAAGTTATAGTTGTGAATGATAATTCTACAGATAAAACTCCAGAAATTGTTTCTAATTTTGCTTCTAAATATCCTTTCATAAAATTAGTTAACAAAAAATCAGATGCTATTCATTTACCCGGAAGTAAAGTAATCCAAGCATTCCATGAAGGAGAAAAAAACATTGATGACAACTACGACATCATTGTAAAAGTTGATGCTGATTTGATTTTTCCAAATAATTACTTTGAAACCATCATCCAGCATTTTCAATCAGATGAAAGAATTGGAATGGTTGGTGGATTTTGTTATATCGAAAAAAACGGTAATTGGGTTTTAGAAAATTTAACCGACAAAGACCATATTCGCGGTGCGTTGAAAGCTTACAGAAAAGAAACTTTCAAACAAATTGGTGGATTAAAACCACAAATGGGTTGGGATACAGTTGACGAATTACTTTGTAAATTTTACAATTGGAAAGTCATAACCGATGGAAGTTTACATGTAAAACATCTAAAACCAACTGGCGCCAGCTACAACCAAGCAGCCAGATTCAAACAAGGTGAAGCATTTTACACCTTGGGATACGGATTTTTCATTACTTCAGTTGCTTCTTTAAAATTAGCAATGCGAAAAGGAAAACCTTTATTGTTTTTAGATTACATCAAAGGGTTTTGGAAAGCCAAAAGAGAAAACAAAACCATGTTAGTTACTCCTGAACAAGCAAAATTTGTTAGAAAATATCGTTGGAAAAAGATGAAGAAAAAGATATTTTAATCTTTTCCATAAAAATATAGTATTTTTACAACTTACTAAATCAGAAAACCATTAGCAGTATATGATGCTCATTCGCTACTTATCGCAAATAGGAAAGTACTTTATTATGTTGAAAGAAATTTTCAACAAACCAACCAAATGGTCGGTTATGAGACAATTGATATTTAAAGAAGTTGATGATTTAATTATCGATTCATTAGGAATTGTTTCTTTTATATCCTTTTTCGTGGGTGGAGTTGTTGCAATTCAAACTGCTTTAAACTTAACAAACCCTTTAATTCCAAAATATTTAATTGGTTTTGCTACTCGTCAATCTGTTGTTTTAGAATTTGCACCTACTTTTATTTCCATCATTATGGCAGGAAAAATGGGTTCGTTCATCACTTCAAGTATTGGGACAATGCGTGTAACAGAACAGATTGATGCATTAGAAGTTATGGGAGTAAATTCTTTAAACTATCTGGTTTTTCCAAAAATAATCGCACTACTTTTATATCCTTTTGTTATTGGATTAAGTATGTTTTTAGGTGTTTTTGGTGGATGGATGGCTGCTGTTTATGGTGGTTTTACGACTAGTTTTGAATTCACAACCGGACTTCAAACTGAATTTATTCCATTTCACATTACTTATGCGTTTATAAAAACGGTTGTTTTTGCTTTACTATTAGCAACTATACCTTCATTTCATGGTTATTACATGAAAGGTGGCGCTTTGGAAGTTGGTAAAGCAAGTACAGTTTCTTTCGTTTGGACGTCAGTTGTGATTATTTTAATGAACTTTATATTAACCCAACTACTATTGAGCTAATGATTGAAGTAAAAGACATTATAAAAAAGTTTGGCGAACAAACGGTTTTAAAAGGCGTTTCTACTCGTTTTGAAGCTGGAATGACTAATCTTATCATTGGACAAAGTGGTTCTGGGAAAACGGTATTTTTAAAGTCACTTTTAGGATTACATACCCCTGATAGCGGAACGATTTCGTTTGATGGCAGAATTTATTCTGAACTATCAAATGATGAAAAAAGGAATTTACGAACAGAAATAGGAATGGTATTCCAAGGAAGTGCATTATTTGACGGCATGACCGTAGAGGAAAACATTGGATTTCCATTAAAAATGTTTTCCAACAAAACACCAAAAGAAATTAAAGAACGTGTTGATTTTGTTATCGACAGAGTTCACTTGGTAAATGCACACCATAAACGCCCTTCTGAAATTTCAGGAGGAATGCAAAAACGTGTAGCCATTGCAAGAGCTATTGTAAACAATCCTAAATACCTTTTTTGCGACGAACCTAACTCTGGTTTGGATCCAAAAACAGCCATCGTAATTGACAATTTGATTCAGGAAATTACCGAAGAATACAACATTACTACCGTGATTAATACACACGATATGAACTCGGTAATGGAAATTGGTAAAAAAATTGTGTTCCTAAAAAATGGTTTATTAGAATGGGAAGGAAGTAATAAAGAAATTTTCAAAACTGATAACGAAGCCGTTACCGATTTTGTTTATTCATCTGAATTATTCAAACGTGTAAGAAAAATGTATCTTGAAGAAGATATTACTTAACAGCTTCAACTCGCAATTTTTGATTTTCGGTTTTAACTCTAAGCCAATTTTGAATTTTATCATTTTTCTCTTCCACATCAACCGATTCTTCACGCCATTGAATGTAGAAAGTAGGTATTGTGTCAATCATGTTGAAATTTGACTTTAAAATCCTACCATAGGAAACCTCAACTATGTTGGTATCCAATGCATGAATTTCTTTGCTTATATCTTCAAAAACAGCTGCTATAGGATATTGATTATTAGCAATTTTTTGAGAAGTTAATAAGATTTTTTCATCTTCATTTAACTTTTTATTCCCTTCTGACTCCTGATAATTCTTAACGATATTTATTTTTACATTATCGTATCCTTTTTGAGATAACAATATCTTTAAACCATTTAAATCTTTATCATCAATTTTATTACCAATAATTGCAAACGAAATTTCTTTCTTTGAGTAATCTTTATCGATGTCAAAAATTAGAACCCCTTTATTCTCTTTCTGATCTTGAATAAAATGACTAATCGTTTGATTAAAATCGGTTTGCTTATACAGTTTATAGAAGAAAAAAACACTTGGAACTAAAATCACAAAAGCGGAAACATAAATTACATTTGAAATCACTTTTTTCCTCTTAGAATCTAAGTAATGCTCAAAAGGAAATTTTAAAAAACGAACAATTGTAAAAGTTGCTGTAGCAATAAAAATTGTATTGATTGAAAACAAAAACATTGCTCCTCTAAAAAAATGCCATTTCCCAGTTGCCAATCCAAATCCAGCAGTACACAATGGTGGCATTAAAGCAGTTGCAATTGCTACTCCAGATATTGTAGTTATTGCTTTAGAACGTCTACTAAAAGCAATAATTAAAGCCAAACCTCCAGCAAATGCTATAATTACATCTCGAACATCTGGACCTGTTCTTGCAATTAATTCTGGCGTTTCGTGTTGGAACACCGGAATACTAAAGTATAAAAACGAAGTAATCAAACTCAACGCGACCATAATCGCAAAATTCTTTACTGCTTTACGAAGTAAAAAAACATCATTAATTCCTAATGACAATCCCATTCCCATAATTGGTCCCATCAAAGGAGAAATAAGCATGGCACCAATAACAACAGCTGTTGAACTTGTATTTAATCCTGCAGATGCAATTAAAATTGAAAATATCAATACCCAAGCCGTTTGTCCTTTAATAGGAATACCTGCCTTAATATCATCAATAGTTGCATTTACATCGGTATCGTCTATAATGTTGAAAGTTTCTTTTAAAAAACCTCTCACACTATTTTTACGATATTCTGAGGATTGTTCTCCGTTAACTTTCATAAATAAATTAATTATTTAATTTAGAAACTATTTTCTTAATGTCTTGTTCTTTATTCTTAGGATAAATTAGCAAAACATCATCTTTATCAACAATAATATAATCTGTTAAACCATCAACCACTACAAGCTTTTTACCTTCAGTTCTGATAATATTATTAGTAGCATTTTCCAAATAAACAGAAGCATTTACTACTGCATTCTCTTGTTCGTCTTTTGGTAATTTATCATATAAAGAACCCCAAGTCCCTAAATCATTCCAATCAAACGTTGCTGGCAACACATATACATTTTGTGCTTTTTCTAAAATTGCGTAATCAACAGAAATGTTTTGAGCTAAAGCGTAATTTTCTTTCACAAATGCTTCTTCATTTGGTGTATTCAACACATCGTAACCCTTCATAAAATGGTCAAACATTACTGGTTGAAATTCTTCAAAAGCTTTTAAAACAGAATTAGCACTCCAAACAAAAATTCCAGCATTCCAAAGGAAATTTCTACTCTGAATAAACTTTCTCGCAGTTGCATAATCTGGTTTTTCACGGAATTGTTTCACTTTTTTTATAGGACGTGAATCCAATTTATCAAATTCAATATAACCATAACCTGTATTAGCGAAGGTTGGTAAAATCCCTAAGGTCATTAAATTTTCATCACGTTCACAAAAATCAAATGCATATTGAAGGTTTGAACAAAACTGGACTTCATCTTCAATCCAATGATCTGAAGGCGCTACTACCATTACCGCATCTGGATTTTGTTTTTTGATTTTCAATGACGCATACAAGATACAAGGCGCAGTATTTCGCATTACAGGCTCTAAAATAATTTGCTCCTGCTTTACCATTGGTAATTGCTCTAAAACAATAGCATTATAGTCTTCATGAGTCAAAATCAAAATATTCTCTTTTGGAATAATTTGAGAAAGACGAGCAAATGTCTTTTGAATTAAAGTCTCACCTGTTCCCAACATATCATGAAATTGTTTAGGAAACTCGGTTGTACTCACTGGCCAGAAGCGAGAACCAACTCCACCAGCCATTAATATTGCGTAATAATTTTTGTTCATTATCATTATTTTTTACCTCAATTAATTAGGTAATAATTCTACTTCAGCATTTGGTTGAAACAAATACAAACGACCAGAACTTATTTCTAAACATTCATATCGTTTTACGCGTAATGCTATTTTCTTAAAAATTTTCCCATTGTGAATTCTAAAATGACTTCCCATCGGAATTTCAAAGATATAATTTTTATCGGTTTCTTTTTGATCAAATTGTTTTAATGCTATAGCTAACTTTGCATCAGTATCACTACTTGCTTTAGGGTTTCTGAAATGCTTTGCTAATAAAGGCAACAACTGATGCGGAAAAATCTCTGGTCGAATAAACGGTATCATTAAACGTTGAAAAGTAAGTTTCCATTCATCGCCATGAGGTTTTATATTTCGACCATATTTTTCAAAAGCAACTAAATGCGCAATTTCATGAATTAAAGTAATTAGAAAACGATATTTATTTAAGCTCGCATTTACAGTAATCAAATGATAACCTTGTGCATCTTTTCGATAATCACCATGACGTGTTTGTCGTTCATTTACAATTTTAAGATGCACATGATTGGCTTTGATTAACTCAAAACAATGATGAACCGCGTGTTCGGGAAGGTATTTTTGTAATATATCCATAAATGGTAATGGGTAAAAGGTGAAAGGTGAAAGGCAAAATCCATTTACCTAATACCCAAAACCTTTAACCTCTTTAAGGTGTTGATGATGAAACCTGCAATACTTTTCCGTTGTAATATTTATTTCCTGTTAAAGCAAAATTAAAAATATAATCAGCCATTTCATTTGCTGAGAGTGGTGCTTCGTAACCAGGAAATGCTTCTTGTAACATTTCAGTATTTACTGCTCCAAGTGCTAAAACATTAAATGCAATTCCTTGCTCTTTGTATTCTTCCGCTAATAATTCCGAAAGTGTAATTACAGCTCCTTTACTTGACGAATAAGCCGCCAATCCAGCAAACTTCATGCTTCCTTGTATTCCTCCCATCGAACTAATTGTTACCACATGACTTCCTTTTTCCATAAAAGGAATACAGATTCTTGTTAATTCTGCAACAGCAAAAACATTTACTTTATAAACTTGCTCAAAATCACTTGGAGTCAATTGCGAAAAAGGTTTATTAACTAACAAACCAGCATTATGAATTAAAACATCTACTTTTTTCCAAATACTATTGATAAAATTTTCTACTTGAAGCAATTCATTTGGATTTGAAATATCAATAGACAAACATGTAATATTTTGATTTTCCATTAACTCCTTAGGTGTCTTACGTGAAATTGCTAACACATTGTGTCCAGCACTTGCAAATTGCAAAGCCATTTCGTAACCTATTCCACGTGAAGTTCCAGTTATGATTATATTTTTACTTTTCATTTAAATTGATTTCTTTTTCTGAAGCGTTAATCATTTTTTCTAAAACAGGAATTGTCTTAGAAATTACATTAGTCATATGTTTTGTATCCATCAATTCGAATTCATCATCAGGTTGGTGATAAAATTCAAAATTTTCAAAATCAAATGTAGAAACTGTTTGAGCAGGAACATTAAATTCAGTAAAAAAAGGATAATTATCCGAAGCTCTAAACAACATATATTTAGTTTCTATTGGCAAGTAACCAACTAATTTTTCTCCAGCATACTCATTCATTTTAGCCGCCATATTTGTTTTACCAAAACCTGTCAAATAGAAATCCATTCCTTTGTCTTTCATTGGTACGCCAATCATCTCGAAATTAAACATAAAATACAAATTCATGTTTTGCTCTTTCAATTTAGCCGCTAAATGTTTAGACCCTAAAAGTCCTTTTTCTTCTGCTGAAAAGAACACAAAAAGCACACTTCTTTTATTATTTTTAAACTTAGCAAAATACTTTGCTACTTCAGTTACCGCAGTTGTTCCAGATGCATTGTCATTAGCGCCATTACCAATACCATCTCCATTAACCGCTTTTATTCTTCCGATGTGATCATAGTGAGCACCAATAATTATAAACTCATTTTTTAGTTTTGAATCTGATCCTTCAATATAACCAACAACATTATAAGAAGGTTTATCATAATTAGATAATGTATCACGATACGTTTTGAAGTAAGGTTTAATTCCGTTTTCTTTAAGTAGATTTTCTAAAAAAACAGCAGCTTTTTCAATTCCTTCACTACCAGAATCACGACCTTCTAATTCGTCAGATGTTAAATACGAAAGTGTTTTGATTACATTTTCTTCAGCAACTCGATATGATTTTGATTCAGATTGAACAACTTTTGTAGACTGTGATGCACATGATGCAAATACAAAAAGCAATAAATAAGAGAAATAACGCATATTGTTAGTTTTTAGTAAAAATAAAAAAATCCCGATTTAAATCGGGATTTTGTATAATAATTTTAATACGCATTACGCTAACATTGTAACTGGATTTTCCATAAACGCTTTGAACGTTTGTAAGAATTGAGCTCCAGTTGCACCATCAACTGTTCTGTGGTCACAAGCCAAAGTAACAGTCATTGTATTACCTACTACAATTTGTCCATTTTTAACCACTGGTTTTTCAATAATAGCACCAACAGATAAAATAGCAGAATTAGGCTGATTAATAATCGATGTGAATGATTGAATTCCGAACATTCCTAAATTAGAAATTGTAAATGTACTTCCTTCCATTTCAGCTGGCTGAATTTTTTTCGATTTAGCTTTACCTGCTAAGTCTTTTACATTAGCACCAATTTGAGACAAACTCATTTGGTCTGTAAATTTCAATACAGGAACCATTAATCCATCTTCAACGGCAACAGCAACACCAATATTTACATGGTGATTAATTACCATAGCATCTTCTCTCCATTGAGAATTTACTTGAGGATGTTTTTTCAATGCCATTGCACTTGCTTTGATTACCATATCATTGAAAGATACTTTAGTATCTGGCAAGCCATTAATCATATTTCTTGAAGCAATCGCATTATCCATATCTAACTCGATAGTTAAATAATAATGAGGTGCTGTAAATTTAGATTCTGATAATCTTCTCGCAATGGTTTTACGCATTTGCGAATTTTTAATTTCTTCTTGGAACACTTCACCAGCAGGAACAAATGGTTTCACAGCAGCAACTGTACTTGTTGCTTCAGCTACTGCTTGAGACGGAGTTGCAACAGCAGATGGAGAGAAGTTCTCAACATCACTTTTTACAATTCTTCCATTCTCACCAGAACCTTTAACCTGAGATAAATTAATTCCTTTTTCTTGAGCAATTTTTTTAGCCAATGGCGAAGCAAAAACTCTTCCACTAGCTTTTGCAACTGGAGCTTGAACACTTGAAGCCTCTACTTGAGCAACAGCTTTTTCTTCAGCTTTTGGAGCTTCAGCAACAGCACCAACTTTATAGTTAGCTGCAATTCCTGAAACATCAGTTCCAGCAGGACCTAAAATTGCTAAAATTGTATCAACCGGAGCAGAATCACCTTCTTGAACTCCAATATATAATAAAGTTCCTTGATTAAAAGATTCGAACTCCATCGTAGCTTTATCTGTTTCGATTTCAGCTAAAATATCACCTTCTTTAACAGCATCACCAACTTTTTTCAACCATGTTGCAACAGTACCTGTTGTCATAGTATCACTTAAGCGAGGCATTGTAATTACTTTAACACCCGCTGGTAATTCAGCAGAAGTTGCTACAGGAGTCGCCTCAACATTAGAAGCAGCAGGAGCTTCTTCTTTTGCCGCAGGAGCACCTCCTCCACTTAATAATGCAGAAATATCTTCACCAGCAGCACCAATAATTGCTAATAATGAATCTACAGGAGCAGATTCTCCTTCTTGAATTCCAATATGTAATAAAACACCATCATAGAAAGATTCAAATTCCATGGTAGCTTTATCAGTTTCAATTTCAGCAAGAATATCGCCAGTTTTAATAGTATCACCCACTTTTTTTAACCAAGAAGCAACAACACCTTCAGTCATTGTATCACTCAAACGGGGCATAGTTATAATTTGTGCCATAGTTCTTATAATTTATGTGGGATAAATGGATAATTTTCTTGTTCGTAAACTACATCGTACAACTGTTGTGCTTCAGGGAATGGAGATTCTTCAGCGAATTTTTCACATTCTGCAACTAAATCAGCAACACGTTGATCGATTACTTCAATTTCTGCTTCAGTAGCATAATTGTTTTCTTTAATAACATCTAAAACTTGAATAATTGGATCGATTTTTTTATACTCTTCCACTTCATCTTTCGTTCTATATAATTGTGCATCAGACATTGAGTGTCCTCTGTAACGATATGTTTTCATTTCAAGGAAAGTTGGTCCATCTCCACGACGTGCTCTTTCCATTGCTTCATGCATAGCTTCAGCAACTTTAACAGGGTTCATTCCATCAACTGGTCCACATGGCATTTCGTATCCTAAACCTAATTTCCAAATATCTGTATGATTAGCCGTTCTTTCAACAGAAGTTCCCATTGCATAACCGTTATTTTCAACGATAAATACAACTGGTAATTTCCAATTCATAGCCATATTGAAGGCTTCGTGTAATGACCCTTGACGAGCAGCACCATCTCCAAAATAAGTTAAAGTAACACCTCCAGTATTAAAATACTTATCTGCAAAAGCAATACCTGCTCCTACAGGGATTTGCGCTCCAACGATACCATGACCACCATAGAAACCATGCTCTTTTGAAAAGATATGCATAGAACCTCCCATACCTTTAGAAGTACCTGTTACTTTTCCGTATAATTCAGCCATTACCTTTCTTGGATCAACTCCCATACCAATTGGCTGAACGTGATTACGATAAGCAGTAATCATTTTATCTTTAGACAAGTCCATCGCATGTAAAGCTCCAGCCAAAACAGCTTCTTGTCCATTATATAAATGTAAAAAACCTCTAACTTTTTGTTGGATATAAACTGCTGCAAGTTTATCTTCAAACTTTCTCCAAAATAGCATATCTTCATACCACTTTAGGTAAACTTCTCTTGTAATTGGCTTCATTTTAGTTTGTTTTTATAATACAATTTAATCGCAAATTTTTCATTTAATTTTTACGATTTTACGAACAGCAAAAATACTACATAGAACCTGATTGAAAAAATTAAATTCTATGATTTTTGTAATTTTTATAACAAAATCGAAAAAAAAAGTTACGAAATCGTTATAGATGATTCTTGTCAAAAACCAAAGGCAAGATATTTTTCAAAGAATCTGATTTATAAATATTTCCTTTAGCTCCCATAAAGAAAATTGCAATATCTAAATCTTGCTTAAATTCATATTCAGCGATTGCTTGTCTACAACTTCCACATGGAGGAATTGGCTCATCTAATTCTCTATCTTGAGGAGAAGCCGTTATAAACATTTTTACAATCTTAGCATCTGGGAAAGTTGCACCAGCATAATAAATTGCAACACGCTCCGCACATAAACCAGATGGATAAGCTGCATTTTCTTGATTAGAACCTTGAATTACTACTCCATTATCTAATAATAAAGCTGCACCAACGGTAAATTTTGAATAAGGAGCGTAAGCCTTAGCTCTTGCTTCAACTGCTTGATCCATTAAACTAACTTCCTCTTGAGATAATTCATCTTTAGAAAGTACCGAAATTGTTGTGTTAATTGAAATTTGCTTCATATGTAAGGAAAAAAAATCCAAATTCTAAAAAAGAATTTGGATTGTTTATTAATTTATTTTTTTAATTATAACTCATCGTAATTATCACCAAAGTTAAACGTTAAAGAAAAACGTAATGTGTTTTCTAATGGGTTTCTAACTTTAGATGCAGAGAACAAGTACGATACATCGATTTTTACTACGTTGTATTTAAAACCTGCTCCTAATGTAAAAAACTTTCTTGCTCCTTTTAATTCATTTTCATTAAAGTAACCTAAACGTAGCGCAAATGAATCTTGATACCAATATTCTGCTCCTAACGCCCAAGTAAACTCTTTTAATTCTTCCGAAAAACCATCAGGCGCATCTCCAAAAGATTTAAAAATACCACTTGTCCAACTAGTTTTTCTATATTCAGAAAGTGCTTGATCATTAGCTTGTTGTGCAGCTGAAGGAGTAATATCTCCAGGATCATCAAAATCTCCATCACCATTCGAGTCAAATTCAAAAACTGTTTTAGGGGGTGTCGGAACTAAAAGTTTAGTAACTTCAGCAATTACTCCTATTTTATTATACTCATCAAATATAAAATCAAAACCAGCCCCTAAACGCATATTAGCCGGTAAAAAGTTATCATTTAAATCATCACTATCATAACTAATTTTTGGACCTAAATTTTGAAAGTTAAAACCAGCTCTCCATCTCCCATTAAAATCCGTGTAAGCCATTTCTTCAGATTGATAATAACCTGCAATATCAACTGCAAAAGTTGTGGCAGCTTTAACATCATTATTTACATCTGGAATTCTTAATGCAGAACGAATAAATCTTCCGCCAACAGCCATAGAAAATCGTTCACTTAATTTTAACGAATAAGAACCATCTAAAGCAAATTCATTTGGGTTAACCGTTTGAACAACCTCATAAGGATCTGGAGTTTGTCTCAATTCAATATCTCCTAAACCAAAATAACGAAACGATGCTGCAAAAGCGCTTCGTTCGTTAATTCTATTATAATATGACAATTGTCCTAAAGAAATATCGTTTGCAATACTAGACAAATAAGGCGTATAACTTACAGAAAAACCTTGTTTTTGAAGTGAAAAAGCAAATTTAGCAGGATTGTATTGTTGCGAAAAAGCATCGGCAGAAGTTGCTACTCCCATATCTCCCATACCAGCCGAACGAGCATCAGCAGCAATTAACAAGAAAGGAACTCCAGTAGTTATTACTCTATTTTCTTGCGCTTTAACATATTGACCTACAATAAATAAGGTTAATAATATAGCAATTTTTTTCATTTTATTCATAGAAATTAATTTGACAAATATAGTATTTTATTACAGTATTACAAGTTTCTCATACTTTTCAACGGTATTCCCGTTTGTAGTAGAGCGAACTTTTAATTTATAAACATAAACCCCTTTTCCGATTTTGTCACCAAAATCGTCTCGACCATCCCATTTTATATCTCGACATAAAAATCCATCAGTTACTACTTGCTGATTGATTGTTTTTACCAATTTACCTGAAATAGTTAAAATTTGCACTTGAACATCTAAAGGCTCAAAAGGCATGTTGTGATTGAACCAAAATTCAGTATAACTCACAAAAGGATTTGGATAATTTAAAACCTTTTCAATTCTTAAGCCATCGTCTGAACAAATAGCGTTGAACTGAATTTCAGCTGTTACCAAATTATTGTAAACATCCCAAGCTTTAAATAAAATCGTATGCATTCCAGGCGTTAAATCTCGAAATGGGAATCTCACAAAACCTTTTGTATAATCATCGTTTTCAGTTTCATAATATTCATTCAACACATACGGATTTGACTCATCTCCATCTAAAATTGCAACAATATCATGACCAATACCACTTGCCGTATTTATTCCGTTTTCATCTTCTAGAAAAGCTAACAAAATAGGAGAACAATTGGTAATTCCACCCGAAACAAAGCCTTCATCATTCATGTGCAATCTTACTCTTGGAGGATTTGCATCACTAACCGCATTTACGTTTACACCACCAATTTGGATTGCTCTATCATATCCTGTTTGATTATCAAGATTTGGAATATTTCGCTTAGCGTAAAAACTTATTTTACCGTTTCCGACAGGAATTCTAATATCTTGCGGAACTACAAAACTAAATTCAAATTGCCCATTATTTACGGAAGCATTACCTCTAAATATAGTTTCGCCCAAAGTTTCAAAATCCATTTTTATTAGCTGACCAGCAGCAAAAAAATTACCCATTATTGACATTCCGCCTGGACTTGGCGCAACAACCCCATTATTAGCCAAAGTAGTTCTATCAATATCTTTATCAAAAATCTGAACCGCCAAATCTCCATTATAACCCGAGATTAAAACATTGTTTTCATCTCTTACTTCACCATTAATTTTAACCAAACTCAATGCTTGCATAACAGGCAAAGGCTGACCAACCGGCACATCGTTAACTTTTGTCAACACCACTTGTTTTCTTGGAATTGCTAATTTTAAAGCAGGATCACCAATACAAAATACAACGCGTCTATTATCAGAACCAGTACTTAACTTTGTTAATCTTAACGCTTCAGCAATTGTTGGATAATCATCAGAACCAAAAGCATATAAATCTTCACTAAAAAGATTATTCATTACAAAACCAGTAGTAACACCTATTTGTCTTGTAGTAGCAATCAACCCAATAGCTCCTCCACTTTTATTCCAATACATGTACTCACCTCCCGTAAAACGGTTTGGATCATCAAAACGTGTAAACTCACATGTTATTGTAATAAATAATGGATATCTGTAGCGATTGATTAAGTTTTGTGCATCTAATTTTTCAAAAAGTCTTTCTCTTGCTAACGATTCTTCATTTCCATGACCAAAATAATTAAAAACTAAAGCACCAAGCTCCAAAGCATCTAAAAAGTCATTTTTAGCCTCTGGGTAACGTTCTCCTCCAGCAGCAACTTGTTGTAAATAAGCATCGGTATGGATTTTTTTAACGTTTACAAATGGTTTTTGAGTTGTTAAAACATCTGCTAAATTATCCAAACCAAATTGTAATGTTGCATCAGTTGTATTATCAGCATCATCCGAATAGATAACATAATTATTTCGCCATCTACCATATGATTTTTCATCATGGTACTCAATTACTTTATCAACCATTTCTTTTGCTTGAGAAACGCTTGAAACCAACATTCTACCAACAGCAACATCAATTCCATCAAAACCACCTAACATTTGCCCTTCCCCATTATCCATAAGACCATAGAAATCATCTGACATAAAAGAAGAATACAATGAAAAATTAGAAATATTATTTACTTCAGAAGCCAAAGGA
The DNA here is from genome assembly GCF_021172165.1 of Flavobacterium channae. Lineage (NCBI taxonomy): Bacteria > Pseudomonadati > Bacteroidota > Flavobacteriia > Flavobacteriales > Flavobacteriaceae > Flavobacterium > Flavobacterium channae. Next base: position 503,872 of record NZ_CP089096.1, on the reverse strand, counting down.
TTGAATCCATGAAAAACCGGAACTATATTCGTATTATTAAAAAGTCTGCTTTTGTAATCATAAGACGCATCTCCAAAAAGATTCACATATTTAACACTTGTAATTCCAGGATTTGAAGCATTCCAATAAACATATTTAACCAAATTTCGGATAGCCGCAATATCTTGTTTACCAGATGAAAATTCTTGGTAAACCTTTTCTAAAGTAATAACTCGAACTCTAAGACCCGAATTGTTTCTATGAAATTCCGCCAAACGTTCCGCTTGTGCAAGTAAAAATTCAGGAGTAAAAATTAAATAATCGATATCTTGAAAATTTCCTTGCGCATCTTTAAAGATTGTTCCTTTGATATTTTGATTAGCTACGTTAGCATTTGACTCACGTAAAGGAGCATAAACATCGGCTAAATCAACAGCTACATATTTTCTTGCCGAACCTAAATCAACTTTGAAATTAAAATTAGCACCAGTTGTATTTTGATAAGTTGTTACATTATACAAATCGGTAACATCCCAAACTTGAGAAATTCCGGAAGCATTTGTAATAGCATATTCACCTATTCCTATATTAGTTTGCTCTTGGTCATTAAAAAACAAAAACTGTTTAGAATAACCAACTAAATTTCTCTTTACTTTTAGTCGAATAAAATCCAAATACCCATTTGAACTTGGAACGCCACCATTATTATAAGTTAATGCAATCGAAACATTTGGACTTGTTGCATTAAAAACATTATTCAATGCTGATTCATAACCTTCAATACCACTACCAGTTGTTAACTGAGGAAAAATAACGGTTCCTAAATCGACATTATTAGCTTTAATATTAAATGATGTATTCCCAAAAGACTTTGAAGCCATATTTACTTTTACCTGTACTGGCACAGAAGTATCTATGTTTGGAAAAGAAAAATCAAATGTTTGTAAATTATTAATATTGAACTGTTCACCAAACCATCTTCTCCCTACTTTTCCAGCATTAACTAAGTCTTTTTCATAATAATGCACATCATCAAATTGAGTAAAAACCATACTCGATGCATTTGTAGGTTGTTGCGCATTAGCAATCCTTTTACCTGCACCTCCTGTAGAAGTAACATAATAATACGATTTATCAGCAAATAAATTCACACTAGTCAAACTCTCTTCATTCCAGGTATCAACACCTTCAGCATAAAAAAGTATATAATCGCTGTTATCAAAAACCCCATCATCCTCACCAATAAATTGAACAGCATTTTCTTCTAAATCTTCAGAATAAGGAAGTGAATTATTCAAAGGCAACATTCTTCCTCCATTACCATAAATTTTAATATTACGCGGATCTACATTTACATTAAAACCTAAACTTTGCAAAAATGTCTTTGAGATTTTATAAATCCCAGATTTTTCAACATAAAAACGATACCAGCTACCCGAAGCTAAAACCGAATTAGAAATTGATTGTGTAACATTTTGAAATTGAGACCGATTTGTTAAATTTCCATCTAATGAATAAGTAAAAGAAACCACTTTCTTAAAAGTATTTCCCTCTTTAATAATAGGATTCAGCGTTAAAACACCTTTTATATCGTTTCTTGCCTGAACAATTTCTACCAAAGGAGATAATGTTGTAGCAATTAAAGTTTTATCTAAATCGTAAAGTTCAGACAAAGAAATAGTTTGATAATTAACATTCGTTATTCTTAAACTACTAGGATTAGACGAAGCCGAAACCTGAATTATCTTTCTAAATTGTATTTTCTTTAAAGGAACATCAATATTATAATATTGCATATCAAACTGAGGAACTTTGATTGAAGTTTCACTTAAATCAAAATTTACATTTGAATTCCAATTAATAGTAATATTATCTGACTGCTGTGCAAAAGCAAGCGTAAAACCAAATAATAACAAGTTTAAAATAATCTTTTTCATCAGCAATAAAACGCGAATAACATATATATATTACAAAGAGAAAAAAAATATTCATTTTATTCTAATTTTTTATAATAAAACTTAGCATAAAACGTTGTAAGAGAAAGGATTTTAACATAGAATTATTTTTTTTTTACAAAATTTTAAAAACATGTTGCATTTTAATTCATTATTATTATCTTGCGACACTAAAATTATTACCTACTAAAGTATGAAAATTAAGAAAATTATGGCTTTAAAAGTGTTAGTAGTATTAGCACTGGCATTAGGTTTTACAGGGTGTAGCAAAAAAGGAAGCACTAAAGGTGGTTCTACTGCTACTGGATGGAAAATCAATGACAAAAAGGGTGGATTTCAGTTTAACGACAAGTTTAAACAGCAAGAAACTCCTCCAGGAATGATTTCTATTGAAGGTGGTACTTTTACTATGGGTAAAGTACAGGATGATGTTATGCATGATTGGAATAACTCTCCAAATCAACAACACGTACAATCTTTCTTCATGGATGAAACTGAAGTTACAAACAAAATGTATTCTGAATACTTGTTTTGGGTAAAAACAGTTTTCCCTCCAACAGAAGAAAATTACAAACATATTTATAATGGAGCTATTCCAGATACTTTAGTATGGAGAAATCGTTTAGGATATAACGAAACGATGACTAACAACTACTTAAGACACCCAGCTTACGCTGATTATCCTGTAGTAGGTGTTAACTGGATTCAAGCTGTTGAATTCAGCAAATGGAGAACTGACCGTGTTAACGAAAATATCTTAGAGCGCGAAGGCTACCTTAAAAAAGACAACAAAATTAAATTAGGTTCTGACGTAACTGCTGAGAACTCATTCAGTACTGAAACTTATATCAATACTCCATCAAAAGCTTTTGGTGGTAATGAAGAAGTTGTATTGAAAAAAGAAATGGGTAAAGGTAGAAGACAAGCTGCAGATACTGCTAAAAACGTTTATGCTCAAAGAAGTTCTGGTTTAATTTTACCAGAGTACAGACTTCCTACTGAAGCTGAATGGGAATATGCTGCAACAGCTTTAGTTGGAAACAGAGAATACAACATTTACAAAGGACAAAAGAAATACCCTTGGAGTGGTCAATATACTCGTTCTTCTAAAAGACAATATAGAGGTGACCAATTAGCGAACTTCAAACAAGGAAAAGGAGACTACGGAGGAATTGCTGGATGGTCTGATGATGGTGCTGATATCACTAATAAAGTAAAAAGCTATGCTCCAAATGATTTTGGATTATACGATATGGCAGGTAACGTTGCTGAGTGGGTACAAGACGTTTACAGACCAATGGTTGATGACGAAGCAAATGACTTTAACTACTTCAGAGGTAACGTTTATACTAAAAACAAAATTGGAGAAGATGGAGTTGTTGAATTAGTAACTTCTGATAACATTACTTATGATACTTTAAGTAACGGTAGAATTATGGCTAGAAATTTCCCTGGTCAAATTGCTCAAGTTCCAGTTGATGAAAACGAAACTTATTTAAGAACACAATTCTCTACTTCTGACAACAGAAACTATAGAGATGGTGATAGACAATCTACTCGTTTCTACAAATTCAATGATTCTGAAGAAGGTGAAGGAGAAAGCGCAGGTGGTTCTGAGAAATTCAGAATGTACGAAGCTCCTAAACACTCTATTACTGCTGACAGTTTAGGTAAAATGAACAAGAAATTTGATAAATCTAACAAAAGAACTACATTAATTGATGACAATGTTAGAGTTTACAAAGGAGGTTCATGGAGAGATAGAGCTTACTGGTTAGATCCAGCTTCTAGAAGATTCTTCCCTCAAGATATGGCTACTGACTACATCGGATTTAGATGTGCAATGTCTAAAGTAGGTCCTAAGTCAAACAAAAAGACTCCTAGAGGAAATCCTAAAAAATAATTTTCATACAAAATACTTAAAAAAGCCCTTTCGATTGAAAGGGCTTTTTTTTATCTTCGTTTCTTCAAAAACACAAACATGACCACTATTAACACTTTACATTCTTTATTTTTAAATTGCTCAGGCGTTTCAACTGATACAAGAAAAATAGATCAAGACTGTCTATTTTTCGCGCTTAAAGGCGAGAACTTTGATGCAAATACTTTCGCTAAAGAAGCAATTGAAAAAGGAGCCAAATATGTGGTTATTGATAATCCAGAATTTCAAATAGAAAACAAGACTTTATTGGTAGAGAATTCATTAGTAGCCCTACAGGAACTAGCTAAATTTCATAGAAACCACTTAGGTTTACCCATTATAGCCTTAACTGGTAGTAATGGAAAAACAACAACTAAGGAACTGATTCACGCGGTCTTATTAAAAAAGTTTAAAACTCTAGCAACAATAGGTAACTTAAACAATCATATTGGAGTACCACTTACACTACTTCGTTTCACAAAAGAAACTGAAATTGGAATCGTAGAAATGGGAGCTAATCATCAAAAGGAAATTGAGTTTTTATGTCAAATTGCGCAACCAGATTATGGTTATATAACCAACTTTGGAAAAGCGCACTTAGAAGGATTTGGAGGAGTTGAAGGCGTTATTAAAGGTAAAAGCGAAATGTATGATTATTTAAGAACAAATAACAAATTAGCGTTTGTCAATTTAGACGATTCTATTCAAAAAGAAAAAACAAAAGACATTAAACAATATAGCTTTGGACTTAACTCTAATGATTCCAATGTAATAATTACCAATATTGAAGCAAATCCAATGGTAAAAATTACTTTTAATGAAATTACAATTCATTCACATCTGATTGGAATTTATAATGCAAATAATATTAATGCCGCTATAACTATTGGAAAGTTTTTTGAAGTTTCAGATGAATTAATTAAAGAAGCTATTGAACATTATATCCCTGAAAATAATCGTTCTCAATTAATTCAAAAAAACACTAATGAAATAATTCTTGATGCTTACAATGCCAATCCAAGCAGTATGGCAGCAGCTATTGAAAATTTTAAACAATTAGACAAAGAAAACAAAATTGCTATATTAGGTGATATGTTTGAATTAGGAGAAGAAAGCTTAGCTGAACACAAAAAAATTGTTGAATTATTAGAAAACAATAGCAACATAACAACTTACTTTATAGGAAAAGATTTTTACTCGAATCGAATCAAAAGTAACCATCTTCATTTCTTTGAAGATTTCAATTCTTTTTCAAAATTCATCGAAGTAAACAAACCAACGAATAGTCTACTTATTATTAAGGGTTCAAGAGGAATGGCTTTAGAGAGAATTTTAGAAAGTATATAAACCAAAAAACTCATGTTAATTTTTTTGCTTTGGGCTAATAAAGCTAAAACGCATTAATAAAAAAAATCACAAAGAGTTGAAATCAAATATTTTGAAAATAAAAAATCCTACATTTCTGTAGGATTTAATTTTTGTGGGCAATAAGGGATTCGAACCCCTGACCCCCTCGGTGTAAACGAGGTGCTCTGAACCAGCTGAGCTAATTGCCCCAATAAAGTGCTTTACTATTTCTGTATTGCGAGTGCAAATATACAAGGATTATTTGTTTCTGCAAGTCTTTTTTAAAAAAAATTAAACAATTTCTGCTACCACAAAAGTACTTCCTCCAATATAAATAAAATCCGATTTTTTAGCCGATTGCATTGCCGTTTCATAAGCTTCTGAAACAGAATTAAATGCATTACCAACTAATCCAAAAGCAGCTGCTTTTTCCTGTAAAACTTTAGCATCTAATCCTCTTGGAACATTTGGCTTACAAAAATAATATTTTGCATTTTTAGGAAACAAAGGCAAAATACTTTCCAAATCTTTATCATTTACAACACCTAAAACAAAATGCAATGTATCAAAATGGTGCTTTTGAATTTGATTTAAAACAATTTTCAAACCATGACTATTATGTGCAGTATCGCAAACCACAAATGGCTCTTTATTTAATATTTGCCATCTACCTAATAATCCCGTATTCTCAACAACATGCTTAAACCCAAGTTTAATATGTTGTTCTTCTATTTTAAAATGTGTTTGAAGAAGTTGAATCGTTTGTATAACAGTTTTCTTGTTATGAAACTGATAATCTCCTAACAAACCACACTCATACAGTACTTCCGAATTTTCAGATGCGAAATAAATAGGTGCGTTTTCAGATTTTGATTTTGAAATAAACACTGGTTTTGTTTCTTCTGTAAATTCTCCAACAACAACAGGAACATCTGGTTTAATAATCCCAGCTTTTTCACCAGCAATTTTATCTAATGTATCTCCTAAAAATTGTGTGTGATCAAATCCAATGTTTGTTATTACAGAAACTAATGGTGTTATAACGTTGGTTGAATCCAGTCTTCCTCCCATTCCAACTTCAATAATAGCCACATCTACTTTTTCAGTTGCAAAATAATCAAAGGCTAAACCTACAGTCATCTCAAAAAAGCTAAGTTGATTTGATTCAAAAAAAGACTTGTTTTGAGCTACAAAATTGACCACATAATCTTCAGAAATCATTTCACCATTAATTCGGATACGTTCACGAAAATCTTTTAAATGAGGAGAAGTATACAATCCAACTTTATATCCTGATTCTTGAAGTATAGAAGCAATCATTGAAGACGTTGAACCTTTTCCATTAGTTCCCGCAATATGAACCGATTTGAATTTAGTTTCAGGATGATTAAGGTGTTCAACTAACAGCAATGTATTTGTTAAGTCCTTCTTATAAGCAGAAGCACCTTGCATTTGAAACATAGGTAACTGGTTAAACAACCACGTTGTAGTTTCTATATAAGTCATTTTTATTATTTGAAACGAATGGTTTGGGCATTCTTGTGGTCCATATTCCCGCTATACATTACAAGCCATGCTAATGCATTGGATTTTCATTACTATCGGGGTTAGTTGGTAAAATTATGGGATTTCTTGTCTAAAAACAAAAACAACATAACCAATTTGAACATCAGGAGCATTTTTGTCTTCTTTCCACTTAAACATCTTAGCTTTATCAATACTTGCCTTAATCAAACAAGAAGAACTATTTGTTGTACCACGTGATACTTGAGCCGTAATAACTTTTCCTTCTTTATTTACTTTAACTTGTATTACAACTTTACCTATCTCTTCACATTTTAAATCCGTAAAATTAAAATCTGATTTCTCTGTAATTCTACCGTTTAAATGAAGATTTGTTTGAACATTGTTATTTCCATAAAAACTATTAGCATAGGTTGATTTTTCGGGCTCACCTTTTCCATAACCATCACCATCAGAATTTTGCCCAAAAGTCATTATAGAAAACAAAATGAAGAAGTAAAATGATTTCATATTTACTCACCCACTTGAAAGTTAACAACCACAAACCCAATTTGAGTTTCTGGAGCATTGGCATCGGGTTGCCATTTGAAAGTTTTAGCAGTTTCAAGTGCAGGGTTAACTAAACATGGATTCGTATTTGTAGTACCTTGAGAACGCTCGGCCTTAATAACATTTCCTTGACGGTTTACCCAAATTTTAACAACTACTTTTCCAGATTCATTACAATCTTGAATCTTTTTACTATTTCCAGATAATTTTCTTCCAGCTAATCCCCAACCTGTTCCTTTTCCTGTTCCAATTCCATCACCAGAACCGTTTCCATAGAAACTATTCGCGTACAAACTTCCGTTAGGATTGCCTTTATCGCCTCCTTCATCATCATCACCATGACCACTTTGAGAAGTTCCATCTTGTTTAGGTCCTTTCAAAATACTATTTAAAGCACTGTTATTTGGCTTTGTTGGTTTTGTTTCAACTGGTTTAGTAACAGGTTTTGTTTCAGAAGGTTTCGTTACTGGCTTTGTTTTCTCTTTTTTAGGCAAAGTTATTGGTGCTTCTTCATCTTGCGTTAAAACATCATCTTCCTCTGCAGGAGTTGGTTGCGACTGCGCTTGATCAGGAGATGTTTGCACAGGTTCTGTAGGTTGTATTTCACCACTTCCGGTATCACTTGTTCCAAAATTAACAGCAATACCATTTTCAGGTGGCGGATCCATATATGTTAATCCTAGAACTGCAAACAATAGAAAAAGTATCACAAAAATAACTGATGTTATTGTGAAAGATTTTTTTTCTTCTGGAGTTTCTAGAAAATTCATTTTACACTATTTAGGATTAACCGCAATAACCATTTTAATCTGATTTCTATAAGCAATTTCCATAACCTTTACCACTTTTTCATGTGGAACCGATTTTTCAGCTCTTAAAACAATCGCTTTATTTTCGGAATTTGCCATTAAAGCCATTAATTGACTTTCTAAATCTGCTTCATTGATTTTATCTTTATCAATGAAAAAATTCAAATCTTTATCAATACTAACAGACGTACTTTTATTACTATCTGTTTTTCCTTTTGCTTTTGGCAAAACCAAATCTAAAGCATTTGTTGTAACCATTGTAGAAGTTAGCATGAAAAAGATTAACAACAAGAATACAATGTCGGTCATAGACGACATATTAAATTCTGTTGAAACTTTATTTCTTGTTTTACCTAACTTCATTATACTGGCTCGTTTAATAAATCTAAAAAGTCTACTGCATTAGCTTCCATTTGATTTACTACTTTATTTGTTTTTACAACCAAGTGATTGTATCCAACGTAAGCAATAATACCAACAATTAAACCAACAACTGTAGTTGTCATAGCAGTATAAATACCTTCAGCTAAAGCGCCTACTTCAATTTGACCACCACCACTTGCCATTTTATGGAAAGCAAGAATCATACCAAGTACTGTTCCTAAGAATCCAACCATTGGACCAGCTCCTGAGATAGTAGCTAACATACTTGTATTTTTCTCTAATTTATACAATTCTAAATTACCTGCGTTTTCAATAGCAGTGTTTATATCTTCAAGCGGTTTTCCGATTCTCGAAATTCCTTTCTCGATTAATCGTGCAACAGGAGAATTTGTTTGAGCACATAACATTTTGGCAGCATCAATTTTTCCAGACATAATATTCATTTTAATATTATTCATAAAACTAGCATCAATTTTAGATGCTTTATTGATTGCCATTAAACGCTCAAAATATAGAAAAAGGGCAGCAAATAATAGTGTAAATAAAACTATCATTATCATTTGACCTCCAATTCCTCCACTGGTTAACAAACTCCAAATAGACAATGTTTTTTCAGTTGGTTGTGCTTCTGTTGCTACTTGACTTGCTACAGCCAAACTATCGGCTTGAAGAAATAAACTCATAAATTACTATTTTGTATTAAAAACGTATATAAATTTCAATTATTGTTTTAATGTGCATTAAGAAGAAAATCTCTTAAAATTACAAACACTGCACTACCTGCTAAAAATCCAATTAAAGCTAATCCTCCAATTTTTTTCAAATACCAGAAGAAGTCGATTTTTTCCATTCCCATTGCTACAACACCTGCAGCAGATCCAATGATTAAAATACTTCCTCCTGTTCCAGCTGCATAAGCAATAAAATGCCAAGCAGGCTCATCCATACCAATTTGAAACATTCCGATACTTGCGGCAACTAAAGGTACATTATCAATTACTGCAGAACCAGCACCTAGTAAAAGTACTACTAAATCAGAAATTTTAGTTGACGCATGTTCTGTACCTAAATAAGGAACATTTGCTTCTAAAGCTCCTGCAAAATCAAATAACATTCCTAATGATTCTAAAGCAGCAACAGCCATTAAAATCCCTAAAAAGAATAGTAAACTAGGCATTTCAATTTTAGATAATGATTTATGAACTGGACTTTGATGTGAATGCGTATCCTCACCCATTGCATGTCCCACTCTAAATTTTCTATTACTTAAATATTCTGCAACTGCAGCTACAACTGCCAATGCTAACATCATACCAACATATGGAGGTAAATGCGTAATTGTTTTAAAAATAGGAACAAAAAGAATTCCACCTAATCCTAAATAAAACATTAATGCGCTACTCGTGTTTTCTGGCTTATCATCCATTGGAATTTCTTCAATCTTTCCTTTAAAAATTGAAAGACGAGAAGCAATTAATGTTGGTAAAGCATAACACACAATAGATGGTAATAAAACATGAATTATTAATTGATTTGCAGATACTTTATTTGCAATCCAAAGCATTGTTGTTGTAACATCACCTATTGGAGACCAAGCACCACCAGCATTTGCAGCAATTACAATTAATCCTGCAAACCACAATCTTATTTCTTTATCACTAATAATTTTTTGTAAAATAGTGATTAAAACTATAGTAGCTGTTAAATTGTCAATGATTGCAGACAATACAAAGGCTAAAGTAGAAAACAACCATAGTAATTTTATTTTACTCTTTGTTCTAATGAAAGATTTGATTGTAGAAAATCCATCAAAATAATCAATGATTTCAACAATTGTCATTGCTCCCATTAAGAAAAATAGAATCTCTGCTGTTTTACCTAAATGATGAAGCAAAACTCCTTCTAAATGATGACTTTCTTTTCCTACACCTGGGATGATTTCAAAAACATCCAAATGATTTACAGCGATTAATGCCCACAAAATAGCCATCATAGCTAATGCGGGAATTAGTTTATCTATTTTAAACGTATGTTCCATAGCTATGGCCACATAACCCAGAACAAAAACTGACACTAATAATAGTTCCATTTATATATAATTAAACAAGTTGTTTTAAAGCAATTTCAAAAGCAGTAGCACTAATATTCTTTTTATCAGAATTTAATTCGTAGGCTTTTTGAATTGCATTTTTTATTGTGTTTGAAGTATCTGAAAAAATAGCTTCATCTGTCATTTGTACTTTTTTCTCCATGAAATAAGCAAATACTCTTGCCATTCCACAATTTGCGATAAAATCTGGAATTAAACTAACTTTTTTATCAGTTTCTTCCATAATTGGACCAAAGAAAATTTCTTTATCTGCAAAAGGAACGTTAGCACCACTTGAAATAACTTCTAAACCTGAAGCCACCATACTATCTACTTGCTCTTTTGTAACCAATCTAGAAGCAGCACATGGAGCAAATACTTGTGCACCCATAGACCAAATCTTCTCATTAATTTCAGCAAAAGGAATCATGTTATCGGCCACCAATTTATTACCATCTTTATTCAAGAATAAAGTTTTAATCTCTTCAAACGAATAACCATTTTCATTAATTAAACCTCCATCTCTATCGATAATACCAACTACTTTAGCACCCATTTGAGCTAAATAAAAAGCAGCTGCTGAACCTACATTTCCAAATCCTTGAACAATTGCTTTTTTACCTACGATACTACCACCATAAATATCATAATAATGACGCGCTGCTTCAGCCACACCATAACCTGTAATCATGTCGGCAACTGTATATTTTCTATTTACATCTGGAGAAAAGTTTGGATTTTCAATTACCTTAATTACACCTTGACGTAATTGTCCAATTCTATTAATTTTATCTGCTTCAGTTGGCTTAAAATGTCCGTTAAAAACACCTTCTTGCGGATGCCAAACACCACAATCTTCTGTCATTGGAATAACTTCGTGAATTTCATCAACATTTAAGTCACCACCTGTTCCGTAATAATTTTTTAATAATGGAGAAACGGCTTTATACCATCTTTCTAAAACGCCTTTTTTTCTTGGGTCATTTGGATCGAAATTAATACCAGACTTAGCTCCACCAATTGCTGGTCCAGAAACTGAAAACTTTACTTCCATTGTTTTTGCTAATGAAAGTACTTCATTCATATCTAATCCTTTACGCATTCTAGTTCCACCACCTGCAGCACCACCTCTTAACGAATTGATTACTGTCCATCCTTCTGCATCTGTTTCAGGGTCTTTCCAATTAAATACTATTTCTGGTTCTTTATTCTCAAATTTTTTTAATAAATCTTTCATTGTGTTGGTTAAATTTTCTGTTTTACAAATATACATATTCTGTTTAAGCCTTAAAACCTAAACGTTTTTTTTTGGTTTTTTATAACAATTACATAAACACTACTCCTGACGAATGATCTTTATTTGCACCTGTTACTGAGGACAGTACATTAATTTCATTTCGTAATTTTAAAACTCCTAAAAATCCAAAAATCAAAGCTTCTTTAAATTGAATTGTCTTATCATCTGGAATAACAATCTGTGCTGTAGGTAAATAATTACATAATCTTTCGATTAAAAATTGATTATAAGCTCCTCCACCAGTTATCAATAACTTTGCATTAGATTTTGAACAAATTTCAGCGATTTGAAAAGCGACATGCTCTACAAAAGTTCTAAGTTTATCTTTAACATCTATTGAAAATGAATTCATAATTGGAAAGATTTCCTGATTAACAAACTCCATTCCTAAAGATTTTGGATAGGACGCTTTATAGAAATCTAAACTGTTTAATTTTTGCAATAAATCTTCATTAAGGTTTCCTAATTTTGCCAAATTTCCTTTGTCATCGTAATCAAAACCTAATTGATTAGCATAAAAATTTAAAACAGTGTTTACGGGAGAAATATCAAATGCTATACGATTGCCTTTTTCATTAAATGATACATTTGAAAACCCTCCTAAATTCAAACAATATTCATAATCAGAAAAAAGTAATTCATCTCCAATTGGCACTAAAGGAGCCCCTTGACCTCCAAACATTACATCTTGCACTCTAAAATCACAAACAATAGTTTGATTAACCAAATCTTTAATGATTGGAAGATTTCCTATTTGAAGCGTGAAACCATTTTGTGGTTGATGTAAAATGGTATGACCATGACTACAAACTGCATCAATTTCTGTAATGTCATTTCTGGAAATAAAATCTGAAATTACTGAGGCCAATAATTTTGTATAAGCCACATTCAAATCCTGTAATTCCTTTTCATTATAATGAATTGCTTCTTTTAAAATATTTAGCCACATATCAGAATACGAAACGGTTTCGGAATGTCCAATTTCGAATACCCAATGTCCTGAATAATTGAATTTTATGCAAGCTAAATCGACTCCATCTAACGATGTGCCCGACATAACTCCTATAACGTTATAGTTTTCTTTAAACATGGGTTAAAATTACAAATTGTTATTGAAAATTTGGTAATAAATATTTACATTTGGTTCCTGAAATTAAAAAATTATCAAACATTACATCTAAATAATATGGATTTTAAATTAACCGAAGAGCATTTAATGATTCAGCAAGCTGCTAGAGATTTTGCTCAAACAGAATTATTACCTGGAGTTATAGAACGAGATGAGCATTCAAAATTCCCAACAGAGCAAGTAAAAATGATGGGAGAACTTGGGTTCTTAGGAATGATGGTTGATCCAAAATATGGTGGAGCTGGTTTAGATAGCGTTTCTTATGTTTTAGCTATGGAAGAGATTGCTAAAGTTGATGCATCAGCTGCAGTAATCATGTCGGTAAACAACTCTTTAGTTTGTGCAGGATTAGAAAAATATGGTTCTGAAGAGCAAAAAGTAAAATACTTAACTCCACTTGCTAAAGGTGAAGTTATTGGAGCTTTCTGTTTATCTGAGCCTGAAGCAGGTTCGGATGCAACTTCACAAAGAACAACAGCAATCGATATGGGTGATCATTATTTAGTAAACGGGACAAAAAACTGGATTACTAATGGAGGAACAGCTTCTACATATTTAGTAATTGCGCAAACTGACGCATCAAAAGGCCACAAAGGAATCAACGTTCTTATCGTGGAAAAAGGAATGCCAGGTTTTGAAGTAGGTCCAAAAGAGAAAAAAATGGGAATCCGTGGTTCAGACACTCATACTTTATTATTTAACGATGTAAAAGTTCCAAAAGAAAATAGAATCGGTGCTGACGGATTTGGATTTGCTTTCGCAATGTCAACTTTAAACGGAGGAAGAATTGGAATTGCATCTCAAGCGTTAGGTATTGCACAAGGAGCTTACGAATTAGCGTTAAAATATTCTCAAGAGCGTGTTGCTTTTGGAAAACCAATTTTTAATCACCAAGCTATTGCTTTCAAATTAGCTGATATGCATGTAAAAATTACATGTGCTAGATTATTAATTCACAAAGCTGCAACTGAAAAAGATTTAGGCGAAGATATCGCACACTCTGGAGCTATGGCAAAATTATACGCTTCTGAAATTGCATTAGAAGTAGCAAACGAAGCTGTACAAATTCATGGTGGTAATGGTTACGTAAGCGAATACCATGTTGAAAGAATGATGCGTGATTCAAAAATTACTCAAATTTACGAAGGAACATCTGAAATTCAACGAATTGTAATATCTAGAGGATTAGTAAAATAATCATATCTAAAACAAATACCTAAAGAGCCTAAACTAAAAGTTAGGCTCTTTTTTTATATCTTTAAAATAAAAAATGCTTTTTAACGAAGAATGGGATATAAAACTCTTACCGATTTTAAATTTGTATAAAGGAAGAAAACATCCTTTAAATTACGAAAATCATTATCAATTACTAATAATGGTAATTTTATCTACTCAAGATTCAGATGCAAATATTAATAAAATAGCACCTAATCTTTTTGCTATTTATCCAAATTTAGAAAGTTTGGCTGTTTCTAATACCGAAGCATTAATACCACACATTTCAAAAGTTAGAAATTTTAGTACAAAAGCAAATTGGATAATTAAAATTGCACAACATTTAAAAGAAGATAAAAATATTCCATCAATCATGGAACATTTAGTTGCTCTTAAAGGAATTGGTAGAAAATCTGCTAATGTTATTATGAGAGAAATGAAATTACCTGCCGAAGGCATAATAGCAGATTTACATGTAATAAGAGTAGCACCCAGAATTGGCTTAATATCTGAGTCAAAAGACGGAAATAAAGTAGAAAAACAATTAATACAGGTGCTTCCTAAAGAAATTTGGAGTGAAATAGGAATGTCACTCTCTTTTTTAGGACGTGAAATTTGTCGTCCAACAAATCCAAAATGTGATATTTGTCCTATAAATACTAACTGTAATTACAACAATAGTTCAAATACGTAGTTATAAATATCATTTTACACGAAGTATTATTTCCAAAACCATATAAAAACAAAAAAGCCTGTCTAAAACTAGACAGGCTTTTCAAAAGAAAGGCGGCGACATACTCTCCCACATAACTGCAGTACCATCTGCGCAGTCGGGCTTAACTTCTCTGTTCGGAAAGGGAAGAGGTGAGCCCCGACGCAATAACCACCTTAAGAGGTTAAATTGCTTTGAGCAATTTTTCAATAGTTAATTACTAATTATCCATTGAACAATATCTTAACATACTGAGATAAATTAATTTAAAGAAAGTTTCACTCCCCCCGAAGGGGGAGTCTTATACATAAGCTTACGGGTTATTAGTACTACTCGGCTATGACATTACTGCCTTTACACCTATAGCCTATCAACGTGGTCATCTTCCACGACCCTTAAAAGAAATCTCATCTTGTGGTGGGTTTCGCGCTTATATGCTTTCAGCGCTTATCCCTTCCGAACGTAGCTACTCAGCAGTGCCCCTGGCGAGACAACTGATACACTAGAGGTTCGTCCAACTCGGTCCTCTCGTACTAGAGTCAGATCCACTCAAATTTCTAACGCCCACAGTAGATAGAGACCGAACTGTCTCACGACGTTCTGAACCCAGCTCGCGTGCCACTTTAATGGGCGAACAGCCCAACCCTTGGGACCTTCTCCAGCCCCAGGATGTGACGAGCCGACATCGAGGTGCCAAACCCCCCCGTCGATATGAGCTCTTGGGGGAGATCAGCCTGTTATCCCCGGCGTACCTTTTATCCTTTGAGCGATGGCCCTTCCATGCGGAACCACCGGATCACTATGCTCTACTTTCGTACCTGATCGACCTGTATGTCTCTCAGTCAAGCTCCCTTATGCCATTGCACTCTACGCACGGTTACCAAGCGTGCTGAGGGAACCTTTAGAAGCCTCCGTTACTCTTTTGGAGGCGACCACCCCAGTCAAACTACCCACCAAGCAATGTCCCCCGCACTGCGGGGTTAGGCCTCAGACAAGCAAAGGGTGGTATTTCAACAATGACTCCAGAACTCCTAGCGAAGCCCCTTCATAGTCTCCCACCTATCCTACACATCACGTGTCCAAGGTCAATACTAAGCTATAGTAAAGGTGCACAGGGTCTTTTCGTCCCACTGCGGGTAATCGGCATCTTCACCGATACTACAATTTCACCGAGCTCATGGCTGAGACAGTGTCCAGATCGTTACACCATTCGTGCAGGTCGGAACTTACCCGACAAGGAATTTCGCTACCTTAGGACCGTTATAGTTACGGCCGCCGTTTACTGGGGCTTCAATTCAATGCTTCTCCGAAGATAACATCTCCTCTTAACCTTCCAGCACCGGGCAGGTGTCAGGCCCTATACTTCATCTTACGATTTTGCAGAGCCCTGTGTTTTTGATAAACAGTCGCCTGGACCTCTTCACTGCGGCCAGCTTGCGCTGGCGACCTTTCTCCCGAAGTTACAGGTCTATTTTGCCTAATTCCTTAGCCATGAATCTCTCGAGCACCTTAGGATTCTCTCCTCAACTACCTGTGTCGGTTTACGGTACGGGTACTTATAATCTAAGTTTAGAAGATTTTCTTGGCAGCCTTTAGGTACACTATCTCGTTGTCCGAAGACTCTGAGTACTATCGCATTTCACCAGTCCCAGCGGATTTGCCTACCGGGCCTATAGCTAAGTGCTTTAACGAACTATTCCGTCAGTTCGCGGTACTTTCACCACTGCGTCTCTCCATCACAATTATAAGTAGTACGGGAATATTAACCCGTTGGCCATCGACTGTCCCTTTCGGGTTCGCCTTAGGACCCGACTAACCCGCAGCTGATTAGCATAGCTGCGGAAACCTTAGTTTTTCGGTGTGCGGGTTTCTCGCCCGCATTATCGTTACTTATGCCTACATTTTCTTTTCTAAACAGTCCAGCATGACTCACATCACACCTTCGACCCAGTTTAGAATGCTCCCCTACCACTTGTATTACTACAAATCCATAGCTTCGGTAGTATGCTTATGCCCGATTATTATCCATGCTCGTCCGCTCGACTAGTGAGCTGTTACGCACTCTTTAAATGAATGGCTGCTTCCAAGCCAACATCCTAGCTGTCTGGGCAGACAAACCTCGTTTTTTCAACTTAGCATACATTTGGGGACCTTAGCTGATGGTCTGGGTTCTTTCCCTCTCGGACATGGACCTTAGCACCCATGCCCTCACTGCTGGTAAACATTATATAGCATTCGGAGTTTGTCAGGAATTGGTAGGCGGTGAAGCCCCCGCATCCAATCAGTAGCTCTACCTCTATATAACTTATACCCAGCGCTGCACCTAAATGCATTTCGGGGAGTACGAGCTATTTCCGAGTTTGATTGGCCTTTCACCCCTACCCACAGGTCATCCGAAGACTTTTCAACGTCAACCGGTTCGGACCTCCACTATGTGTTACCACAGCTTCATCCTGCCCATGGGTAGATCACACGGTTTCGCGTCTACCATTACTGACTAAAGCGCCCTATTCAGACTCGCTTTCGCTACGGATCCACACCTGAAGTGCTTATCCTTGCCAGCAACGGTAACTCGTAGGCTCATTATGCAAAAGGCACGCCGTCACCCCACGAAAGGGCTCCGACCGCTTGTAAGCGTATGGTTTCAGGATCTATTTCACTCCGTTATTCACGGTTCTTTTCACCTTTCCCTCACGGTACTGGTTCACTATCGGTCTCTCAGGAGTATTTAGCCTTAGCGGATGGTCCCGCCAAATTCACACAGGGTTTCACGTGCCCCGCGCTACTCAGGATACCACTATCTATATCTTCTCTTACCCATACAGGACTATCACCCTCTCTGGTTAACCTTTCCAGGTTATTCCGGTTCAATCCGCATAGAATCTCGTGGTCCTACAACCCCAAAATTGCCGTAACAACTCTGGTTTGGGCTAATCCGCGTTCGCTCGCCACTACTTACGGAATCACTTTTGTTTTCTTCTCCTCCGCCTACTTAGATGTTTCAGTTCAGCGGGTTTGCCCCCATACCTGGGTAATGCATCTTCAATGCATTGGGTTGCCCCATTCGGATATCTACGGATCAATTCGTGTGTGCCAATCCCCGTAGCTTTTCGCAGCTTATCACGTCCTTCATCGCCTCTGAGAGCCTAGGCATCCCCCATACGCCCTTATTTTGCTTATGTGCCGCCTATTTCTATTTTCATAAAAACAGGGCTTTCTTTATAAATACGCGATAAATCGCGCATCTACTGTACTTTCTACTTTTTAAATGTATTTTATCTCAATATGTCAATGAACTTGTGGCGCGTCGCCACTGACAAAAATTATCAGCTTTGACTCTATAGCCGTTGTGGAGAATATCGGAGTCGAACCGATGACCTCCTGCGTGCAAGGCAGGCGCTCTAGCCAGCTGAGCTAATCCCCCGTTGTTTTAGTGTTTTCGTTAACAGTTCTAAGTTAACACTACTTCAAACGGTTACTCAACCTCTAAAATTTCCTTCAAACAAGCTTAAAAAAGTAGTCCCGGGCAGACTCGAACTGCCGACCCCTACATTATCAGTGTAGTACTCTAACCAGCTGAGCTACGAGACTCTGTTTTCTTTGCTTATTCTTATTTTTTAAATTAACAGCGAGAGTAATATCTTCCTTTCAACCAAAACCTTGCGGCTCTAATCTTCTCTAGAAAGGAGGTGTTCCAGCCGCACCTTCCGGTACGGCTACCTTGTTACGACTTAGCCCTAGTTACTAGTTTTACCCTAGGCAGCTCCTTGCGGTCACCGACTTCAGGCACCCCCAGCTTCCATGGCTTGACGGGCGGTGTGTACAAGGCCCGGGAACGTATTCACCGGATCATGGCTGATATCCGATTACTAGCGATTCCAGCTTCACGGAGTCGAGTTGCAGACTCCGATCCGAACTGAGATAGGTTTTGTAGATTCGCTCCTGCTCGCGCAGTGGCTGCTCTCTGTACCTACCATTGTAGCACGTGTGTGGCCCAGGACGTAAGGGCCGTGATGATTTGACGTCATCCCCACCTTCCTCACAGTTTACACTGGCAGTCTCGTTAGAGTTCCCGACATGACTCGCTGGCAACTAACGACAGGGGTTGCGCTCGTTATAGGACTTAACCTGACACCTCACGGCACGAGCTGACGACAACCATGCAGCACCTTGTAAATTGTCCGAAGAAAAAACTGTTTCCAGTCCTGTCAATCTACATTTAAGCCCTGGTAAGGTTCCTCGCGTATCATCGAATTAAACCACATGCTCCACCGCTTGTGCGGGCCCCCGTCAATTCCTTTGAGTTTCACACTTGCGTGCGTACTCCCCAGGTGGGATACTTATCACTTTCGCTTAGCCACTCAACTTGCGCCGAACAGCTAGTATCCATCGTTTACGGCGTGGACTACCAGGGTATCTAATCCTGTTCGCTCCCCACGCTTTCGTCCATCAGCGTCAATCACTTAGTAGTAACCTGCCTTCGCAATTGGTATTCCATGTAATATCTAAGCATTTCACCGCTACACTACATATTCTAGTTACTTCCTAAGCATTCAAGTCCTACAGTATCAATGGCAGTTCCATCGTTGAGCGATGGGCTTTCACCACTGACTTATAAGACCGCCTACGGACCCTTTAAACCCAATGATTCCGGATAACGCTTGGATCCTCCGTATTACCGCGGCTGCTGGCACGGAGTTAGCCGATCCTTATTCCTACAGTACCGTCAAGCTCCCACACGTGGGAGGGTTTCTTCCTGTATAAAAGCAGTTTACAATCCATAGGACCGTCTTCCTGCACGCGGCATGGCTGGTTCAGTCTTGCGACCATTGACCAATATTCCTCACTGCTGCCTCCCGTAGGAGTCTGGTCCGTGTCTCAGTACCAGTGTGGGGGATCTCCCTCTCAGGACCCCTACCCATCATCGTCTTGGTAAGCCGTTACCTTACCAACTAACTAATGGGACGCATGCTCATCTTGTACCGTTGGAACTTTAATTACAAAACGATGCCGTTTCGTAATACTATGGGACATTAATCCAAATTTCTCTGGGCTATTCCCCTGTACAAGGTAGATTGCATACGCGTTACGCACCCGTGCGCCGGTCTCAAACACCGAAGTGTTCTACCCCTCGACTTGCATGTGTTAGGCCTGCCGCTAGCGTTCATCCTGAGCCAGGATCAAACTCTTCATCGTATATTGTTTGATAGATTACTCTATCTTGTTTTATTCGATTCAAGTCGCTAGGTTGTTTTCAATTTACTCGAAAAATCTTACTCTCTCTTATTTTCAAAATTACATCACTGTAATTTTGTGCTGTCAATTCAATATGTCTATGAACGTGTCATTCTTTTTTTTAATCTCGCCTCTCATTCGATTAGCGGGTGCAAAAGTACAACTCTTTTTTAATCTGGCAAGCTTTTTTGAAAAAATTTTTTGATTATTTTTTCATGACCACTTTTCCACTATTTTTAAGAACCTGCACTCCCCAATTCTTTCGTTTCGGGTCGGCAAAGATACTACCTATACTTTCTATTATCCAAATCTTTTTTCAACTTTTTTTAAAGTTTTTTTGACTCGGTCAATTTCTCAGTTTGTGTATGAACTTCTGCTTTAATGCGGGTGCAAAAGTAGAAATCTTTTTCATAACCACAAGCCTTTTACCAAACTTTTTTTGTCTTTTTTTTACTTCTTTTCTTAACTCGCTGATAACAAGAACTTAATACAGGAAAGTTTTTTTCTTAAAAAATGGCATAAAAAAATAACCACCCTAAATATTATAGAATGGTTATAAGGTTTTATTCACTAAATAAGAGAAAAGCTATTGTTTTGGACTTTTAGAAAAAACAAATTAATCGAAACGAATTGCTTTTACAGGTGAAATTTTAGTGATTATATAGGATGGAATTAATAAAACTAATAAACAAACAGCAACTGTTCCTACATTTAAAAGTAATATATGTAGCAAATTAATACTAACTGGAGCTTCGTTTACATAATAATTTTCAGGATTAAGTTTTATTACACCAAATATTTTTTGAATAAACAATAATGAAAGTGCTATTGCATTACCCCAAAATAATCCTCGAGCTATTAAATAAAAAGCATTGTAAAGAAAAATTTTTCTAACATTCCAATTATTCGCTCCCATCGCCTTTAAGATTCCTATCATTTGAGTTCTTTCTAAAATAAGAACTAACAATGCTACAACCATATTTATAGTAGCAACAATTATCATTACAATTAATATGACCAAAATATTAAAATCGAAAAGTTTTAACCATTCGAAAATACTATAATACTTATCTTCTATAGTTATACTATTATATGTAGGGGGAATTTCGCTGTACACTTCCTCTCCTTTTTCTTTGATTTTTGTAAAGTCGTCTACAAAAACCTCGAATGCTCCAACTTCTGTTGGTTGCCATTTATTGATAAGTTGAATATGTCGAATATCTCCTATTATATAGGTAGCATCAAATTCTTGAAAACCCGAATTGAATATTCCAGTGATTAGAAAGTTTCTTTTGTTAGGCATTTTCCCATTCTCCTTCATAAAGAACGCCAAAAATTTATCGCCAACTTTTAATTCTAATCGTTTTGCTAAATATTCCGAAATCAAAACCTCGGTATTTAATTCGGATTTTAAATTTGGGATTTTCCCTTCGACCAAATATTCTTCCAAATTGGAGAAATTATAATCTTTTCCTACTCCTTTATATATAATACCTTCAAAAGCTTTTTCTGTACGAATGATTCCTGCCTTACTTGCTACCGCTTGTACATGACTTATCCCTGAAACATTTTTAAATTTTGGATAAAAACTTTGATTGATAGAAATAGGTTCTGAAGTAACCTGAGATTGGTTATCATCAAAATTTGAAATAATTATATGTCCGTTGAATGCCGAAACTTTCTCTCTAATCTTATCTTGCAACCCTACACCAGTTGCTACAGCCATTATCATCATTATAATTCCGATAGCTATAGCAGTAATCGCAATTTTTATAATTGGTGAAGAAATACTACTTTTATAACTTTTAGCAGCAATTAGTCTTTTGGCTATGAAATATTCTAAATTCAAGGTTTTTATGACATCTAAATTATTCTTCAAAAGTACATTTTTATTTTTTTCTTTACTAATCGTTTCGTGCGGAAGTAGTAAAAAGGCAATAGCATCTAAAAAAGTAACTACCGATAATGTAACTTTGAATGTAATTCCTACTGATGCTACTTTTAAAACTGGAGCCGAAAATTTTGAAAGTTATTTACCATTATTAAAAGATAAACGTGTTGGAATTGTTACAAATCAAACGGGAATTCTTTCAAAGGAAAAACATTTGGTTGACTTCCTAATAGAGCAAAATATTAATCTTCAAAAAATATATGCTCCTGAACATGGTTTTAGAGGAACGGCTGATGCTGGCGAATTAATCGTAGACGGAAAAGACACCAAAACAAATTTGCCGATTATTTCCCTTTACGGAAACAACAAAAAGCCAAAACCTGAACAATTAGAAGGAATAGATATTTTGGTTTTTGATTTGCAAGATGTAGGAGCGCGATTTTACACCTATATATCTTCTTTACATTATGTGATGGAAGCTTGTGCTGAAAACAATATTCCACTTTTGGTTTTAGACCGACCAAATCCGAATGGAACTATTATTGATGGACCAATTTTAGAAAAGGAACACAAAAGTTTTGTAGGAATGCATGAAATTCCGGTTTTGCATGGCATGACAATTGGTGAATATGCTAAAATGATTAATGGCGAAAATTGGTTAAATCCTTCGACAAGCTCAGGACAAGCTTTGCAATGTGATTTGAAAATAGCGCCTTGTTTGAATTACTCGCATGATATGAAATATAGTTTACCTATAAAACCATCACCAAACTTACCAAACGATCAATCGATAAATTTATATGCGAGTTTGTGCTTTTTTGAAGGTACAAATGTAAGTTTAGGTCGTGGAACAGAAAAGCAATTCCAAATTTACGGTTCACCCTTTTTACCCGAAAGTGAATTTGATTTTAGTTTTACACCAAAACCAAACTTTGGTGCAAAAGATCCAGTTCATAATGGAAAAGTATGTTTTGGAGAAGATTTAACTGAAATCAGAAAAGTTCACCGATTGGAATTAAAATGGTTATTGAAAGCTTACGAAAACACGTCAGACAAAACCATTTTCTTCAATGATTTCTTTACCAAATTAGCCGGAACCAAAAAACTCCGCGAACAAATTGAAGGCGGAATGACCGAAAAAGAAATTAGAAAAACCTGGCAAGAAGGTTTAGAACAGTTTAAAAAAGTTAGAGCGAAGTATTTGATTTATGAGTAAAAGAAAATAGAGAAAAGATGAAAGAGAAAAGACTACTAATTTTACTTCTATTAATATCTTTAGGGTGTTCAAAAGAAAACAGAACAATTTCTATTAATAATTGGAATAATCAAATAGTTAGTCAATTGAATAAAACTGATTCTTCAATCTATAAACAAGAAGAATTAAAGAATAATATTGATTTTCTTTTAGAATTCAGAAAAGATATTATTAAAGAGATAGACAAATTAAAATCTAAAGAAAAGTTTTCTGAATTTGTTTTTTACGAAAATTATAATTGTGAGTTTAATCCAAAAGACACTTTACAAACCGATATACCATTTACCAAAAACAAGTTTTATTATAACATATTAATTGTTTCTAATAACGAAAATTATTTATACGAATTGAAAGGGTTTTCAGAAGGTAAAAACTTTAATATTATTAAAACCTATATCTATAATAAAGAAGACTATATTCAATTTTTAGACCTTGAAAATATTGGAATTAAAAAGACAAAATATCTTTTGAATGATTTTTCCGTTACTTCAAAAATTACTTGTAATGGAAATGATTTAAAAACAGAAGTTATCTCAACAAGATTAAACTAAGCTTTTGAGATTCCTAGCGGAATGACAAGATTGCGAATAAAACTGAACACTTTCAACTGAACACTGACCACTTTTAAAGCGGCAACTTCTCCTTCATTTTCTCCACAATATTATAAGCGGCTGGACAAATAGCAACGTTCTTCAACGTTAAATCAGAGATTTGTTGGAATTTCTTTCTATCTGTGTGTGGAAATTCACGGCAGGCTTTTGGGCGAACATCGTAGATGAAACATTTGTTGTCGCTATCTAAAAACGTGCACGGAACACTTTTCAACACATAATCATTATCTTCATCAATACGAAGATATTGATCAATAAATTGCTGTGGCTTTTGTCTGAAACTTTTCGAAATTCGTTCAATATCGGCCGAAGTAAATAACGGCCCAGTTGTTTTGCAACAATTGGCACACTCTAAACAATCCGTTTTTTTAAATTCGGCATCGTGTAAATCTTGCATTACATAATCCAAATTCTTTGGTGTTTTCTTTTTTAGCTTGTCAAAATACTTTTTGGTTTCGTTATGCGTATCTTTGGCAAGTTTTCCGAGTTCGTTTAAATTTGGCTTTAGCATTTTATGAATTTTCTACTGCAAAGTTACGATTTTGAATTCCGAATTTAGAATAACGAATGTTGAATTTTGAAATATAAAGCATGAAAGACCTTTTCGGAAAAGCCATTTTAGATTACCAAACAAATAACTCTCCAGAAGATTTAATTACAGAAACTTCTATTTCAGAAGCGGATGAAATGAGCGTTGCTTATTTGTTTCGCGATTTTAAAGAAATGCCAAAATTGGAAAAAAAAGCATTACAATTAGCCAAAGGAAAAGTATTAGACGTTGGATGTGGCGCGGGAAGTCACGCTTTGTATTTGCAAGAAAAAGGTTTTGAAATTACTGCAATAGATATTTCGGAAAACGCGATCAAAGCTTGTAAATTAAGAGGTTTGAAAAATTGTAAAGTTTCAGATGTTTTGGATTTGGACGCTTCAGAAAAATTTGACACCATTCTACTTTTAATGAATGGAACTGGAATTTTTGGCAAAATGAATCAGATTTCGAAGTTTTTACAAAAAATAAAATCGTTATTAAACGAAGGTGGCCAAATTTTAATTGATAGTTCGGACTTGATTTATATGTATGATCAAGACGAAGATGGTGCTTACGAAGTTCCAGCGAATGGTTATTATGGTGAATTAACGTTTACCATTCAATATAAAGGAGAAACCGAAGATACTTTTGATTGGTTGTATTTAGATTACAACACCTTGCAAAATGCAGCATTTGCAAACGGTTTAGAATGCGAGTTGGTTATAGAAGGCAACCATTTTGATTACTTAGCGAAGCTTAGTAATCTTTAATTATAAACACATAGACACATAAGATTTTCTTTATGTAGAAAAGGCGTTTCACTTTACATAGCATTCAATAGAGAAACTTAAAACAGAAACACAGATTCAAAAAATTTTAAAGATTAATCTAATTTCTTAAATCTGTGTTCCGAAAAAAAATGAATTTGAGATTTCCGTTATGGGATATTCAAATATTTATGTGTTTGTAATGATACTCGCCATTTTGGATTATTCATAACGTAATCAACAATCAAAGGCGTCATTTCTTCTTTTTTGCTCCATTCTGGTTGTAAGAATAAAATCGCGTTTGGATTTACTTTAGCTGCTTGCTCTTCTGCAAAAATAAAATCGTGTTTGTTGTAGATGATAACTTTTAATTCGTGAGCCATATCGTAAGCGCTTTGAACTGGTAATTTATTTTTCTTTGGCGACAAACAAAACCAATCCCAAGTTCCGGTTACTTCATAAGCACCCGATGTTTCGATATGAACTTTTAAATTTTGCTCTTTTAATTTTGAAGTAAGCAATTTCATATCCCAAGTTAAAGGCTCTCCACCAGTAACTACAACTGTATCGGCATATTTTTTTGCATTGGCAACAATAATATCAGTATTTGTTGGCGGATGCAATTCTGCATTCCAACTTTCTTTTACATCACACCAATGGCAACCTACGTCGCAACCACCAATTCTTATAAAATAAGCAGCCGTTCCAGTATGATAACCTTCACCTTGAATGGTATAAAACTCCTCCATTAAAGGTAACATTTCACCTTTTTCAACTGCCAATTGTATTTCTTTCTTTAACATTTCAAATAAAAATAGTGGGCAAAGATACAACTTGGAAGTTAGAATTTAGAAATAAGAAGTCAGAAATTATTTTTCTACTTTGACTTACTCTTGAAATTTCCTTCAATTTTAATTACATTTGAAATTAAAATACATAAAAATGAGCAATACTGAAGATTTTAGCAAACATATAAACGAAGGATATACTTGTAAAGGAGAATTTATAACACTAGGAGGTGGGATTTTAGATGGTGAAGCAATTCCAAATACGCATGTAAACATTCCTTTAAAAACTTTAAACCGTCATGGATTAATTGCTGGAGCAACTGGAACAGGAAAAACCAAAACCATTCAAGTGCTTTCGGAACAGTTGTCGCAAAATGGAATTCCTGTTTTGATGATGGATATTAAAGGAGATTTTTCTGGGATTGCAACTCCAGGAGAAGAAAAATCATTTATTACAGAACGTCATGCTAAAATTTCAATTCCATACGAAACAAAGGGCTTCCCTGTTGAATTAATGACGATTTCTGAACAAAACGGTGTTCGACTACGCGCAACTGTTTCAGAATTTGGACCTGTTTTATTTTCAAGAATTTTAGATTTGAACGACACGCAATCAGGAGTTGTCTCGGTAATTTTTAAATATTGCGACGATCATAGTTTACCATTATTGGATTTAAAAGATTTCAAAAAAGTATTGCAATACGCAACAGAAGAAGGAAAATCAGAATTTGAAGCCGAATACGGAAGAATTTCTACAAGTTCAACTGGTTCTATATTAAGAAAGATTATCGAATTAGAACAGCAAGGTGCTGCCTTATTTTTTGGTGAAAAATCATTTGATATTCAAGATTTAATGCGAATTGACGAAAACGGAAACGGTTACGTTAATATCATGCGATTAACGGATATTCAAGATAAACCGAAATTATTCTCGACTTTTATGTTGAGTTTATTAGCCGAAATCTACAACACTATGCCAGAGCAAGGTGATGCTGGCCGACCAGAATTGGTTATTTTCATTGACGAAGCGCATTTGATTTTTGATGAAGCAAGTAAAGCGTTACTAAATCAAATTGAAACGATTGTGAAATTAATCCGTTCGAAAGGAATTGGAGTTTATTTCATTACGCAAAACCCAATGGATGTTCCAACTGGTGTTTTGGCGCAATTGGGTTTAAAAATTCAACATGCTTTAAGAGCTTTTACTGCAAATGATAGAAAAGCAATAAAAATGACAGCGGAAAACTATCCAGAAACTAAATTTTACAAAACTGACGAAGTGTTAACGGCTTTAGGAATTGGAGAAGCTTTTGTAACTGCATTAAGCGAAAAAGGAACACCAACACCTTTAGTTGCAACTATGATGCGTGCACCAATGAGTAGAATGGATGTTTTAACAGAAGCCGAAATTGAAGCGAGTATTGCAAAATCGAAATTGGCTAAGAAATACAATGAAGTTGTTGACAGAGAAAGTGCTTACGAATTATTGAACAAAAAAATTGCTGAAGCACAAGAAGTAGCTGCCGAACAAGAAGTTGAAAAACCAACCAGAAAAACAAAACAAGAACCAAGTACAGCAGAAGTTATTGGTAAATCAGTTACTAAAGTAGTTACAAGTGCAAGTTTTATTCGTGGTGCTTTTGGTTTGCTAATGAAAATGTTTAAGAAATAATGAAAAAATATTTTATACAAAAATCGCCATTCGTAGTTCCAACAACCGATGGCAAATTAATAGAAGAACACCACGGATTAGCAACTACAAGTAATTCAGAAATTTCAATTGCACATATGATTGCGCCTCCTGGATGGAGCGAACCTTTTCAAACACCTGAATTTGATGAATACACGTATATCATTAAAGGGAAAAAACAATTTACCATTGAAGACGAAGTGGTGATTTTAGAAACAGGCCAATCGATAAAAATAGAAAGAAATACAAGAGTTCAATATTCAAATCCTTTTGATGAACCTTGCGAATATATTGCGATTTGTACACCAGCTTTTGATTTTAATAAAGTTCATAGAGAAGAAAATTAATTTTTCTTCTCTACATCTTTTAATAAACCTAAAGCAAAATATCCGATAATAATTCCTGCTATAACAATTGCCGTCCACAAAAACCATTGTGTTTGCCAAAAAGGTTTTGGTTTTTCTTGTTTAGAAACAGTTTCAATTGGTTTAAAATTATCAATTGCAATCACATCTAACATTTCATCCGAATTTGGAATAAAATTCACGATATCATAATTCGGTTTTGTAAAGTCTTTAGAAACTATTATTTCATAATTTTCGCCTTCATTTAAATTAGCTAACACATATTTTGGCGTTTGAAATAACTGTATTTTTTCAATTTCTAAAGTTGGATTGTCTTGATTGTCAATTTCAATTATAAACTCTTTTTCAAAAAACTCTGGAAAGGCAAAACTTGCATTCATTTTTGAATTTAGCACAAAAGTGAAAATTTCGTCTTGATACTTTTCGGTTTTATTCTTTATTTTTCTTTCTCTATTTACCAAAATTCGAGCGGTTCTAAAATACATGTCAGAACGTATATCGAAATCCAACCTTGAAATTAATTGCGGCTTTTCAAAAGAAACCAAAATCACTGATTTTTTTCTTGAATTATCTACGATTGCCTTTTGAACAAAATCTGTTAATTCTAATTGCTCAACGTAATTTATTTTAGATTGATAAACTCCAAAATCTTTGCATTCTATTGGCAAACTAATTTTATCATTAAAATCCAATTTCAGAAACTTGTAATTGTTTAATGGTAATACAATCGATTTTTCTACATGTTGCAATTTCGTATCTTCTAAATTCGACAACAAATGATTCTGAACCAATCCAAACCATTCTTTTCCGTCATTACTTCCAGAAATGTTTACCGATTTTGAAACCGAAGAATTAGAAATCACAACAAACAATTCGTTCAATTGTATTTGTTTCTCATTTGAAATTACAAATGATGTTAACGAATCGGTTTTTGTTTTTGAAGCTATTGGAAAACTTAAAAAAGATTTCTTTGTAGTTTCTGGTTTTGAATATACCGCATATGGAACTTCTTTTTTACTTTTTGTTTCATTAATTCTAATAAAATCAACATTGTTTTCTGCTTCTGAAATCACTTGTGGCGATAACAAAACCAATTGCAAACCTGTTTTTTGTACATTCTTGATTTCGCCAATTTTAGCTTCTTGGCCAAACAAAATTTGTATCAAAAAAAGACATACTATACTAATTACTCTCTTCATTTGAACTAACATTTTGAGTTTCATCTACCACTAATTTCTTGATTTTTTGATATACAAATGAGATTATCAAAATAAGCACTCCTAATAATATGAAGGCAATTATTTTTCCAGTTTCTGAAACGTTATTAATATCGTATGCAAACAATTTCAAAATGGTTAATCCTAATAACGAAAGTGCGATAATTCGCAATTGTTTCCATTGTCTTTTTATACCATAAATCAACAAAGCAAACGATAAAATTCCCCATAAAATTGGATAACCAATCTTAACTACTTGAGTTTTTATTATGTCTAATTTTCCTTGAACAACATATTCGTCCAAATAAAATGTTTCCATTGGTAAATTTGATCCTTTATAATCCTCATCAATTTGTTTTAGAATTATAGCTCTGTCAACACTAAATAAATGATGAACTATTAATTCGTTACTTAAAATGTAAACTCCACAAAAAACCAATAACCAAATCGCTATTTTAGATTTCAAAAATGCAACATGCGTTTTATCTAAAATTTGATTAGCTAAAATTACTATGTAATAAATTAAACATCCCAAAATAATGTAATGCAAATTGAAAGCTATTGATGAATTCCAATTTTTGGTTATATTCCAAAGAACTTCTTTTGATGGAATATTGTACCACCAAACAACATATAATACTATGTTTGCCATTGCTAAAACGGTTGCAATTTTTTGAAGTAATTCTTCTTTCGATTTCAATCCTAAGAAAATGAAAACGGTACTGAAAATAAAATGATAGCAAACCGATAGCGAAAAAGCGGTTGACTCGTTTTCAAAATTTTGACCGGCTTGATGTATGATTTCAAGAATTCCAACAAAATATCCTATAATTAATGCAATCCATAAAATCCCATTGCGATACATTACAGGATCAAATTCGAATTTAAAAATAGTTGCTACTTCGTTTTCTTTCTTAAACAAGAAGTATGTTCCAATTAAAGAAGCTAACACTACAATTCCGGTGATGAATATCGGATTTATTAAAATAGACAATTCTGTATTTGAAAAGCGATATTGTTTTTCCCAATCAATAATTAAACTAATAATAGCCAAAAACTGAACTAACATGGCACTTAGTTTAAACAAACTAATTTTAGATTTTTGGGATAACCAAAATAACAACACCGCTTCAATTGCCCAGAACAATGTAATTTGATTGCCTTCAAACTGAATTGGAATAGTTAACGTTAAAAATGTCAGAACCAAACCAATTAACAAATACACTGCATTTTTGTCCAATCCGAATTTCTTAAACAAAATGGCAACGTAAATAAGGTTGTAAACAGCTAATGAAAGTGTAAATAATCCTTTATAATTGATTCCCCAATTATGTAAAATTCCCATTCCTATTCCAAAATAAAGGAATGTATTGGCTACAACTATGAAATAATCTATCGTTGAAAATTCGCCTTTTCGTCTTACATTATTTAAAACAGCAACAATACTGAAGATAAAATAAAACAAGGTTGCAAATACTAAAGCGCCTTGATGTGGTAATTTATCCGCATACAATTCTTTATTGTACCAAGAAAATAATAACAGGTTTGTAAACACAAAAGATAGTATTGTTACGATATTCCATTTTTTGAAATAAGCAATTCCAAGTATTCCAATATTTAAAATAGCGATGTATGTAAACAGCACAACGTAATTTCCTTCACCTGTACTTACCATAAACGGAACTGCAAAACCTCCAATTGATGATAAAACTGCCAATTCTTGTCGATTATAAACTACCGAAACAAAAGTGCTAAAAGCAGTAATTACAACCATTATTGCAAATGCAACTGTTTGAGAAAACAAATGATAATCGTGAAAAGCAATTGCAATTGTAAAATAGAATATACTTATTGCTCCAGCAACCATTACCGAACTAAACGCTTGGTAGTTTTTCTTTAATTTGTGAGCTACACCCATAACCAAAGAACCTGCTAAAATTCCAATTCCAACACGAGCTGTTTCGTTTATCCAATCTTTATCAATTGCATATTTTACAAAGAAACTAATCCCTAAAACCAAAATTAAAATACCGATTTTATTGATTAAGTTTTCACCTATAAACTTCTCTAAATCTGGATTGTTTTCTTTAAATGTTTCAAACCATGATTTTTCAGGTTCTCTTGGAAGAACTGGTTCAATTTTTTCTACTTGTGGAATTATTTCTTCTCTTATCTCCTCTTTAACCGATTCTACAACAGGAACAATTTCAGGAGCTTTCTCAATAACCTCAATAGGTTTTTCAACTACTTTTTCTTCTATTACAGGTTCAACAACAGAAACTGTTTCTTTTTGAATTTCAGTTGTAATCTTAGGCGTTTCTTGAATTGTTTTCGAATACAATTCATCTCGTAAATCATTTATTTTTTCGTGAAGACTATAAACGGTTTCTTGAAGATTTTGAAACTTTGAATTGATACTTGTTAGAATAACAATAACAATTATTAAAATGGCAATTAGAAGAATAGTTTCCATAAGAGCGAATAATTAGCAATCTCAAAGATAAACTATTTTGTAAGAAAAAAATCCAAATTTCAAATTAATGAAACTTGGATTTTGATTTATTGTAGTAACTCTAAAATTCGATTTTCAACTTGTTCTGAATTCCAAATCTCTTCTATATTATCAATTTTTAGTACATCTTGCATAATTTCATTCTGAAAATCACCAATGGCTAATGCTTCAGAATAAGGTTGCAAACTAAAAGTTACTCTGCTGTATAAAGGCATCCATTTATCTGGATGTTTATCTGAAAACCATTTTTCGATTTTCTTTTGCAATAAAAACTTCTCATCGGCAGTTTTATTACTCATTTCTTCGAAATTTCTGCGAGAAAGTTCTGCAATTGCATCGGCATTAGGCTTTCTTGAAACTTCATATTCTGAAAATATTTTACCCCAATCATCACCATATTCATTCATCAACTCGCTCAAAATGGTAATATCTTCAAAACCGGCATTCATTCCGTGACCATAAAAAGGAACTATTGCATGAGCTGAATCTCCAATTAAAGCTACTTTATCCTCGAAAGTCCAAGGAAAACACTTCATAATTGCCAAATAACTCGTTGGATTTTTAAAGAAATCACGAACTAAATCTGGTATTACTTCTTTAGTATCAGGAAAGTATTTAGCAAAAAAATCAACTAATGATGTTTCATCTTTTAATGATTCAAACGAATTTTCACCTTCAAACGGCATGAATAAAGTACAAGTAAACGAACCATCTAAGTTTGCCAACGCCATTAACATGAAATTACCTCTTGGCCAAATGTGCAATGAATTTTTATCTACTTTATGAGTACCATCTGAATTTGCAGGAATATGCAATTCTTTATAACCAATTTTCATGAACTCTTGCGAATAATCAAACATGGATTGACGTTGCATTCTATGTCTTATTCTCGAAAAAGCACCATCAGCACCAAATACTTTATCGTATTTTAATTCTGTCCATTCTCCTTGTTCGGTTTCTCCTTCAAAAAGTGTAGCGGTTGCCAAACTTACATCCCAAATTTTATGTTCAAAGAAAAACTCCACTCCTTCCGCTTCAGCCAAATCCACCATTTTTCGATTCAAAACGCCTCTCGATAACGAAAAAATAGCTTCACCTTCTTTCCCGTAGTATTGATAATTAAGTTTTCCATCTTGTAAATGAATTGCTCTTTTATCAACAGGGATTCCAATATTTCGAATTGCTGTATCTAAGCCTACATCTTCCAGAGCTTTCCAACCACGATCTGACATTACCAAATTTATAGAACGTCCTGAAAATTGAATTGTTCTTATATCTGGACTTCTGTCATAAACATGAACGGTATGTCCGGCTCTTTTTAAATAGATTGCCAATAAAGTTCCAACTAATCCAGAACCTACAACGGCAATTTTTTGTGGCGTTTGCATGAAGTTTTTGTAAAAATTCGGACTACAAAAATACATAATAATAAATTTTAATACCTGACTTTTATCAGATTTTTGTTTGTGAAATATTTTTTTGTTTAATATTTTTTATTATTTGTTAAACAAAATGTATATTTGAATAAAAATGCTATGAGAAAAATTACTAGAGAGGAATTATTTACTATGTCAAAAGTTCCTAGACTAAATTTAATTAATTGTGTTACTGGTTATAAATCGGCTAATTTAATCGGAACCGTTTCAAATGAAGGAGTTTTAAATTTAGCTATTTTTAGCAGTGTGACGCATTTAGGAAGCGAACCACCATTATTAGGATTCATTTTAAGACCAACGACTGTTCCAAGAGATACTTATAAAAACCTAAAAGAAACAGGCTATTTTACTGTAAATCATATTACTGAAGAAATGATTGCCGATGCGCATCATACATCTTCAAGTTATGACGAACATATTTCAGAATTTGACAAAACAAATTTAGAACCAGAATTCATTGAAAATCATAAAGTCCCTTTTGTAAAAAATAGCCCTGTTCAATTGCTTTGTAAATATGTAAATGAATACAAAATTGAAGAAAATGATTGTATACATATTATTGCTTCAATAGAAACCATATATGCTAATGAACATCTGTTTTATGATGATAATTGGCTGCAATTAGACAGAGGAAATGTTATTGCTATTAACGGATTAGATGGTTACGCATTGCCAAAATTGGTGGATAGATTTCATTATGCGCGACCAGATAAAACAACTTTATCAATGTTGTAATGGCGCATAAAAAAGTAAACCTTCCCGAAAAAATCTGTAAAACCTGTAGTCGGCCTTTTTCATGGCGCAAAAAATGGGAGAAAAACTGGGAAGAAGTAATGTATTGTAGTGACAAATGTAGGATGAATAAAATCAAATAACATGAACGGATTAGTATGGTTTAGAAACGATTTGCGCACGATTGACAATCATTCGTTGTACAATGCATGTCGAGAAAATGAAAAGGTAATTGGTATTTATTGTCTAGATCCGAGACATTTCGAAACTACACAATATGGTTTCAAGAAAACAGAAAAATTCAGAACCCAATTTCTTTTAGAAAGCCTAGGTGAATTACAACAAAATTTAGAAGAGAAAAAGATTACGTTACTAGTTTATTATGGATATCCTGAACAATTGATTCCAGAAATTGCTGCAAAATATCAAATTGACACGATTTACATTCAAAAGGAATGGACACAAGAAGAAGTAGATGTAGAAACTGAAGTGCGAAATCAAATTCCAGCTGTGAATTGGAAAACGTATTATGATCAATTTTTATTTCATCCTGATGATGTTCCGTATGAAGATTGGGAGAAAATTCCTGAAGTTTTTACCGAATTTAGAAAGCAATTGGAAAAGAAAATTCGAATACGACCAACAGTTTCAAATGCGGCAAAACCCACTTCAAATCTAATTGAAGAAAAAACAAGTATTCCAACTCTAGAAGATTTAGGATTTGAAGAGTTTAAACAACCGAATAAAACTGCATTCCCTTTTAAAGGTGGCGAAAATCAAGCTAAAAAAAGAATCAAAGACTACTTTTGGGATACCAAAAAACTTTCGGTTTATAAGAAAACTCGAAATGGTTTGGTTGGAAAAGATTATAGTTCGAAACTTTCGGCTTGGTTGGCAAATGGTAGTATTTCTGCAAGAATCATTTATTGGGAAGTGCAACAATTTGAGAAAAAAGTGGTCAAAAACGAAGATACGTATTGGTTAATATTCGAGTTAATTTGGCGCGACTATTTCAAATACATTTCGCTAAAACACGGCAACAAAATTTTTCAATTGAATGGTATTTTACAAAAAGAATACCATTGGAATCAAAACACAAAAGCCTTCAACCAATGGACAAATGGAACCACACCTGAACATTTCGTTAATGCCAACATGATAGAACTACAAAAAACGGGTTGGATGAGCAATCGCGGTCGTCAAAATGTAGCGAGTTATTGGGCAAAAGAATGGGAACAAGATTGGCGAATTGGTGCAGCATATTTCGAAAGTATACTAATCGATTATGATGTGCATAGCAATTATGGCAATTGGATGTACAATGCAGGTGTTGGAAACGATCCAAGAGACAGAAAATTCAACATTAAACGCCAAGCGGAAATGTATGATGGTGATGGAAAATTTCAAAAAATGTGGTTAATTCCTGAATTATTTTAGATGAAAACACTTCGATTAATTTTGGGTGACCAACTCAATTCGAAACATTCTTGGTTTGATGAAGTCAACTCTGATGTGGTTTATGTGATGGTAGAAATGCGTCAGGAAACGGATTATGTAAAACATCATATTCAAAAAGTAGTAGCGTTTTTTCTTTCTATGCGAAATTTCTCAGAAGAACTGATGAATAAAGGTCATCAAGTTATTTATTATAAAATTTCGGATGCCAATAATCCTCATGATTTAGAAAAATTGATTTTGGTTTTGGTTGAAAAGAATAAAATCGACCAATTTGAATACCAATTTCCTGATGAATATCGCTTGGACGAGCAATTGAAAGCCATCTGTAAAAAACTTTCCATTCCTACAAAATCAGTAGATTCTGAACATTTTTACACGTCTAGAAATGAATTAGATGATTTTTTCAAAGGGAAAAAGCAACTTTTGATGGAAAGTTTCTATCGCATGATGCGAAAAAAACATGATGTATTGATGGTTGGTGATCAACCACTTGACGGAAAATGGAATTTTGACCACAACAACCGCAATCAATATAAAAATGAAGTTCCGATTCCGTTCCCATTGGAATTCAATAAAAATGTAAGCGAAATTGTTACTGAAATTGAAAGCCAAAACATCACCACTTTTGGAAGTATTGATAGAGAAAATTTCAACTGGCCGACTTCAAGAAAGGAAAGTTTGCAATTGATTGACTATTTCTGTGAGTATTTGTTGGCGCATTTTGGAACGTATCAAGATTCGCTATTTAGCGGACATAAATTTCTATTTCACTCGCGTTTGTCTTTTGCAATGAATTCCAAAATGATAAGTCCGAAAGAAGTGGTGGATGCTGTGATTTCCTATTATTATCAAAACCAAGAGACCATTGAATTGGCGCAAGTAGAAGGTTTTGTGCGACAAATTATTGGTTGGCGCGAATATGTTAGAGGGATTTATTGGAAAGAGATGCCCAATTATTCCCAAATCAACGCATTGGAAAACTACAATCCGCTACCTGATTTCTTTTGGACCGGAAAAACCAAAATGAAATGCATGCAACATTCGATTTCTCAAAGTTTATCGGAAGCGTATGCCCATCATATTCAGCGTTTGATGGTGATTGGAAATTTTTCTCTATTAGCCCAATTGCATCCGGATGAAGTTGATGCTTGGTATTTAGGTGTCTACATCGATGCTATAGAATGGGTTGAGATGCCGAATACGCGTGGTATGAGTCAATATTCGGATGGTGGCATTGTGGCAACAAAACCGTATGTTTCTTCGGGAAGTTACATTAATAAAATGAGCAATTATTGTGGCAGTTGTCAATACGAAGTAAAAGAGAAATTGGGCGAAAAAGCGTGTCCGTTTAACAGTTTGTATTGGCATTTTTTAGATGAGAAAAAGCAGCATTTTGCTAATAATCAAAGAATGAGCATGATGTTAGCATTACTCAAAAAAATGAAACCAGAAGAACTAGCCGCAACGAAAGAAAAAGCGATTTCGATTTTGGAAGATATGGAAAACATATAAAAAAAACCGAAGCATTTGATCTTCGGTTTTATAATTTACTTATTAAACTTAATCTTATTACCCACATTCATTTTTTGAGATTTGGCAAAAACTCCACACATATGAAATAACATTCTTGCACCTACATTACCATCCCAATCGTCATCTCCAGGAGCAACTTCTACTAAATCAAAACCGATAATTTCTTTATTGGTATCTGCTAATCGACTTAACAAATAAGCCGCTTGCTCAAACGAAAACCCACCTGGAACTGGAGTTCCTGTATTTGGACAATACCATGGATACATTCCGTCAATATCAAATGAAACACATACTTTATCAGGTAAAGATACTATAATTTGATCACATTGTTGTTCCCATGTTTTACCTTCGAAAGTTTCTTTTTTCAAATCACTGTCAGTATGAACTAATACTCTATCGTTTAAAGCAACTTCAACTTCTTGTTCGCAGAAATCGCGAATTCCTACTTGAACAATCTTAGAAATTTGAGGAATTTGTAACGCATTGTACATAATAGAAGCATGTGAATATGTGAATCCTTCATACGCAATACGTAAATCCATGTGTGCATCTAAATGCAAGATTCCGAAATTATCGTATTTAGTTGACAGAGCTTGGTAATAACCCAGAGGTGTTGAGTGATCACCACCTAAAAGTGCTACTTTTTTACCTCTTTCCATCCAACTTAATGTTTGCTCGCGAACAGCTTCAACCATATCTGAACAAGCATAATTTATTTCTTCTAAATCTTTAGTTAACGATGGATGATGTTCTAAAATCATTCCGCTTTCCAAAGCCTTAATAATTGGAGCAGCTTGTTTCTTATATTTTTTTGATTTCTTTTTTAATTCTTTCGCTGGTTTATCTAAATATATTCCTAATTTCCATAATTCTGGAAACTCTTGATGATTTAAATCTACTTGAAACGATGCATCTAAAACAGCATCTGGGCCTTTTGAAGCGCCTGCTCCATAACTTACTGTAACTTCCCAAGGAACTGGAATTACAATAATTTCACTTTGTTCTGCCGAAAAAGGCAAACCAAAAATAGTTGCATCTGCCAACCCAGGTTGAGATGGATCAAAACTTTCTAAAATTTGTTCTTTAGTCATGATTTATGTAATTCTGTTTGTAATTACAAAGATAGTTCATTTTAACAAAAAAAAGCCGAACAAAATTGTCCGGCTTTCTCTGCTATATAATCAAACCTATTTATTGCTTCACAAATTTATGAGAAGCTTTTGCATTTATAAAGTAAACAACGTAAACGCCATTTGCTAAATTAGATATATCAACAGTATATTCATTTGTAATTAAGTTTTTACCCATTACTTTTTGACCTAACATATTATAAATTTCGATTTCTTCATTTTCAAAGTTATCTCCTTTGATAGTTATTGATGTTGAAGCAGGATTTGGATAAATACTAAATGTGTTTTTGATAACATCTTCAACTCCTAAACTAGCTTCTACAACTAAATTAAAATTACAATTTACTGAAGTTCCGCTTGTAGCTGTCATAGTAATCACATGTGTTCCTACTCCAACAACTGAACCTACAGGAGGGTTTTGAGTTACGACTGCATCACAATTAGAATTGATTGCATTGGCTAAACTTGCAAAACTTGGAACAGTATAATTTCCAGAACCATCTGCAGTTACAGTTTGTGTACCAGGACAATTGATTCTTAAAGCAATTGCTGGCATTGTGTAACCTGCCGCAGTATATTTTTCAGTCATTACTTTAATATCTGCGCAACTATAATTCATATTGATAGCCGCTTGTCTAACTGCAATAGCTGCATTTTGTTGATTAGTTGAACTATTCGTTAAAGCTAATCCTTCTAAAAACGCTTTATCTGTTTTTGTTCTTCCTAAAACATCCCAAATTTTCATATTAACCGTTGACCATATTTGACCATCTGTGTGAACTTGATTTACTAAGCCACCTGGATAAATTGCAGCATAATTTGTAGTTCTTCCTCCCCAACAAGTATTATGACCATCCCAATTGAACATCCAATGATACGCAGCATCAGCAGAAGTCCATTGATTAGCTAAAGATCTACTATTTGATTGTGCCCAATAATCACCACAACCTTCACTCAATCCATTTACTTGAGATAACGAACCTCCAGTTACCCAATCATGCAAACCATGACCTAGTTCATGCCAAATAACATCACCATCTTCTCCATCATCAACACATCCTTCTCCAAAAGATAAATCATTACCCGCAGAAGAATAGCGAGAATTATCAGATCCATTATATCCAGATGGATCAAACCAAAGAATTCCTGAATTTCTAAATGGACGACAATTTACTCCTAATGTTTCATTAATATATCTCATATTATTATCCAAATGATAAAACACATTGGCAGCCTCAAAACCATCTTCATTTCTTGTAAATAAAAAGTTGGGAGAAGATTGCGTAAACAAACCTTTATTTGGATTTTCAATATTCTTAATCTCTACATAAGAACTCTTTAACAGATAAGTCCCAGCTGTATTTTCAACTTCAGGAAGATTAACTAAAACACGTTGCGCATTTAATTCAGGTGTATCAACATCACCTTGTCCATTACCATCAGAATAATTTCCACCATAAGCAACTCTCGCTGAAGATAAAGGATCTGATAAAAATACCATTGCAGTACCTGATTCAAATGCTAGAGTCGAATTTGATTCAATTGGCATGAAAAATTTTGATTTACCTGATGTTTTAGCTAAATGTTGATGATTTGAACCGCATTCTGTTCCACAATTAATTGCAATATCTTTTACACTTAAAATTGCACCATTCATTGCATCAATTATCACTTCCCATGAACCTGGTTTTTCCTCAAAATTAGTAACCGTTCTATAAACCAGTTTTGTTTCTTCAAATTTGTTATAAACAAAGAGTTTTGCTTCTTGCACAGAAACCATTCCAGAAACACCAATTTCTTTATCGGCAATGGCAATAGCACTCTCTCTTGTAATTTGTGGTGTAGTATTAATTTGAACTACATCTTTTGTAACATTGTGATCTGTATAGGAAACCTGACCATTTAAATCGAAATGAATAACAATTTCCGTATCAAAAACAGGAATATTGTTTACCATTTGTTGAAAACGCAATGTTTCTCCTGAAATACTTTTACGTACAAAACGTAAATTAATATCAGAATCAGAATTGATTTTAAGTTCTTTAAAATTGGATTTTATCCATTGTCTAGCCATAGCTTCCTTTTCAGAAACTTGAGCCGTTACAAATTGCCAAGCACCAAAAGTGCAAAACAAAATAGTAAGTAAAGTTTTTTTCATTTTTTGTAATTTTTGATTTAGGTTATAACAAATAAACTTAAAAAAATCACAAAAAACAAAAAAATGTTAAAAATATTTATTAATTAACGATAAGATTTTTTAAAATTTGACCAAAATCATACATATCTTCAAACGAACAATAAAAAGGAGCTGGTGCTAATCGAATTACATTTGGCTCTCTCCAATCTGTAATTACACCATTTTTCATCAATTTTTCAAACAAATCTCTTCCTTGTCCGTGTAGATAAACAGATAATTGACAACCTCTTTCTTCTTGATTCGCTGGAGTAAGAATTTCGAATTCAGCACCTTCAAGTTCTTTATCAATTTCGTGTAGCACAAATTCTAAATAAGCGGTAATATGATTTCTTTTAGCAATTAATTTATCCATACCAACCTCAGCAAACATTTCAACAGAAGCTAAATATGGCGCTAAAGACAATATTGGTAAATTACTTACTTGCCAACCATCCGCTCCATGAACCGGGTCAAAATCAGGTTCCATCTTAAAACGACGCTCTTTGTTATGCCCGTACCAACCTGCAAAACGATTTAATTCTTTATCATTATGGTGCTTTTCATGAACAAAGAATCCGGATGCATTTCCTGGTCCTGAATTCATATATTTATAACTACACCAAGCAGCGAAATCTACATTCCAATCGTGAAGTTCTAATTTAATATTTCCAGCAGCGTGTGCTAAATCCCAACCTACATAAGCTCCGTGTTTTTGTCCAGCAGCAGTAATGGTTTTCATATCGAAAACTTGACCAGTATAGTAATTTACACCACCTATTAAAACCAAAGCCAATTCATTTCCAACCTCATCAATTTTTGCCAAAATATCTTCTAAACGAATATTTACTTCTCCTTCTCTACGCTTAATTTCAACAATTGCATCTTTTGGATCATAACCATGAAACTTCACTTGACTTTGAAACATGTACTGATCACTTGGAAATGCTTTTTCTTCACAAATGATTTTATATTTTTGAGGTGTAGGATTATAAAATGAAACCATTAACAAATGTAAGTTCACCGTTAATGTGTTCATAACTCCTACTTCAGCAGGTTTTGCACCAACAATTTCGCTCAAAGGTCCGGCGAAACGTTCTTGATAATCCCACCAAGGTTTATCTGCATAAAAATGACCTTCAACAGCTAAATTTGCCCAATCAGACATTACTTCATCTACATAAGATTTAGTTCTTTTTGGCTGTAATCCTAATGAATTTCCAGTAAAATAAATTACCTGTTTTCCATTTACTTGAGGAAAATAAAACTCATCTCTATATTTTCTTAATTCATCTTGAGCGTCTAAACTTTGTGCGAATTCGCGGGTATTTTCAAAAATCATCTGTTAGGTTGTTTGTTGTGGCAAAAGTAGTTAAAAGTTAGAAAGTGTCAAAGTTGTAAAATACTCAAAATTGACATTCGTAATATTTACACAAACTTGCTTTGTTTTGTTTTACAAATAAAAAAACCCTAATCTTTCGATTAGGGTTTTAAAATTATATGATTAACATCGCATCTCCATAAGAGTAAAAACGATATTTTTCTTTGATTGCTTCTTCATAAGCTTTCTTCATTAAATCATGACCACAAAATGCGGAAATCATCATTAATAAAGTTGATTTTGGAGTATGAAAATTAGTAATCATGCAATCTGCAATACTAAAATCATAAGGAGGATAAATAAATTTATTAGTCCAACCTGTGTAAGGATTTAATGTTTTTTGAGAAGAAACCGAACTTTCCATCGCTCTCATTGAAGTAGTTCCTACACAACAAACTTTTTTCTTTTTCGCTTTAGCAGCATTTACAATATCACAAGCTTCTTGAGTAATAATCATTTCCTCAGAATCCATTTTGTGCTTTGATAAATCTTCTACTTCTACTGGATTAAAAGTCCCTAAACCAACGTGTAATGTTACTTCAGCAAAATCTACACCTTTAATTTCTAAACGTTTTAATAAGTGTTTAGAAAAGTGTAAACCAGCAGTAGGAGCAGCAACTGCACCTTCTTCTTTAGCATAAATAGTTTGGTAACGCTCTGCATCTTCTGGAGTTACTTCACGATTGATATATTTAGGAATTGGAGTTTCTCCTAATTCTACTAATTTTTCTCTGAACTCTTCATACGAACCATCGTATAAGAAACGTAATGTTCTTCCACGAGATGTAGTATTATCAATAACTTCAGCAACTAAAGAATCGTCATCTCCAAAGTATAATTTATTTCCAATACGAATTTTTCTTGCTGGATCTACTAAAACATCCCACAAACGTTGTTCTGCGTTTAATTCTCTTAACAAGAAAACTTCTATACGAGCTCCTGTTTTTTCTTTATTTCCATATAAACGAGCAGGAAAAACTTTAGTATTATTTAAAACCATTACATCGCCATCATCAAAATAATCGATAACGTCTTTAAAC
Source organism: Flavobacterium channae (assembly GCF_021172165.1). NCBI lineage: Bacteria > Pseudomonadati > Bacteroidota > Flavobacteriia > Flavobacteriales > Flavobacteriaceae > Flavobacterium > Flavobacterium channae. The sequence continues at coordinate 461,219 of NZ_CP089096.1, read as the reverse complement.
AATTTGTGTTCAATAGTGTTCGTTTTTCTATTAACTACCATTAAACGAGATTCATCGCGATTTTCAGCAGGAAACTCAGCTAATAATTCATCTGGTAAATTGAAATTGAAATGAGATAATTTCATTAAAAAATGTTTAAGAGTTTAAATGTTGAATGTTTAAGAGTTTATTTCATAAAACACTAAAATTCAGTCCGCAAATATACGATTATGAAATAGGCGTTGTCAAGTAAAAAGCAGTTTATTTTTCAAAACCCTTTATTTACTTGACAACGCCAGAAAACTAAAACCAAAAAACTTACTACTTAATTACAATTTTCTTTGTAGCTATATTGTTATCAGTATCTTCAATTCTTACTAAATAAATCCCAGCAGCTAAATCAGAAACGTTTACTTGTTTTTGATTTGATTGCATTACTTTTTGCCCTTGAATGTTGTAAATTTCAACTGATTTAATTTCTAAAGCTGTTTCAATATTTAAAATATCGCGAACAGGATTTGGATACAAAGTAACTTCTAAATCATTTTGATTAAAGTCTGAAGATGATAACACGTTATAGTTATACAAATTTGAAATTTCTGTTGGAGACAATTCGTAATTATAAATTTTCAAATCGTCTACAGTTCCTTCAAATGAACCTGAAGATAAATTAAACGTTGTATTATTTGCAGTATTCCAAGCAGATTTAACAGCACTTGTAATCAATACCCCATCAAGATATATCGATGCTACATCAGTTACACTATTAAAAGTAACTACTAAATGCTTCCATGTATTTAATGGAATACTTGTAGGACTCGTTAAGTCATTAGCCCATGCATAATTGTTTATTTGACTAGATGTTAACGAAAAACCATAATACTGATTAGCTGATTGAGTCCCATAACCAAATAAATAATTATCACTCCAATAAGATTGCATTTTTAACCAAATAGAAATTGAGCGAGAAGAATTACCTACAGGTAAATTTTCTAAATTTACAGTTGTACCCGTATTTGTAAACTTTAGGGCAGAATTTGGATTTCCATTTCTATCTAGGGCGAAAGTACCTGCTGTTGCAAAGTTTTTATTTCCTGTTACATCTGAATAGCTATTATCAAAATTAAATTGATACACTAAAGAATTACCCATCAACGAATTATTTGCATATAAACTTGAAATTTGACTATCATTTAATGCATAATTATAAATCTTTAAATCATCTATCGCACCAACAAAATTTAATTCACCACCTACTCCAACACCAAGTTTAAACAAATCATTATTATTCAAAGTATTCCAAGATTTTGCTTGAGAACTTAAAAGTATTCCGTTTTTGTAAATTTTAGCTGTAGTACCATCATAAACATAAGCAAAATGATACCATGTAGAAGCATTACTACTACTACTAGCACTTAAATTATTAGCATAGCCAAAATAATCAACCGTAGTTGAATTGAAAGACCCTCCTATTGCATTATTCATACTACCTTGCCCATATGAAAAAGTCATATTATAAGGTGTTTGAATCATGTTCAATTTAGCCCAAAATGAAATTGTTCTTGCTGAATTCCCATAAGGTAATCCTGGAATGGTTGCCGAAACTCCAGAATTGCTGGTTATATTTAATGCTCTGTTTGCGTTTCCATTTCTATCTGATGTAAAAGAAGTATAAACAGTTGGAATAAAAGGATTAGAACCTGATGTATTAACATAAGTTCCGTCGAAATTGTATTCTGTTGAAGAGTTAGCTAAAATAGCTTGAGTTGCCTGAACATTATCAATATAAACAACACCACCACTTACAATAAAATTAATTTGTGCTCTAAAACGAATTGGAGTTCCTGCTGGAACAACACCTGCAGCCAAAGTTGCAGAAAGAGTTTGACAATTTGTAGAAAAAACATCACTTGTATTTACTTGAGTCCAAGTATTTGTATTGTTAACTTCATAATATAGTCTTGCAATCAAATAACCAGTACTTGAGCTTTGTGCTTTATATCCATAAGAAAATGTGATTGCATTTCCATTCGAAATGTAACTTGTTGTTTGAAGATTGGCATTACTGCCACTTGTAAATAACGAAGCCGTTAATGATTGAGAACCCGAGCAACTGGCAGCTGTCGTTAGTGAATAATTAGAATTACTCCAACCTGCTGGTAAACCTGATTCAAAACTTTCATTTAAAGTAATTTGTGAAAAAGAAAAAGCACAAATTAAAAAGAATAAAAAAGAAAATAATTTTGTTTTCATAATTGTCTCATTAAAAATTTTGGTAAAATTAGTAGTCGGATTCATCATAAAATGAATGAGTTAACGAAACTGCATTTTGAGTTAACGAAAACAAAAACAAAATAAAAACCACTTCTTCATTAACTGAAATAGGAATTTCATTAACTGAATAATAACAGAATTAATTATATTTTTACATTTGAACAAAATCTAGAATTGAAATACCTTTATAGCATATCCATACTATTATTAACCCAAATTACTTTTGGGCAAAATCCGTATTTCAACACCATAGATAAATCGCAAGGATTACTAACCAATAGTGTTTACGATATTTTTCAGGATAAAGACAACTTTATGTGGTTTGCCACTGAAAAAGGTCTGTGTCAATTTAATGGTTACACTTTTCAATATTTTAGCACAAGCGATATGACTTCTAAAGCCGGTTCTTGTATTCAACAAGATGCTTTCGGAAGAGTTTGGTACGAGAACTTTGATGGTTATTTATATTATGTAGAAAACAATCAGTTGAAAAAGTTGAACCAAAACAAATCAATTGGTTACTTCAAATTCGGGATTATCAAAGACCAATTGTATATCATTAATGAAAATATGATTGATGTTTACGATTTGAAAACATTACTATTAAAAAAAGAAATAAAACTCAACACAAAAGATTCGAAATATATTTTTTTTAGTGATGAAACGATTTATGTTTTTGCTAATCAGTTGATAATTATTAAAAATGATGTAATTCAGAAAAAAGTCGAATTCCCAGACGGTTTCTTAGAAAATTTCAACTCCATTTTGGTTGAAAAAACTAAAAACGGATTATTAATTGGTTCCAAATTTTCAAACTATTGTTATCTTTTCTCTAACAACCAATTCGCTAGAAAAGAATTGAATCTAGAAAATACAATTGTTCAAAATTTAAGTTGGTGCAACAACAAAAATTGGCTTTGCACTACAACTGGAATCATAGAAATGGATTGTAAATTGGGAACAAAACGTGAATTTTTCAACGGAACTAATATTTCTTATATCTACAAAACCAAAAACAATAATTATTGGATTTCTACTTTAACCGAAGGTTTATTTTACATTGAAGATTTTGACACACAACTAATTAGTTCTCACGAAAGTTTAACTTCTTTGTGTTTTAAAAACGACCAATTGGTTATTGGAACCAAAAATGATAAGATTCTCGCTTTAGAAAAAAAACAGTTTAAAACTATTTTTACTGGAAAAGACAACCACCAAATGGGGCAAGTTTTTCATGATAAAATCTCTAACCAATTGTATTTTACTTCTTCCAAATTTGGTGTTTTAAATTCTGCGCTAAAACTAACCAAAGAATTACCCATTGCTGTTAAAAGTGTTTGCGCTGTCGACCATAAATATATCGCGTTTGCTGCTAGTAGTTCTTCCGGATTGATTAAAACAAATGACAACAGCAAAAGCGATTGGGATTTTGTTTACGAAAGTTTTATCCAATTAAAAAACCACAACTACAACAATATTGTCATCAATGCTAAAGGAAAATCTACAGCTTACGACAGTATCCATAAAACGATTTATTTTGCTACAAACAATGGTTTGTTTTATGTTGGTCAAAATGGTTTACTTTCCGAATTAAAACATAAAAACACCTCATTAAACATTACCAAACTTTCATATGAAAAAGGTATAATTTATGCTTGTAATGGTGATTTGAATGTATATCAAATTAATAAAAATATCATTTCAGAAATTAATTTTCCTACGATTATTCAAAAGGACAATGTTGAAAAAACAATTCTTAAAGACAGACTTCTTTTTATCATTACCAATAAATACATTTTTGAGCACGATTTGGTTACCAAAAAGCTAAAGCAAATTATTCACATTAATAGCAATATTGAAGTGAATGACATAATCTTGAAAAACAACAGCTATTTCATTTCGACCAATAGAGGTTTAATTATCAAAAAACAAGAAGTTTACAATCGTTCCAATCCTATTTTTAGTATTGAAAACATAAAAATAAATAATGAAGTTGTAACAAAATTGAAATTGAATGATTTGTCTTATAACGAAAATAACATTACTATTAAGTATCGTTTTTTATCGCCAACACCTTTTGAAGAACACGAATTGTTATATCGCATTAACGAATCACAATGGCAAAAAGTTGATATTTTAAATCCGGAATTAGTTTTAAACTCATTAAATCATGGAAGTTATACGATTGAGTTTGTACTAAATTCCGATTTTAAAAATACAACCAAAATTCATTTTAAAATCAATCGTCCGTTTTGGTTGCAATTTCCTTTCATTTTTGGAGTAACGCTTTTTATTTTGGGTTGCATTTATTGGTTGTACCAAAATAACATCAAGAAAATTCAAAAGCGTAATCAAATGGTTTTGGATAAAATCAACTTGGAAAAAAACGTGAATCAATCGAAGTTAAAAGCCATAAAATCGCAAATGAATCCGCATTTCTTTTACAATGCGTTAAACACGTTACAGTCATTTATTTTGTCGAACGAAAAGCGTTTGGCTATTGATTATTTGTCGAAATTTTCAAACCTAACGCGAACCATTTTAGAAATGACGGAGAAAGATTTTATTTCAATTGCCGAGGAAGTTAAAACACTACAACTGTATTTGGATATTGAAAAAGGTCGTTTTGATGAAGATTTTAGTTACGAGATACAAATAGGGAAAAATATAGACCAAGAAAGTATTAAAATTCCAACGATGTTATTGCAACCTTATCTAGAAAATGCGGTAAAACACGGATTGCTTCACAAACAAGGCGATAAAAAAGTTACGATTTCGTTCGAAATACAGAATAACGAATTGCATATAGGCATTGATGATAATGGCATTGGTCGACAAAAAAGCAGCGAATTGAATCAAATTAAAAACAAAAATCATCAATCGTTTGCTACTGAAGCGTTGCAAAACCGAATTGCTTTGCTGAACGAATACAACCATAAAAACATTTCGTTGCAAATTATTGACAAACACAATTTACAAAATCAGTCTACCGGAACATTGGTAGCCATAATAATACCATTAGAAACTACATGAAAGCTATAATTATAGATGATGAAAAAAGAGCGCGTTTAAACCTATCGCTACTCGTTGACGAATACTGCAAAAATGTGGAAGTCGTTGCAGAATGTGAAAATTTACCAGAAGGTGTGAAAGCAATTCGTAAACACCAACCTGATTTAGTTTTATTAGATATTGAAATGCCTGGTCATAGTGGCTTGGAATTATTAGATTTTTTTGATGAAAATGAAGTGAAGTTTAAAATTATTTTCACTACGGCTTATCATGAATATGCGCTACAAGCGTTCAAATTTTCGGCGGTTGATTATTTATTAAAACCAATCAATCCAGAAGAATTATCGAATGCCATTGCTAGAATTGAAAAACAAAAATCAACAGAAACTAATTATTCGCTTTTAAAGGAAACCATGAAGCAAGATGTATTGCAACGTATTGCGGTGCCAAGTGGTAACAGCATTTTGTTTTTGGAAACCGAAGATATTCAATTCATTAAAGGAGACGGCGCTTATTCAGAAATTAAATGTGTCAATGATGTAAAACATGTGGTAAGTAGAAATTTGAAAAACTTCGAAGACATTTTATGTAGTAACCCAAATTTCGTTCGTATTCACAAATCGTATATTGTTAACGTGAACTTTGTTTCGGCTTATAACAAATCGGATGGTGGAAATTTGGTATTAAAAAATGGTTTGCAATTACCTATTTCGTCAGATAAAGTACAAACCATTTTAGATAGTATTCAATTGATCAAAAGATAATTTATTCTATTTGAAAACCTACTGCTTTTAAATCGTTCCAAAAATCAGGATACGATTTCGAAACCACTTCAGCTTCTTCAATAATTATTGGAACACGAAGTGCTAAAGGTGCAAAAGCCATTGCCATTCTATGGTCTTGATACGTTTTAATTGCAATATTTTCATTGATTGAATTCGAAGGTTGTAAATGCAACGAATCATTGGTTACTGAAATCTCGGCACCTAATTTCGTCAACTCAGCTTTCAATGCTTCTAAACGATCAGTTTCTTTAATTTTTAACGTGTGTAATCCAAATAAATCACATCCAATTCCTAACCCAAAACATGTAACCGAAATAGTTTGAGCGATGTCGGGACAATCTTTTAGGTTTTGGGTCAAAGGTAAAAGGTTATGAGCTTTTTCTTTTGAAATTGTGATTGTATTATTTTCATTGAATAAAGTTTCAACTCCAAAATCTTTATAAATTTCAGCCAAAGCAGCATCGCCTTGCAAACTGTTTTTCTTATAACTTGACAACGTTATTTGAGTTCCAATTTCAGATAAAGCAACTATAGAATACCAGTATGAAACTGAACTCCAGTCTGATTCAACAGTTAATCTTGTTGCTCCGACATATTTAGCATGACAAACTGTAATTTTGTTATTTTCGAAAGAGGTTTCTATCCCAATTTCATTTAACAATGCTAACGTCATTTTGATATAAGGAACCGACGTGATTTCACCTTCTAATGTCAATTCCAAACCATTTTCTAATTTTGGCGCAATCAACAACAAAGCCGAAATATATTGGCTACTTACATTCGCAGGTAGAGAAACTTTATTTTGCGTTAGTTTTTTCCCTTTAATTTGAATTGGAGGATAGCCGTCGTTTTCGACATACGAAATCTCAGCTCCCAGTTGTTGTAATGCTTCAACTAAAATTTTAATTGGTCTTTCTTTCATTCTAGAAGAACCTGTTAAAACAATTTCCTTTTCTTCTTGGATAGCAAAAAAAGCAGTAAGAAAACGCATAGCGGTTCCTGCGTGATGTACGTCTATCGTTTGGGTGATGGGTGATGGGTAATGGGTGAAAGCTAATGCTTTTTGCATCACTTCTGAATCATCTGAATTGGAAATATTATCTATAGTCAAATTAGGATACAACGCTTGTAGAAGCAATAATCTATTGGTTTCAGATTTACTTCCCGTTATTGTAACTTGTAACTCTTGATTTTTGACTTTTGACTTTTGTAAATGTAAATTCATTATTCAGAAACGTATTTTAATCCAACGATAGAGACAATTAATGTCATTAGAAAGAAAATTCGCCAGAACGTTGCCGGTTCTTTGAAAATAAAAATCCCGACTAAAACGCTTCCTACGGCTCCAATTCCTGTCCAAACGGCATACGCTGTCCCTATTGGAATATCTTTGGTTACTTTTACTAATAGCACCATGCTGATGGTAAGACAAATTAAAAAGCCTAAATACCACAACCACATGGTTTGCCCTGAAGTTTCTTTAGCTTTACCTAAACAACTAGCAAAACCGACTTCAAATAATCCGGCTATGATTAGTAAAATCCAGTTCATATTTTATGGGTAAAAGTTGATGGGTAAAAGGTTAATGGTAAAAAATCCTCAACATCAACAAGTGAACTTATACCTATAACCCTTTTCCATTAACCCTATTTAAGTTTATTATTATTGTGATGACGATCGTGATCGCGTTTTGTTTTCAAATCCATTTTCTTATCGAAAGCCGCTTGTAAGTCAACTCCTGTTTGATTTGCCAAACACAATACCACAAAAACTACATCAGCTAGTTCTTCGCCTAAGTCTTTGTTTTTATCACTTTCTTTTTCCGATTGTTCGCCATAACGACGCGCAATAATTCGGGCAACTTCTCCAACTTCTTCAGTTAGTTGTGCCATATTTGTTAATTCGTTAAAGTAACGAACGCCGTGTTCTTTAATCCAATTATCTACGTCTAATTGTGCGTTTTTGATGTTCATTTATTCTTTATTTTTTGTATCAATAATTATAGTAACCGGTCCATCATTTATCAAGGCTACTTTCATATCAGCTCCAAACTGACCCGTTTGTATTTTTTTACCTAACTCTAATTCGATTTGTTTTACAAAAGCTTCATAGAGCGGAATCGCAATATCTGGTTTTGATGCTTTAATATAACTTGGTCTATTTCCTTTCTTTGTTAAGGCATGCAAAGTGAATTGACTAACAACAATCATTTCTCCATTTATATCTTTTAACGACAAATTCATGACATTATTTTCATCTCCAAAAATTCTTAAATTGGCTATTTTAGATGTTAACCAAACGACATCTTCTTGATTATCGGCGTCTTCAATTCCAACCAAAACTAATAAGCCTTGTTGAATTTGAGCAACAGTTTCGTTGTTAATAGTAACTGAAGATTGAGAAACTCTTTGAACAACTGCTTTCACTTCTTACTTGATTTTTTTATTTTTTACTTTCTCGTATCATCGCTCGCTCTACGCTCAGCATCATAAATATCAGCACGATACTGCTCTTCATCACCTTCTAAAATTTGCGTATAACTTTTGTAACGAGACCATGAAATTTCATCTTTTTCTAGAGCATTTTTTATGGCACAATGTGGCTCATCTTTATGCAAACAATTGTTGAATTTGCATTGATCTTTTAAAGCAAAAAATTCTGGAAAATAATCTCCAATTTCTTGTTTTTCCATATCAACAATTCCAAAACCACGAATTCCAGGAGTGTCGATAATTTTAGCTCCGAAAGACAAGTCAAACATTTCAGCAAATGTAGTAGTGTGTTTTCCTTGAGAATGTGATTCTGATATTTGTTTGGTTTTTAAGTTTAAAGAAGGTTCTAAAGTATTGACTAATGTAGATTTTCCAACACCAGAATGTCCAGAAAACATTGAAACTTTATCTTTCATTAAAGCTTTCAATTCTTCAATTCCTTTCCCATCTTTTGCTGAAACACGCAAACACTTATATCCAATAGTTGAATACACATGTTGTAGATATAATTGTTCGTCTAAAGTGGCATCATCAAAAGTGTCAATTTTATTAAAAACCAACACAGCTTCGATACCGTAAGCCTCTGCAGTTACCAAAAATCGATCAATAAAGCTTGTAGTAGTAGGGGGATTATTTATCGTAATTAGCAAAAAAACCACATCAATATTAGCTGCAATTATGTGCATTTGATGCGATAAATTTACTGATTTTCTAACAATATAATTTTTTCTATCATGAATGTTGGTGATAACACCAGTCGTTTCGTCGGTTGTATTTTCGATATCATAATCTACAATATCACCAACAGCAATTGGATTGGTACTTTTAATACCTTTCATTCTAAATTTACCTTTTATACGGCACTCCAAAAAATCACCATTTTCAGTTTTGATGGTGTACCAACTTCCGGTAGATTTATAAACGATTCCTGTCATTCAATGTTTGAAATTATAAGTTAGAAGTAGATGTTTTCTAAATCTACTTCATTAATTGCAACAAAGATAGTGTTTCTAGTTAAAATTAGAGAAATAAAAAAGGCTGCAAATGCAGCCTTCAATAATTTTTATATTAGATATTAATATTTGTATCCAATACCTTTTTTGATAGCTTGAGAACCACCTAAAGAGTTAGAGTTTGCTCCAACTGTAGTTTTGTCAGCAGTTTGTAAAATGAAAGGACATCCCATTTTAGCAGCCTCCATTTTTAATTTTTTCTCTGCTTTTTTATCTCCAGTGTTTCCAGTGTGAAAGTTTACTAAACCTGTTTTACCTCTTAATTCACCATCTTTCTTTAATCCTGCGATATAAGCTTTATCTTCTAAAATTACAACTTTTTCCCAATCAGCCTCACCATTAATAACGATTTTTTCAGTTACTTCTTCTACTCTTCCTGATTTTCCATAAACAATTTTTTCAATTGCATATTTACTAATTGTATTTTCTGCATCTTCTCCATCATATTTGAAGATTACAGTATACTCTTCTAATTTAACTACTTTACCTTCTACAACTTCACCATTGTGCTTGTAAATTTTGTCAACCTGAGCATTAATAGCCATTCCAACAAAGAAAAGAGCTAATACTAAAAATTTTTTCATTCGTTTAAATTTTAATTGTTTGAATGATGCGAAAATATAAAAAGATTTAACATAAAAGTATTTTTATATGTGTTTTTCGTTATTTATTTATCACTTTTTCCTGATGGCTAATACTTTCTTGGTGAATTGCTTTAAATAACAACATTACAAATTCACTACTAAGTCCCTTTTCTTCACCTTCCAAAATCATTTTGCCTAATATTTCATTCCAACGTTTGTTTTGTAAAATCGCGACGTTTTTCTCTTTTTTCAATAAACCAATTTTATCAGCAACTTTCATTCGGTTACCTAAAATTTCCAACAACTTCCCATCAAATTCATCGATTTGCATACGAAGTTTGGCCATTTTTTGACTGTATTCGCTTTCATCATCTGTAACTTTTCTAACACGTAAATCAACAAACATTTTTTTTAAAGTTGTTGGCGTTACCTGTTGTGCCGCATCACTCCATGCGTTATCAGGATCAATATGAGTTTCAACAATTAATCCATCGTAATTTAAATCAAGAGCTTGTTGTGAAACTTCTTGAATCATATCTCTTTTTCCTGTTATGTGTGAAGGATCGCAGATTAATGGTAAATCTGGAAAGCGATTTTGTAAATCAATAGCAATTTGCCATTCTGGATTATTACGATATTTGGTTTTATCATAAGTAGAAAAACCTCTGTGAATTACACCCAATTTCTTAATATCGGCATTATACAAACGCTCTAATCCACCAATCCACAAAGACAAATCTGGATTTACTGGGTTTTTCAACAAAACTATCTTATCAGTTCCTTTAAGTGCGTCAGCTAGTTCTTGAACCGCAAAAGGGTTTACAGTTGTTCGTGCTCCTATCCACAAAACATCAATATCGTGTTCCAAAGCTAATTTTACATGCGCTGCTGTTGCTACTTCAGTTGCCATCAACAATCCTGTTTCTGCTTTTGCTTTTTGCAACCATTTTAATCCAATTTCACCAACACCTTCAAAACCTCCCGGACGTGTACGAGGTTTCCAAATTCCAGCACGAAAAATGGACACATCTGAATTCTTTAATTCGTGTGCTATTTTTAAAACTTGATCTTCTGTTTCAGCACTACATGGTCCTGCAATTACTAAAGGATGATTTAACTGAAAATCATCTAACCAAGTGCGCAATTCTTTTTTATTTTCCATAACCATTATTTCAATGTAAAATTACTATTTATTCTTAAATTATTCATTGTTTACTTCTCTCATATTCACCTAAAACCTTAAAATGGGTCGTCATAATTTCCATCACTTTTTTAGCTTTTTCAAAGTGTTTGTATTTTTCAAATACTACATCAACAAAAAAGGCATATGTGAATGGAGTTTCAATAATTGGCAACGATTGAATTTTAGTTAAATTCAGCTTACAATTATTCAAAACATTTAAAACCGTTGCCAATGAACCAGGCGTATCATCTAACTCAAATTTGACAGATGCTTTGTTAATTAATTCTTTTGGAATTTCTTTATTAGTAGCTTTCAAAACCACAAATCGAGTTTTGTTACTTTTTACTGTATGAATTCCATCGGCTAAAATTTCTAAATTATAAATCGATGCAGCATCAGGTCCTGCTAAAGCACCAATTCCTTTTAATTGATTTTCCTGAATTCGTTTAGCTGTTATAGCAGTATCAGAACTTTCTACCAATTTAATATTTGGATATTGACTGAAAAAATTAGCACACTGCAACAACGCAATTGGATGCGAATGCACTTCTTTTATATCTTCAATTTTTTGACCGTACAAACCCATTAAATTCATATGAATATCCAAAAAATATTCTCCTATAATATGCAAATTGTTCGAATCGATAAGCGCATAATTTGGTAAAATGGCACCTGCTATAGAATTCTCAATTGCCATTATTGCTTTATCTGCTTGCTGATTTTTCAAACTTAAAACTACATCCCTAAATGTGAGACATTCTTCCAAATGGATTTCTTCATCAAAATAGCGACTGACTACTTGATGATGAAACGATCCTTGAATTCCTTGAATTGCTACTTTTAATCCCATAAGTTTGAACAAAAAAAAATCCCGATTTGCATCGGGATTGTATGTTTATAAAATATTTTTTTTGATTTATATAATAGCACAACAATCCCTCATCTGTCTCCAGAAGAAATAAAAAGAATTGTTATAAAAAAATGTGCTATTTGTTAGCATAATGCTTTTGTTGTTATTTTTGGCTAAAGTAATAAAAAAAAGAATGCAAAATACTTTTTTAAATAAATTTGAGTTCTTTTAAAAAAAGTTATTTTTGCTAAAATTTATCTAACATGTCAATAGAGGTTCAAAATATTTCAAAAAATTACGGAGAACAAAAAGCGCTAGACAACGTGAGCTTTTCTGTAAAAAAAGGAGAAATTGTAGGTTTCTTGGGTCCAAATGGAGCAGGAAAATCGACTTTAATGAAAATTTTGACAACCTATTTAAATGCCGATAGCGGAACAGCAACTGTTAATGAATTTGATGTGACTAATTCTCAAAAAGAAGTTCAAAAATCGGTTGGGTATTTGCCAGAACACAATCCGTTGTATTTGGATTTATACGTAAAAGAATATTTAGCTTTTAATGCCGATCTTCATAAAATAGCCAAATCGAGAATTGAAGAAGTAATAACTTTAACTGGATTAACACCAGAATCTAATAAAAAAATTGGCGAACTTTCTAAAGGTTATCGTCAACGTGTTGGATTAGCCACGGCTCTTTTACATAATCCTGATGTTATGATCTTAGACGAACCAACAACAGGTTTAGATCCGAATCAATTGGTAGAAATTCGTGATTTGATTAAGAACATTGGAAAAAACAAAACAGTGTTTTTATCTACACACATTATGCAAGAAGTAGAAGCTATTTGTGATCGAATTATCATTATAAATAATGGCAAGATTGTTACGGATAAAAAACTAGACAACTTAGTTACTGAAGAAGCTGAACAAGTTATAGAAGTAGAATTTGATAAAAAAATCGAGGAATCTATTTTAACTGCTTTATCTAATTTGAAAACTGCAAAAAATACCCACGATTTAGTTTGGGAACTTACTTTTTCAACCGAAAAAGACATGCGTTCTGAAATATTTGATTTTGCTCAAAACAACAACTTAAAAACATTACAGATTGTTTTAAAAAGCAAAAACTTAGAACAAATTTTCAGAGAAAAAACATCAAAGAAATAAATATAAAACTTACTACATAAAAAAATCTCCTTACAATAAACCTTGTAAGGAGATTTCAAAAAAGTATTGGCTAAAAAACTAATCCAATGTTGCCAAGTACTTTTTTCTAAGCTTGAAATAATCGTCATAAACTACAGAAAGCGCATATGATGACAATTTTTCATCTAAAATAGAACTGTAAATAAAATCTTCTTCGGTAAAGCCATATTTTGAAATGGCGTCTTTGATATATTTTACAACAGCATCTTTTTTATTTTGATAGAAATAACAATTTGCAACTTCTATATAAACATCTTTCAAATTTTCACCTTGAGCCAACTTGATATAGTTTTCATATGTCTTGATAGCCTCTGTGTAATCTTTTTTCTCTGTTAATAATCTAGATTTAGCTAAGATAGAATCTAATTCGCCTGCAAAACTTAATTGAGCTACGAATAAAACCACGAAAGTAAGTACTGTTTTGTTCATAATAACCGAGATTTATTTCCATGAAATTACAATAAAAAAACTATACCAACAAATTTAATTCGCAATAAATTTTAAAATCAACAATAATTGAAATAAAAAATTAACAAAAACAATAAATATTTTTTATCAAAAAAAGACAAAAACAAATAAAAACCCAAAAAAGAGAACTGTTTTAATCAAAATTAACCAATATTAATAAAAGTTTATCTTTTTTAAACTAAAAATAAAGACACTTTAAAAAATCTCCTTTGCGATAGCCTTAACATTTTCCGCTTTTCCCATCGAATAATAATGTAAAACCGGAATTCCTGCCGCAACTAATTCTTTACTTTGATGCGTACACCACTCAATACCAATTTGTTTCACAGCATCGTTATCTTTTGCCTTAACCACTTCCATTATCAAATCATCCGGTAAATCAACCTTAAAACGGTGTGGAATTAAATTCAATTGCTTCTTTGTTGCAATTGGTTTCAATCCTGGAATAATTGGAACCGTAATTCCAGCTGCTCTGCATTTTGCTACAAAATCAAAAAACTTTTGGTTATCAAAAAACATTTGCGTTATAATGTAATCTGCCCCATTTTTTATTTTTTGTTTCATAAAATGCAAATCGCTATCCATACTTGGTGCTTCCATGTGTTTCTCAGGATAACCAGCTACTCCAATGCAAAAATCGGTTTTGGTAGAATTTTGCAAATCTTCGTCCAAATAAATTCCGTTATTTAAATTACTGATTTGAGTTACTAATTCTGAAGCATAAGCATGCCCCTCTTTTTCTGGCTTGAAGTAAATTTCACTTTTAACGGCATCACCACGAAGCGCTACAACATTATCAATTCCTAAGAAATCTAAATCAATTAAAAGATTTTCAGTATCTTCTTTTGTAAATCCACCACATAAAATATGCGGAATAGCATCTACATCATATTTGTTTTGAATTCCCGCACAAATACCAACAGTTCCAGGACGTTTCTTCACCACCTTTTTCTGAAGCAATCCGTTAGCTAATTCTTTAAACTCATATTCCTCACGATGATAAGTTACATCAATAAAAGGCGGATTGAACTCCATAAGTGGATCAATACTATCAAAAATAGATTGAATGTTTTGTCCTTTTAATGGTGGTAATATTTCAAACGAAAACAATGTTTTTCCGTTAGCGTTTTGTATATGTTCAGTTACTTTCATCTTAATCTGCTAAATTTGGTGATAGCCATTTTTCGGCTTGCTCAATACTAATATTTCTTCTTTTGGCATAATCTTCTATTTGATCTTTTTTTATTTTTCCTAATCCAAAATATTTACTTTGTGGATTGGCAAAATAATAACCCGATACTGATGAAGCAGGCCACATCGCCATACTTTCGGTTAGCTTAACACCTATATTTTCTTCAACATTTAATAATTTCCAAATGGTTGGTTTTTCTAAATGATCTGGACAAGCCGGATAACCTGGTGCCGGGCGAATACCTTGATATTTTTCTTTTATTAATTCATCGTTTGACAAACATTCTTCAGAAGCATAACCCCAAATTTCTTTTCGGACTTTTAAATGCAAATATTCCGCAAAAGCTTCTGCTAATCTATCTCCTAATGCTTTTACCAAAATGGAATTATAATCGTCTAATTGCTTTTCAAATTCTAAAGCTTTTTCATCAACTCCAAAACCTGTTGACACACAGAAACACCCAATATAATCTTGTTTACCAATTTCTTTCGGAGCAATAAAATCTGCTAAAGCGATGTTTGGAGCTCCAACCGTTTTTTGAGATTGTTGTCTTAAACTCAGGAACTTCTCGACTCCGCTCGAAGTGACAAGCTCTACATCATCGTGATTTATTGTATTCGCAGGGAAAATCCCTAAAACACCTTTTGCTTCAAACCATTTCTCAGCAACAATTTGAGAAAGCATTTTTTGTGCATCTTCAAACAAATGAGTCGCTTGTTCGCCTACAATTTCATCGGTTAAAATCGCTGGAAATTTCCCATACAATTCCCATGACTGAAAAAACGGAGTCCAATCGATAAAATCTACTAATTCTGAAAGTTCAACTTCAACTGTTTTTGTTCCAGTGAAATTTGGTTTTACAGGTTCGTAATTATCCCATTCGATTTTGAATTTATTTTTACGCGCTTCATCAATTGATAAGAAATTTTTCTCACGACTTCTATTTAAATATCCTTCTCGAAGCAAATCATATTCTTCTCGAAGCGATTTTGCATAGGTAAATTTAGTATCGGGTTGTAATAAATTGGTTGCAACTGTTACTGCTCGAGACGCATCGTTCACATGAACCACGGTTTCTTTATATTCTGGAGCAATTTTCACAGCCGTATGTGCACGTGAAGTTGTCGCACCACCAATCATTACGGGGATTTTGATATTTAATTTATCCATTTCTTTGGCTAAATACACCATTTCATCAAGAGAAGGCGTAATCAATCCGCTTAAACCAATAATATCAACATTTTCTTTTACAGCAGTTTCAATAATTTTTTCTGGCGGAACCATCACACCTAAATCGATGATTTCGAAATTATTACACGCTAAAACTACCGAAACAATATTTTTACCAATATCGTGAACATCGCCTTTTACAGTTGCCATCAATACTTTCCCAGCACTTGACGAAGTAGAACCATCTTTTGAAGCTTCGATATAAGGAAGCAGATAAGCAACTGCTTTTTTCATCACCCGTGCTGATTTTACTACTTGCGGCAAAAACATTTTTCCCGAACCAAACAAATCACCCACCACGTTCATTCCAGCCATTAAATTGATTTCGATAACTTCGATAGGTTTTGAAGCCAGCAAACGTGCTTCTTCGATATCGATTTCGATAAACTCATCAATTCCTTTAACTAACGAATGCGTTAATCGTTCTTGAACTGAACCATTTCGCCATTCGGCCACAGCTTTTTCATTTGATTTTACATCACCTTTAAAACTTTCGGCTAAATCTAATAAACGTTCTGTGGCATCTTCTCTTCTATTTAATAAAACATCTTCAACATGTTCTAAAAGATTTTTATCAATTTCATCGTAAATCTCTAACATTTCAGGATTCACAATTCCCATCGTCATTCCGTTTTGAATGGCATGATATAAGAATGCGGAATGCATTGCTTCTCGCACTTTATCGTTACCACGGAAAGAAAAAGACACATTACTCACTCCACCCGAAACATGAGCATAAGGAAGATTTTCGCGAATCCATTTGGTCGCTTGGAAGAAATCTAATGCATTTAATTTATGCTCTTCCATTCCGGTTGCAACTGGAAAAATATTGGGATCAAAAATGATATCTTCTGCTGGAAAACCCACTTGGTTCACCAAAATATCATAACTTCTTTTACAGATTTCGATACGTCTTTCGTAAGTATCAGCTTGACCTTTTTCATCAAAAGCCATAACGATTACAGCGGCTCCGTAGCGTTTGATTAATTTGGCATGATGAATGAAAGTAGCTTCTCCTTCTTTTAACGAAATCGAATTCACCACGCCTTTTCCTTGAATAACTTTCAACCCAGCTTCAATGATTTCCCATTTCGAAGAATCAATCATTACTGGAACTCGGGCAATATCGGGTTCGGCTGCTATTAGATTTAGAAATTTAGTCATCGCATAAACGCCATCTAACATTCCTTCATCCATATTAACATCGATGATTTGCGCGCCACCTTCAACTTGAGCACGTGCAATTTCAAGCGCTTCATCGTATTTTTCTTCTTTAATTAATCGAAGAAATTTTCTAGAACCGGTTACGTTTGTTCGTTCTCCAACGTTTACAAAATTGGTTTCTGGAGTTACAATCAAAGGTTCTAAACCTGATAATTTTAAATATTTATCGGAATTATAACTCATTACTTATTCTTTTATAATGTTTCGCAACATCCTTCCAAAAAGATTTACTGTTGCTCACGTATTGGCAAACCCAACATCGTTGCGACTGTAAAAATGTTTCGAATTGTATTTTTATGGTATTGTTTTTCATTGTTCTATTTTTTGCCACGGATTTCACCGACTAAACGGATTTCAATTGTTGTGTCCTAGGTTGAAATTCATTTGCTACTTCAGCAATTAATTTGATGTGTTCGGGAGTTGTTCCGCAACATCCACCGATGATATTCACTAGATTTTCTTGTAAATACTCGCGAATTAATTGTTGCATTTCTTCAGGCGTTTGGTCATATTGTCCGAAGGCATTGGGTAAACCTGCATTGGGATGCGCTGAAATATTTAACGAGGTACTATTTCCTAGTCGCTTCAAATACGGTTTCAATTGATCAGCTCCTAAAGCGCAATTAAATCCAACACTTAACAACGGAATATGTGAAATCGAAATCAAAAAAGCTTCCACGGTTTGTCCTGAAAGTGTTCTTCCAGAAGCATCGGTAATTGTTCCTGAAACCATTACTGGAATATCGATATTGCGTTCCTCTTTCACTTCCTCAATCGCAAACAAAGCGGCTTTTGCATTTAAAGTATCGAAAATGGTTTCTACCAAAAGTAAATCGCAACCACCATCAATTAAAGCTTCGACTTGCTGTTTGTAAGCAATTTTTAAGTCGTCAAAATTCACCGCGCGAAATCCTGGGTCATTCACATCTGGACTCATAGAAGCGGTTCTATTTGTTGGACCAATTGAACCCGCAACAAATCTTGGTTTATCTGTAAATTCATCAGCAACTTCACGAGCGATTTTTGCTGATTGAAAATTCAACTCATAGACTAAATCTTCCATGTGATAATCCGCCATTCCGATAGTAGTTCCCGAAAAAGTATTGGTTTCTACAATATCGGCACCTGCTTCAAAATAAGCGCGATGTACCGATTTTACAGCTTCGGGTTGAGTAATGGAAAGTAAATCGTTATTTCCTTTTAAAGGATGTGGAAAATCTTTGAAACGTTCTCCTCTAAAATCTTCTTCTTCAAATTTATAACGTTGCAACATCGTTCCCATAGCTCCATCGAGCACGAGAATTCGTTTTTTGATTTCTTCTTGAATTTTTGACATTGTATTCTCTCGCAAAGGCTAATTACCTAATTTTCTTTATTAACTTAATTTGTTACCGTAGAAAGTTGGAGAGCAATTCTAACGTTATCTGCTTCCGATAAATCGGAATAGAATGTAGCACCTTTCCACTGGCGCGGGAGGTTGCTAAGCTTTCACAGGGTCTATTCCCTCCAGCTTTCGTGATAACAAACACTATAATTATGAACACTGCAAATGTAGTGACAAAATTGAAATTATGAAATATTTTCTAAAATTTCATTAAAAAAAGATTATTTATAGATTTACATTCTAAATTAATAATTTTAAACAGAATATAAATCTGTAAAATATCTTAAAAACTTTTATTCTAACGCTTGTTTTAAGTCGTTAATTACATCTTGAACTGTTTCCAAACCCACAGAAACGCGTACCAAACCATCAGTAATACTTACTGCTAATCGTTCTTCTTCAGTCAACTTACTATGAGTTGTGGAAGCTGGATGCGTAACAATCGAACGTGTGTCACCTAAATTCGCGGACAACGAACACAACTTGATTTTATCTAAAAATTGTCTTCCAGCTTCGATTCCTCCTTTGATTTCAAACGCTACAATATTTCCACCCAACTTCATTTGTCGTTTTGCTACTTCATATTGTGGATGCGATTTCAAAAATGGGTATTTCACAGCAGCAACATTAGGATGACTTTCTAAAAATTCAGCTACTTTTTGAGCATTTTCACAATGTTTTTCTATTCGAACTGGCAACGTTTCCAAGCTCTTAGACAACACCCAAGCATTAAATGGTGATAATGCCGGACCTGTATTTCTTGAAAACAAATAGATTTCTCTGATTAAATCGGCACGACCAACAGTAACTCCACCTAAAACACGACCTTGACCATCAATTAATTTCGTAGCAGAATGAATTACTAAATCGGCACCAAATTGAATTGGATTTTGAATGTAAGGTGTTGCAAAACAATTATCAATAACTAAAATTAAATTGTGTTTTTTAGCAATTTGTCCTAATAATTCTAAATCTAATATATCAACCGCAGGATTTGTTGGCGATTCAGCATATAAGATTTTGGTATTCGGTTGAATGAAATCTTCAATCGTTTCTGGTTTGTTTACATCAAAATAACTCGTTGTAATATTCCATTTTGGAAAATACTTGGTAAACAACGTATGTGTTGAACCAAAAACACTACTTGCCGAAACGATATGGTCACCAGCATTAAGTAAAGCTGCAAAAGTTGAATACACTGCTGCCATTCCTGTTGCAAAAGCAAATCCATCTTCGGCTCCTTCTAATTTACAAATCTTGTCTACAAATTCTGATGTGTTTGGATTTGAAAAACGGCTATAAATATTACGTTGTTTTTCTTCTGCAAAAGAAGAACGCATGTCTTCTGCATCTTCAAAAACAAAACTTGATGTTAAATATAATGGAACCGAATGCTCTAAATATTGCGTACGTTCTAATTGTGTTCTTATTAGCTGGGTTTCTAATCCTAATTCTTGATTATCCATGATTTTTTGTTGTATTGTTTAACTTTTAAAGTGTAAAACCCACAAGA
This sequence comes from Flavobacterium channae, assembly GCF_021172165.1. Lineage (NCBI taxonomy): Bacteria > Pseudomonadati > Bacteroidota > Flavobacteriia > Flavobacteriales > Flavobacteriaceae > Flavobacterium > Flavobacterium channae. The sequence continues at coordinate 440,831 of NZ_CP089096.1, read as the reverse complement.
ACTAAAAAATCTTGCAGGTTTTGAATTTGGGTGGTTATAATTTTTTCTCTGATAAACGCAAAATATCTCCAAAAACACCTCTTGCAGTTACAGAAGCTCCTGCTCCTGCTCCTTGAATTACAATTGGTTGTTCACCATACGATTCAGTATAAATTTCGAAAATAGAATCTGAACCTTTTAATGATCCTAAAGCAGAATTAGCTGGAACTGAAATTAATTTTACTTCTAAATTCCCTTTATCTTGTTGTAAATCTCCAGACAATTCACCAATATAACGCAAAACTTCATCAGCTTTTTTAGATGCTTTTACTTCATCGTAAATTCCGTCTAATTCAGTTAATTTCTCTAAGAAACTTGCAGCACTTCCTTCTCTTAAATTTTCTGGAATTAAGTTTTGAATTTTTATTTCTTCAAACTCATTTTGCAAATCCAATTCACGAGCCAAGATTAATAACTTTCTACCAACGTCATTTCCGTTTAAATCTTCACGCGGATCTGGTTCTGTAAATCCTTTATCGATTGCTTCTTGCAAAACTTCGCTAAATTTCTTGTCTTGAACTGAGAAATTATTGAACAAATAACTCAATGTTCCTGAAAAAACACCTTTTATTTTAGTGATATTTTCTCCTGATAAATGCAGTAATTTAATCGTGTCAATTAATGGCAAACCTGCGCCAACATTAGTTTCATACAAATATTCCTTTTGATTTTCAGCTAATACTTTTCGAAGTTTTTTATAAAAATCATAACTTACCGTATTGGCTACTTTATTAGACGAAATTAAATCGAAACTATTTTCTGCCAAAGCAATATAATTCTCAATAAAAGTATCACTTGCCGTATTATCAATTGCGATTAAATTTTCTAAATGATGCTCTTTTGCGTAAGCAATAATATCTTCTACTTTATATTCTTGACCTTTATCTTCTAATACCGCTTTCCAGTTTTCGCCTATTCCAAATTTATTCAACAATACTTCTTTAGAATTTGCAATCGCAAACACATTTAGCTTAATTCCTTTTCGCTTTTCGATATTTTTTGCTGATTCTAAAATTTGGTTAATTAAAGTTCCACCAACAGTTCCATGACCAAAAATAGCAATGTTGATTTTTTTTGCCACACCAAAAACTTCACCATGAATTACGTTTAATGCGCGTTTGAATTCCTCTTTACTGATTACCAAACTGATATTTCTACCCGTAACCGTATTGTTTAATAAAATAGGTGTGATTTTATTTCGGATTAAAGCCGTATAAGGTTTGTGGAAATTCGTCAAATCTTGTCCAATAATTGAAATCACCGCAATGTTATCGTTTACCGAAATTTTATTGACATCTTTCGTGTAAAAATCGGTTTCAAATTCTTTTTCCAAACCCACTAAAGCTTTCGAAGCCTTATCAGAACTCACAACTAAACCAATTCCCCTTTCTGAAGAACCTTGCGAAATAATGCTAACACTAATATCATTTTCAGCCATCACACGGAAAATTCTTGCATCAACCCCTGTTTTCCCTAACAAACCTCTTCCTTCTAAATTAATCAGCGACACATTGGTTAAAACCGAAAGCGATTTGATGCCTTCATTAGTTTGTTCCGAAGTAATTAACGTTCCGTTATTTTCCGGATTGAAAGTATTTAAAATGCGTAATGGAATGTTTTTTTCCACCAAAGGAATAATGGTTTTGGCATGTAAAATTTGCGCCCCGAAGTTTGCCAACTCATTTGCTTCATTAAAAGACAAATGCTCAATTTTTTTTGCATCAGCTACTAAATCTGGGTTAGCGGTAAAAATTCCGTCTACGTGTGTGTAATTTTGAAATTCTTCCGCATTAAGATAATTTGCAATTAACGAAGCAGTGTAATTACTCCCGTTTCTTCCTAAAGTTGTTGTTTCGTTAAGCACAGTTGAACCGATAAAACCTGTAATAATATTTACTTTATCGCCGTTTTTAACGAAATATTCCAATATATTTTGCTTTGAAGTAGCTTCTATTGGTTGCGCATTTCCAAAATTTGCATCGGTTTTAATTAGTTGGCGTGAATCGACAAATTGTGCTTTAATACTGTTTTCATTTAAAACATAAGCAACATATTTTGCTGATAAAATTTCGCCATAAGCAATAACTTGATCTTTAATTTTTTCGCTATAATCTCCTAAAAGCGAAACACCTTCTAATAATTTCTGCAAAACTGAGAATTCTTCTTCGAAGATGTTTTCTTTCAAACCTTCCAATTGGTATTTTTTGAATTGCTCAAAATCTGCTTGAAAACTAATGTTGGCTTGTGCTTTTTTTAGTAGAATTACCAATTCATCAGTAGCGTTTCCTCTTGCTGAAACGACCACTGCTATAGGTTCATTATTAAAATATTTTTGAGCAATGGTTTGAATTACTTTTTGCAATCCTTCTCCGTTTGCTAATGATTTTCCTCCAAATTTTAATATTTTCATTTGATTTCTAATTAAATATAGGTTTTAGTATGTTGTTTAGTTGTTCAAATTCAATCAAGAAAGCATCGTGTCCGTGAATGGATTTGATTTCGTGATAAAACACATTGTTTTTGTAGTTTTTGATTTCCTGAAAAGCTGTTTTGATTTCGTTTGCAGTAAAAAAATAATCGGTATCCACGCTTACCAAATGAATGTTTGCTGTAATGCTTTTTATAATTTCAGATTGGTTGTTATTTCTAAAAATATCGGTAGTTTTCAACAAATGATTCATCAGTTTATAAGCTGAAAGTTGAAATCTGTTTTGCAATTTTTCTCCGTGATGGAACAACCAACTTTCCACTTGAAACAATCCTTCCGAATTTTGCAATTTGGTCTGAAATTTTTCTTGCAATGATTCGGGAGTTCGATACAACAACATGGCGTGAATTCTAGCATCGTGAATAGGATTTTTAGAATTTTTCAAAATCAAATCTTGAATTAAGACGTTTCCAATTAACCAATCAGAAGATTTCCAACTTGTAGCTACTGGAATTAAATTCTGAACTGCATTTGGACGAAGTGCATTCATTTCCCAAGCAATTGCTCCACCTAAACTTCCGCCTATAATTGCAAAAACACTTTCAATTTTAAATGAATCTATTCCTTTCCAAAATAGATTAGCAATATCTTTTGTGGTAAAATCTTGATAGTTTTCAATTAGATTATTTTCATCTTGATAACCATTTCCTGGAATATTGAAAACTAAAACTGTATACTTATTTGTATCAATCGTTTTTTGTTCTCCAATTAAAGATTCCCACCAACCATTTTCTCCAATAACATGCGAATTGCCTGTTAACGCATGATTTACCAAAACTAAAGGCGCTGTTCCAATAGACTGCCCGAACAATTGATAAGAAAGAATAACCTTTGATTGCAACACTCCATTTTGCAATGGGAAATTCTCGAACACTATTTTTTGAATATAACTCATCTTACTTTTTAAAAAAGACTGCCTTTAGGTAGGTTTTCTATCGGCAGTCTTCAAACAAACAAAAATCTAAACTTCATTAAATAATCATGAACACATTCGGCAATATCTTCTTGGAATATAAATTCTCACTTCCATATCTTTAATTTTTACAATAAAAAAACCTCTGTTTAAAACAGAGGTAGCATTGAATATTTTTTTGATTTAAAATTATACAATAGTCGACCTCTGCGGAAAATTCCACATCATCATACACATATTGCAAATCGTATAAATCATTTTTTACTTTTGTTTTACAGGGCAAAATTAGAATAAAAATCTATCACAAAAAATATTTAGAATAAAAATCTAAATTTTGTTATTTTATTTTCAATATTTAGAAAAATAATCTAAATTAATTTAATTAGAAAGTTAATTATTCTATTTAACACAAACATTTTAAATTATCTTTAAAAACACTCTGACACTAAACACTATAACTAGGAAAGAAACAAATAAAAGTGCTGCTTTTTGCGGAAGTCTTCCTGCTAATTTTGCCGCAATTGGCGAAGCAATAACTCCACCTAAAATCAATCCTAACACAATGTACCAATGACTTACTCCTAACGAAGTAAAAAACACTATTGAAGCCGCCAAGGTTATAAAAAATTCAGCTAAACTAACTGTACCAACAACGTATTTTGATTTTCTTCCTTTTGCCAACAACGTTGAAGTTACAATTGGTCCCCAACCACCACCACCAAAGGCATCCATAAAACCTCCAGTAAATCCTAATACTCCTAAAAATTTTATCTTCTTTTTCATTTGAATCTTTTTAAAAGCAATAACAAGCAATCGAACACCAATAACAAAAGTATAGGAAGACAAAACCAAATAAGCAAAATTCTCATACTCATTACCTAAATAAACCAAGAAAAAAGCCCCTAAAACAGCTCCAACAACTCCAAAAGAAGCCAACCAAAAAAGCAATCGCTTGTTTACATTACCAAATTTATAATGCGAAAAACCACTTATAGCACTTGAAAACATTTCAGCCGTGTGAATACTTCCGCTTATAGCTGGTAATTTTACTCCTAAAATCATCATACTTGTTGCACACGTAACACCATATCCTAAACCAACTGCGCCATCAATTAATTGTGCTACAAAACCTATTAAAAGCATGTAATAAAACTCATTAGGAATTAAGCTCAACCCATTTTGAATATCAGAAAAAGTCACTAAAGTTGAACAACCATAACCAATAAAGAACATCAAAAAAGATGATGCCAATGTAAAAGCCAATCGCTTGTATTTCTTTGGTTCGTTGTTTTTTTGAAAACTCGCTGTAGCTTTATTCAAATCACTCAATTTTTCTTGAAAATCTCCTTTGTGTTGACTTCGGAAAGTATTCAAAACCTCAATACTTTCTTCGATATTATCCGGAATAACTTCTGTAAAATATTCGCGTAATCGACGGGCTAAAACTGGCGACTTTCCATTGGTTGAAATAGCAATTTTTAAACTTCCTTTATTCACAATAGAACCCAAATAAAAATCACATAACGCAGGCTGATCCGCTGCATTAACTTTAATTCCTTTTGATTTGGCTAATTCTCGAATTGCTAAATTAACTTCTGGTTTATCCGTTGCTATAATTACATAATCTACACCAATTAAATCTTGCTCCTCAAAAGGACGTTCAAGAAAAGTTATATTAGAATGTTTCTTTCCAATTTCGGTTAAATTAGCATGAAAATAAGTAGCTACAATTCTAATTTTAATATCCGGATTTTGCCTCAACAAAGTTTCTGTTTTTTCTAAACCAACATTTCCTCCGCCTACAATTAAAAAATGAGCCGAATCGGTTTTTAAAAAAACTGGAAAAAGTGTATTCTTCATATTTTATTTTTTATGAAATAGTGTGAAAAATTGAAAAACGTAATATATCTCTATTATAATAATTGCCTCCTGATTTTTGCTGTTGAAACCAATTCAAATAACCAACTTCAAATGCAAGTTTTGGCGTTACAACAAAATTCAAAACTAAGTAAACTCGATTTTGATCAAATGTATTTTTAACGATTTGATTACCCACATTCAACATTATTTCATCTTTTAATTTTATAATTATTTTATCAGAATCATCTACTTTCAACAAGGGATAATCAAATCCTAATTGGTATCGAAAACGAAAATTTAAAAACGAATAGCCAGAAACCAATTCTCCATCAACTTGATTTTGAAAAAATCGAGCTTCTAATTGATATTTATGATTCATTTTTAACTTTCCAAAATGTTCAAAATTCGCAAAACCAACACTTGGTCGAAGCTCTGGCACCATCAAATTTGATGATGAATAAGGATCATTTGGACTTTGTAAAAACAATGCCATCCCAGCCAAAGCCGACCAATTGTTAATTATCTTTCTTTCAATATTTGTTCGTACAACCAATTGATGTTGTTTTACTGGACTTATAAAATGACGTTCTTGTATTTCCGCATTTAACTTCCAATTTGGATTCAATTTCAAGTTAATATAATAGCCATACCAAATTAATTTTTGATGCTCGACATTTTTTTGTCCAAAACCATTTTGAAAAAACAACACCAAGAAAAAGCAAACTACTTTTACTAGATGATTTTTAATTTGCAAAAAGAGTTCTAAAAGCAAAATCTCCAAATGTTTCATGCAAATTTCTATTGGTTACATAATCCGAAAACAAGCGATCTACTTCTTCTAAAATTTGGCTTTCATTTAATTTTTCCTTGTACAAAACATTCAATCTTTCACCAAAACGATCACCTCCCAACATAAAATTGTAATGTTCCGGACCTGTACCAATAAACCCTAATTCTGCAACATAAGGACGACCACATCCATTTGGACAACCCGTCATACGAATTGAAATTTCATCATCTGAAAGTTGGTATTTTTCTAAAATCGGCTCTATTTTGGTAACCAATTCTGGCAAATAACGTTGTGCTTCAGCCAATGCTAATGGACAGGTAGGCAAGGCCACACAAGCCATCGAGTTTTTTCGCAAGGCACTCACTTTTTGTTCAATATCATGCGCTTTTAATAACACTTCTACTTTCGCTTTATCAGCTTCACTTATTTCTCCTAAAATCAAGTTTTGATTTCCTGAAAAAATAAAATTAGAAATTCCAAGTTGTGCCAATTCAAATAGAAATTGCTTCTGATAAGGCTTTATCACCCCGTGTTCTACAAATAAAGTATAAAACCATTTTCCTAAATGATTTTGCTCCCAACCATACCTGTCACTTCTTTCGGTAAATGTAAAAGGCTTCGCTGGTAACAATTCGAATCCTATTCGGCTTTCTAACTCCTTTTTAAATCCTTCTACTGTTAAACGATCAACTGTATATTTTAAGCGAGACAGCTTTCGATCAACACGATTACCAAAATCACGTTGTACGGTTAATATTTCATAAACCGCCTTTAAAGTTTTCTCTTCCGTATCGGTAAATCCAATAATACTTCCCAATCGAGAATACGTATTCGGATTACCATGTGTAGTAGCCAAACCACCGCCAATAGCAATATTAAAACCTTTTAATTCATTGTTTTCAACAACAGCAATCAGTCCAATGTCATTTGTAAAAACATCAACATCATTACTTGGCGGAATTGCAATGGCAATTTTAAATTTTCTTGGCAAATAACGATCTTCATACAACGGATCGGCTTCTGCGGAACGTTCGTAAATTTTCTCTCCATCAATAAATACCTCATAATACGATTGTGTTTTAGGCAACAGTAAAGTCGAAATTTTATCGGCATACTCGTAAATTTCTTGATGAAGCGGTGAAATTTGCGGATGCGAACTCACAATTACATTACGATTCACGTCACCACAGGCTGCAATAGAATCCAATTTTGCCGTATTAAATGCTTGGATGGTTGGTCGTAATTGATGTTTCAGCAAACCGTGTAATTGTAATGTCTGACGTGTTGTTATTTTTAACGTTCCAGTACCATACTGCTCAGAAATTTCATGCGTTGCTATCCATTGATCAGCCGAAATAACACCTCCCGGAATTCGCAAACGAATCATGAAAGAATATAATTTATCCAATTTTTTTGCTGCACGCTCAGCCCTTCTATCACGATCATCTTGAACATACATTCCATGAAACTTCACTAAAGTTTCGTCATCGGGACGCAAATTACCCGTATGATTATCCAAATCAATACTTTCTTTCAATGTTCCTCTCAACCCATCGCTTTGGGTTTTTATTGCTTCTATTGAGGATAATTTTTCACTCATTTTTATAGTTTTTAATAAACGTCTTTTTGATATTTTCCTTGATTTTCTAATGTTTCCAAAACTCCTTTCGCAGCTTCAACAGAAATATTACGTTCTTGCGCAATCACTTCTATAATTGCTTCTTCCACATCTTGACTCATTGGATTTTTTTGCCCACAGATGTAAATATTCGCGCCTTCTTCCAACCAACGATTAAACTCTGATGCTTTCTCTCGAATACGATCTTGCACATAAATTTTACGCTCCTGATCTCTTGAAAAGGCTGTATCCAATTTGGTCAAAACTCCCGTAGTCAACCATTCTTGAATTTCAGTTTGATAATAGAAATCCAATACAAAATGTTGCTCGCCGAAAAACAACCAATTTTCACCTTCCGCAGCTGTAGCATCTCGATGCGCTAAGAAACTTCTGAATGGTGCTATTCCCGTTCCGGGACCAATCATGATGACTTTTTCACCAGGTTCAGGCAACCTGAAATTGTTATTTTTATGAATGTAAAATTCGATAAGAGTGTCTAGTGGAAAATCCGCTAAAAATTGAGATGCCAATCCTGTTTTCACTTCTTCATTTATTGTAAACGTATTCAAGTTTACCGTAAGATGCACTTCTCCATCATGTGCTTCTGAAGATGACGAAATAGAATACAAACGCGGAGCAATTGGCAATAAAAGCTCAATCACACTTTCTATTTTCAAGTCTTTACTAATTTCAACTTGCTTTAGAATATCTATTAAATCCGATTTTTCTGAATTGATTCCTACTTGAAGAAGTAATGCTAATTGTTCGATAGAACGCTTACTCAATCCTTTTATGTTTCGTTCCAACAACCATTTTTCAGCAGTCTGTTTTTGATCTTTCACAGTAATTTCTTGATTGGCATCAACACTAAAATAATTTAAAATAAAAGCCACATCTTCAGTGCTGTTTTTAGGAATAATTCCTAAAGCATCTCCTGGTTTGTAAACAATTTCATCTTCTGAAGAAATTTCAATATGGTAGGTTTCTTTATTAGAACCCACATCATTTAATACCACTTTGTGATGGATTACTCCAGTATAATTTTGCTTGCGTGAAGTTGTATTAGCCGTTTGTACTTTTACAGTTTCTTGTGAAGTACCTTGATTTTGAAAAGCTGCTTTTAAATTAGTTTCCCAATTGCTAACAGTATCTGCAAAATCAACATCCGCTTTCACCAATGGCAACAAACGCTTAGCTCCTTTTTCAGCCAAAACTTCGTCTAGTAAAACTCCTGCATTACAGAATAAAGGATATGAAGAATCACCCAATCCCAAAACTGCAAAAGACACCTTACTCAAATCTACTTCAGAACCTTTTAAGTTTTCATAAAAAGCAACCGCATTTTGAGGAAACTCTCCTTCTCCTTGCGTACTCATTACAAATACTACTAGATTTTCCTTTGAAAGTTTAGTGGCATCGTATTGAAAAACATCAACCGCTTTGGCTTGAATTTTATTCTTTTTAAAATTAGCCAATAATTGAGAAGCTACTTTTTTAGAATTACCCGTTTCGGTTCCATAAATAATTAATGGTTTGACGGCAACTGGAATATTGGTTACATTAGTTTCTTTTGTAACAGAAAAATCTGATTTACTTCCATCTAAAAAACCAGCCAAATATCCTTTTGTCCAAATAATTTCTTCATTTGATGCATTTTGCACCAATTGTTTTAGTAATGATAATTTATTTTCAGATAGCATTTTGAAAAACATTTTTATGATTATCGAAATAAGATTCCGTTGTATTCTTTTCATTGAACCAAGCAAAATCTTGGTGTAAACTCACCACTTTACCAATTATTAAAAGTGTAGGAACGTATTCAAAAGCAGGCAATTCTGAGCTTTTTAATTGTTCAAAAGAAAATACTTGTGTTTTCTGATTAGGTGTTGTGGCTTGTTGTACTACAGCAATTCCTTTTTGCTCATCAATACCTAACTCCAAAAGTTGTTGGGTTAACGCATTTAATCTTTGGCCACTCATGTAAAAAATCAAAGTATCTTCGGTTGTAGCCCAATCGTTCCATTGTTGGGATTGAACCGTATTCAAATCATACAAGGTTAAAAAACGAACTCCTCTTGAATAACCTCTAGCCGTCAATGGAATACCTGTGTATGCTGCCGCTCCGAAAGCCGCAGAAATTCCAGGGATAATTTCGTAGTCTATTGTATTTTCTTTTAAAACTAAGAGCTCATCCAACACATTGGAAAACAATGAAGCATCTCCACCTTTTAATCGCAACACTAATTTATCCTGCAACGCATAATCAACCATTAATTCATTAATATCCTTTTGTGGTGTCCAAATTCCCTTAGAACATTGTTTTCCTACATAAATTACCTCAGCATCTTTTCGAGCATAGGTATCGATTAACTCTGGAGAAACCAATCTATCGGTTAAAACAATATCGGCAGTTTGCAAATATTTCAATGCTTTTAAGCTTATCAAGTCTGGATCACCAGGCCCCGCGCCAGCTAAAACCACCTTTCCTTTTTTTACTATTTGTATCATTTTTCTTTTGAATAAAGCATAGCATTCCCCGCTCCACTAAAAAATGGAGTAAAAACCCTACAAAAAAATTATTGATTTATTTTTAGAACAACCCTTCAGTTGACAGGTAACGCTCTCCTGTATCGTAATTAAAAGTCAGCACTACTGCATCATCAGGTAAACTTTGTACTTTCTTAGCAACTGCTGCTAAAGAAGCCCCAGTAGAAATACCTACTAAAATTCCTTCTTGTTTTGCTACTGCTCTAGCAAACTCAAATGCTTCATCTTTTGAAACTTGAACAACCTCATCGATTAAATTACCATGGTAATTCTCAGGTACAAAACCTGCTCCAATTCCTTGTATTGGATGTGGTCCTGGTTCTCCACCACTCAAAACTGGTGATAATTCTGGTTCAACCGCAATTACTTTTACATTTGGAAATTTTGCTTTTACTGCGGATGCTACTCCAGAAATGTGTCCACCAGTTCCTACTCCAGTGATGATATAATCTAAACCATCAGGAAAATCAGCTAAAATTTCTTGACCTGTTGTTTTTTGATGTACTTCTACATTTGCAGGATTGACAAATTGAGATGGTGACCAAGCATTTGGCGTTTGTGAAACTAATTCGGCAGCTCTTTCAATTGCTCCTTTCATTCCTTTTTCGCGTGGTGTTAAATCGAATTCAGCTCCGTAGATTTCCATCAACTTTCTTCGTTCCACACTCATCGATTCTGGCATAACAAGAATTACTTTATAGCCTTTTACAGCTGCTACCAAAGCCAAACCGATACCTGTATTTCCAGAAGTTGGTTCGATAATTACACTCTCGGGTTTTAGTAAACCTTTTGCTTCAGCATCTTCAATCATCGCTAGCGCAATTCGATCCTTAATACTATTACCAGGATTGGTTCTTTCTAATTTGATGAATACATTTTTATTTGCACCATAAAGTTTATTAATTTTTACTACTGGTGTTTTTCCAATCGTTTCTAAAATATTATTTGCTTTCATACTATTGTATTTTGTTGTGTTGTTAAATACTAAAATCTATAATTTTATTATACTCTATTTTTGTTTTTACGATGATTTCACTTTTATGATACACTAGCGACTGTGCAGGAATTGATTCGGTTATCCAAACATTTCCGCCAATTACGGCTCCTTTTCCAATTGTTGTATTTCCTCCTAGAATAGTGGCATTAGCATAAATAATAACATCATCTTCTATCGTTGGATGTCTTTTTTGTTCGGCTTTATCTTTACTAACACTTAATGCTCCTAATGTTACCCCTTGATAAATCTTTACATTATTACCGATTTTTGCTGTTTCACCAATAACAACTCCTGTTCCGTGATCGATAAAAAAGCTTTTTCCTATTTCTGCACCCGGATGAATATCGATTCCTGTTTTACTATGAGCGTATTCAGACAAAACTCTTGGCAAAATTTGCACCTGATTTTTCCATAAAAAATTAGCTATTCGGTAAACGAATATGCAGTAAAAACCAGGATAAGAAAGCAAAACTTCAGCTCTTGATTTAGCCGCTGGATCAAAATCTAAAATTGCTTTTAAATCATGCAATAAATCGGAATGAATATCAACTAAGCTCTCAAAAAAACGATTCGAAAACTCAGTACTTGAATCAACATCGACCTGTTTTAAAATAATTTGCAACTCCTTTTTTAAAACCGATTCTTTTTCTTGAAACAATTTAAAATCCAAACATTCTTCTTGTGTACAAAACAGCCACGCAAATACATTTTCTAACCAATTTTGCGCATTAGCTTTATTTAGAAAATTTCGTTTTTCGCTTAAATTTCTCTGAAATAACTCTTTACTGTATGAATTAGAAAGTTCCATAATTTTAATTTTACAAAAACATTAAAGCCCCAACCGTATTATAAGTGGTTTCGTCTATAAGAATTGCATTTCCTGACTTTGCATTTTTATCGAAAGCATCAAAAAATAATGGTTGATTTGTTTTAATCGATACTTGTGCAATGTCATTCAATTTAACTTCGTCAGTTGCAGTAAATTTCCAATCGTTAATATTCCACTTTTGATTTATGGATTGCACTTTAACTCTAACATTTTTGAAACGATGTTGTAACAAATAGGTTTTTCCAAGTTGAAGATGATTATTATCTAACCATGAAATCCAAGTATTTATTTGATTTGATTCTTGTGGTAATTGATGTGTTAACACTACTGTATCACCACGACTGATATCGATATTGTTTTCAAAATGAAAAACAACATTTTCGCCCGCTTTGGCTTCTTCAATAGTTTCAAGATTTCTTTCAATTTTAGAAATTTTAGAAGCAATTTTTGCAGGCAAAACAACTATTTCATCTCCTACTTTATAACTTCCGCTTAAAACCAAACCAGCATATCCTCTGTAGTCGTGATTTTCTTCGTCTTTTGGTCGGATCACCCATTGCACTTGAAAACGAGCGTCTAAATTGAAAGTAGATTCAATTTCAATTGTTTCTAAAGTTTCCAACAAAGCTTTTCCATTATACCAAGGTGTTTCAGAAGATTTAGCAACAATATTATCACCAACTAAAGCACTCACTGGTATATAACTAATTGTATTGTAATTTAATTCCGATTTTAAGTCTTCAAAATCAGCTACTATTTGATTGAAAGTAGCCTCAGAATAATCCACTAAATCTATTTTATTGATGGCAACGACTGCTTTTTTAATCCCCATTAAAGAACCAATACTAGCATGACGTTTTGTTTGTTCTGTAATTCCTTTTCGAGCATCAACTAAAATGATGATTAAATCAGAATTAGATGCTCCAGTAATCATGTTTCTTGTATACTGTTCGTGTCCTGGCGCATCGGCAATTATAAATTTTCTCTTTTTTGTTGAAAAGTATTTATAAGCTACATCTATAGTAATTCCTTGTTCGCGTTCCGCTCGAAGTCCGTCAGTAATCAAAGACAAATCGATATCAACTCCTTCTTGCTTGGTTTGTTTTTGCAAAACCCCTAATTGATCGGTATGTATACTATCGGAATCGTACAACAATCTTCCAATTAAAGTACTTTTTCCATCGTCTACGTTACCAGCTGTTATAAATCGTAATGTATTCATTTTTTAATCTTTTTCTTTTTAAAAATACCCTTGTTTTTTTCTGTCTTCCATTGCAGCTTCAGAAAGCTGATCATCTAATCTTGTTTGTCCTCTTTCACTAATTCTCGTTTGAATAATATCATCTATTATATCTTGAACTGTACTAGCGTTTGAAGGAACAGCAGCAGTACACGTCATATCTCCTACTGTCCTATAGCGAACCTTTTCTACAACAACTGTATCATCTTCTAAAGGCTGAATAAACTTTGAAGTAGCAACCAATTTATCGTGATGCACAATACATTCTCTATCGTGAGCAAAATACAAACCGGGCAATTCGATATTGTATTTTTGAATATAATTCCAAACATCTAATTCTGTCCAATTGCTTATTGGAAAAACACGAACATTATGCCCTTTTTGAACTTTTCCATTTAATATATCCCAAAGCTCTGGTCGTTGTAATTTTGGATCCCACTGTCCGAAATCATCACGGACAGAAAAAATTCTTTCTTTAGCTCTAGCTTTTTCTTCATCTCTACGCGCACCACCTATACAAGCATCAAACTCATTTTCTTCAATAACATCTAAAAGAGCATACGTTTGTAAAGCATTTCTCGATGGAAAACGACCAGCAGTTTCTTTTAAATTGTATTTTTTAATACTTTCTTCAACAGACGCAACAATTAATTTTTCTCCAATTTTGTTAGCCAGATAATCTCTAAATTCTAAAGCTTCAGGAAAATTATGTCCAGTATCTACGTGTACTAATGGAAATGGAAATTTTCCAGGTCGGAATGCTTTTAATGCTAAATGCACTAAAACAATGGAATCTTTACCTCCTGAAAACAACAACGCAGGTTTTTCAAATTGTGCAGCTGTTTCACGAAGGATGTAGATTGCTTCATTTTCAAGCTGTTCTAAATATTGATTTGTATTTGACATTTTATATGTATTTCAGTTATTAATTTATCTATGTAAGCCACATTCTTTTTTCGATTTATCTTCCCACCACCATCGTCCATCTCTAAAGTTTTCTCCAGGTTTTAATGCTCTGGTACAAGGAGCACAACCAATACTAACAAAATTTTCATCATGAAGTGTATTGTATGGAACACCAAACTTTTTTAGAAAATTTGTCACTTCTGCTGTTGTCCAATTGATAAGTGGGTTGTATTTGTAAAGTTGTTTTTCTTCATCCCACTCAATTTTTTTAAGTGAATTTCTGTTTTCAGATTGTTCAGTTCGTAATCCTGTTATCCAAACTTTCGCTCCATTTAAAGCTCTTCCTAACGGTTCTACTTTTCTTATGTAACAACATTCTTTTCGCAATTCAATAGAATTATAAAAAGCATTGATTCCGTTTTCATTTACATGGGATTCTACTTTTTGGGTGTTTGGATAATAGGCTTTGATAGGCTTATTGTATTGCAACAATGTTTTATCCCAAACCGCGTACGTTTCTGCAAAAAATCTTCCAGTATCTAAAGTAAACACTTCAATAGCATCTAGATTTTGAGAAAAAACAGCATGAGAAATTACCTGATCTTCAATACCAAAACTGGTTGAAAAAACAATTTTATCATTAAAATTCTCTGCCAAAAATTCTAATTCTTGTTGCAAATCATTAGCATTTTCTAAAAACTGTATAATCTTAGTATTCATATTTTCTTGAGTTATAGAAATAAAAAAACCTCTGCTTTCGACAGAGGTTTAATATTGATTATTTTTAATTTAAAAATTATGCAATAGGTGTCCTCTGCAGAAATTTCCACATGATACAACACATATTGCAAACGTTTAAAATCATTTTTTTTCTTGTTAATTTGATGGTACAAAAATAGAATTATTTTCTTCAATAAAAAAATAAATAGATTATTTTTCTGTTTTTTGTTGTTTAAATTTAATTTTTTAGAATAAAAAACATTTTAAAAACCGAATGACCCGAAAAAAAATCTACAAACAAGTACATTTAAAAAACCCACTTTAAATTTTTAATATTAAAAAAAAGCTAACAACTATTTGGATTTCAATTTCATTTCATACATTTGCAAACGAAAACTAAGAGGAAAAATTTGAACTGATTGCAACCTCATTAAAAAAATGCTAAAGCAGTAATCTTTACTCCTTTACGCAATCTCTGCAATTTTTTTTCCTCACTTAAATTTTAAAATAATTAATTATGGCTTATTTATTTACGTCAGAATCAGTGAGTGAAGGACATCCTGACAAAGTTGCGGATCAAATTTCAGACGCATTAATTGATAACTTTTTAGCATTTGACCCAGAGTCAAAAGTAGCTTGTGAAACTTTAGTTACAACTGGTCAGGTAATTTTAGCTGGAGAAGTAAAATCAAACACATATTTAGATGTACAAACTATCGCAAGAGAAGTAATCAAAAAAATTGGCTATACAAAAAGCGAATACATGTTTGAAGCTAATTCATGTGGTGTTTTATCAGCAATTCACGAACAATCTGCCGATATTAATCAAGGTGTTGATAGAGCAAGCAAAGAAGAGCAAGGAGCTGGTGACCAAGGAATGATGTTTGGTTATGCAACTAACGAAACTGCTGATTTTATGCCTTTAGCATTAAAATTATCTCATCAAATTCTTCAAGAATTAGCTGATTTAAGAAGAGAAAATGCAGCAATCACTTATTTACGTCCTGATGCAAAATCGCAAGTTACTTTAGAATATTCTGATGATAACAAACCAGTTCGTATTGATGCTATCGTAGTTTCTACTCAACATGATGATTTTGCTGACGAACCAACAATGTTAGCTAAAATCAAAAAAGATATTATTGAGATTTTAATTCCGAGAGTAATTGCTAAAAACCCTCAATATGCTCATTTATTTAATGATGCTATTAAATACCACATTAACCCAACAGGAAAATTCGTAATTGGAGGTCCTCACGGAGATACTGGTTTAACTGGAAGAAAAATTATCGTAGATACTTACGGTGGAAAAGGAGCTCACGGTGGTGGTGCTTTCTCAGGAAAAGATCCATCTAAAGTAGACCGTTCTGCTGCTTATGCAACTCGTCATATCGCTAAAAACTTAGTAGCTGCTGGTGTTGCTGATGAAATTTTAGTACAAGTTTCTTATGCAATTGGTGTTGCTCAACCTACATCTATCAACGTAAACACTTACGGAACTTCTAAAGTAAATTTAACTGACGGAGAAATCAGTAAAGTAGTTGAAGGTATTTTTGATATGCGTCCTTACTTTATTGAACAACGTTTAAAATTAAGAAACCCTATTTATAGCGAAACTGCTGCTTACGGACACATGGGAAGAACTCCTGAAACTGTAACTAAAACGTTTACTGCTCCAGGTGGAGAAAGCAAAACATTAACAGTTGAATTATTTACTTGGGAAAAGTTAGACTTCGTAGATAAAGTAAAAGCTGCTTTTAATATTTAACAAACTATTGAATATAAAACAATTAAAACCCATTTATTAAAAAATAAATGGGTTTTTTATTACATATTTTATACATTAGCAAAAAATATTTTTAATGCAAACCTTAAGAATTGTATTACTTTTTATAGCTATTTCAAGTAACCTAATTTCCTTTTCACAAGTTGGTATTAACACTACCAATCCTAATGCTACTCTTGATATTCAAGCCAGCAATTTATCTAATCCAAACAATACTGATGGAATTCTTATTCCTAGAGTCAGTAGTTTTCCTAGTATCAACCCAGGCAACAATCAAAACGGATTACTCGTTTATTTAACAACAACCGTAGGGAATAATGAGCCAGGATTTTATTATTGGGATAACAACAATACTGAATGGAAATCGGTAACCAACACTAAAAATGTTTGGTTAATAAGTGGAAATAGCAATACAAATCCAAACAACAATTATATTGGAACTAAAGATAATACTGATTTAATTTTTAAAAGAAACAACAATCATTCTGGGATAATTAGTCAAAGTAACACCTCATTTGGTAATAACTCATACAAACCTGTTGGTAGTAGTTCTAATAATACAGCATTTGGAAGTTTTACCTTAAGTAATACAACAAATGGAAATTCAAACACAGCTATTGGATTTAACACATTAAAAAACAACACTACTGGTTATTCTAACAGCGCAATGGGTGCTCAAGCCATGGTAAACAATACCGTAGGAAACTCCAACACAGCATTAGGAATATATTCTTTAAACAATAATACTACTGGAAACTCGAACACTTCAATTGGATCAAATTCATTGTTAATGAATATCAACGGAAATGAAAATTCTGCGATTGGGAACAATAGTTTGTATAGTAATACCAATGGGAATTACAATGTTGCTATTGGAACGTATTCTTTATACAGCAACTCTAGTGGTAATAACAATACAGGAATTGGATCATATACTTTGACGACAAATTCAACAGGAAACAACAATGTAGCTGTTGGCCTTGCATCATTAAATTTTAACACAACTGGAAATCAAAATACTGCAATCGGGAATAACTCTTTAAACAACAACACTATTGGAAACCAAAACACAAGTTTAGGTTCGTATTCGTTGTATAAATCAAAAACTGGAAATCAAAATACTGCCCTTGGAAACAATTCCTTGTACAATAACGATTCTGGCTCAAATAATACCGCATCTGGCTACAATAGTCTTTACAATAATGTAAATGGAAATAAAAATAGTGCTTTTGGAAACAACGCATTATATTCTTTAACAAACGGCACAGGAAATTCCGCATTTGGTAATGAATCGCTTTACTTTAACACAGGAAGTTACAACTCTGCCTATGGTGAACTCTCTTTAAAATCAAACACAACAGGAACAAACAATGTTGCTTTTGGCTCAAGTTCATTAGAAAACAACAAGACAGGAAGCAACAATATTGGTATTGGGAAAGATGCTTCTAAAAACAACATTAATGGCGAGAACAACTTAAGTATTGGCACAAACGCACTAACAAATAACAACTCCGGAAATAACAACACCTCTATTGGAAATAATAGCTTATTAAACAACAATGGCTCTTACAATGTTGGCGTTGGAAACAATACTTTAAATTCAAATGTGAGCGGAAATTACAATACTTCTATTGGCTATAACGCTTATAATGCTGGCGAATACAATAATTCTACTGCAATAGGATACAATACTTACATATCTGGAGACAATCAAATTCGATTTGGAAACTTTGGCATTACAAGTATTGGTGGAGCTGTGGGGTGGTCTAGCATATCTGACGCTAGATTAAAAGAAAATATCAAAGAAAATGTTGTAGGATTGGATTTCATTTTACAATTAAAACCCGTAACCTACAACTACAATTTCAAACGTATTGATCCAAATGGTTCTTATAACAACATAAGATATTCAGGATTTTTAGCTCAAGATGTAGAACAATCTGCAAAAAATGTTAATTATGATTTTAGCGGAGTTGACACACCTAAAAACAGCAATGATTTTTACAGTTTAAGATATGCCGAATTTGTTGTTCCTATTGTTAAATCGATACAAGAGCAGCAAAAAACTATTGAAGCATTAAAACAAGAATTAGAACTTGAAAAGCAAAAAAATGAGGCTTTAGAAAAACGACTTAAAGCTATTGAAGAAAAATTAAAATAAAAAAGTCCCGATGAAATCGGGACTTTTTTATTACAATATTTTACAAAGTATATTTCAAACTTAGAATTACATATCTTGGCTGCACTCTATAACTTGAAAAACTACTTGTTCCTCCAAGTTGACTAAAACTATTTGTATCTAAAGATCGTGTATCTAATAGGTTTGTTCCTGAAAGTTTCCATTCCCATTTACTATCTTTCTTTTGATACATTAAACTAGCAGTTAAGAAATCATACTCACTATCGATTGTTTTAGATTTATTTCTATTATGATAATACGAATACTCTGAAACAAAAGAAAAAGCATCTAAGAAATAATATTCTAATGTTAATGTTGGACTATCAACATAAATTACATCTGAAAAGTTATCATTAATTGTGAAATTATAACCTAAAGTTAAGTTTGGCAACGTTTTGTAATTCGTTGAAAAATTCAATCCATAACTTTGTGCTACCGATTCTGTAGATTGTACTTCTGTTGGATTATTTGTCGGATCTGTATCAGTATCTGGGAAGACACGAATATTATTAAACTTAGACCAGTTAACTCCAACTCTCAAATTTGCTTTATAATATTTAGCAAACGAGCGCCCATAATTTCCTGCTGCAGATAATGTTTCATCTGGAAAATCAGAGTTCATGTTTTCAGCAGAAGAAATTTGGTTAACACCTAATAACAAAGCTCTATTTTTTATTGCTTCAACTTGTCTTGTATAAGTTACGTTAGCAAAAATGTTCTCAAAATTAAACATGTTATATTTAAAATAACGCAATGAATGTACTTGAGAAGTAGAGTTTTCTAAATAACGATTTCCACTAAATAAACTGTTATAATTTGAAAACACATAACCTTGAGCCAACTTATTAATATCAGTAAAATTGTTTGTTAACGAATAGTTATACGTTAATGTTTCTGATTTTTTAATTTGCCATAAAGCATACACATCTGGCAAAATTCTATTGAAAGATTGTTTATTAGATGTTCCTAACTGCTCATCATTTGTATTGAATTGATGCACACTAAATCCAGGATTGAATGTAAATTTCCCTAATAAAAATTTATAATGAACTCCTAAAAACACATCATTAAAAGCATAATTAACATCATTAACCGTTGAAGCGTCCGTTAAATTATTCTGATTCCCATTTTGAAGAATTTGAAAAATAGAAGAATCAAAATTTTGATACGAATACGTATTTCCTAATGTCAAGTTGATATTACTTTTTGGCGTAAGCATGTAGTAATAATCAAATTTTGTATCTACTTTATTTGTTTGTACAAAACGATTTTGCGATATATCATCTCTAACTCCTGCTCCTTCATCTACATATCCTGTTAATAATGGCGCAAATGGCAAAGTTTCTAAATTAGCATTATAAAACGGATCTTCTTTTTGATACAAATGTTGCATTTCAAAAGCAAACACATGTTTATCGTTTAGTGTATAATAATAATTAAGGTTTTGATTTATTGAAAATGGATTTTGCTTTTTACCTGTATAAATATCAGAAAGTAAACTAGAAAAAACACTCGTATTTTCTTTTTGATCAGAAAATTTAACTAAAGCATCGTAATCAAAATGTGCTTTTTCAGAAGGCACATAACTTGAACTTAATTTAAGTAAAATCTGTTTACTATCTTGCTTTGTATAATCTTCTCTAGTTTCAGAAATAGTTTGAGAAGAGCCATCAGGTAAATTATCAATACGATTTGAGATGGTCGTGTTTTCTATTTCCGTTTTATTCCCAAGTAAAATTCCAAATCCACTTAAAGTCCATGCTTTTGAAGGATTAAAACTAAAATTAGCTGCTCCAAAAGTTGACTCAATATTTGCCGCTTGATTGTTGCGAAGTCCTAAAATTCCTAAATCATTTGAAGACACATTAAAGGAAGATCCGCCTTTACGCATCATATTTTTAAAACCTCCAGTAAACTTGAAATAATCTTGAGCAGTTAAGGGTAATTCGCCAATATTATTCACATTAGCAATTACATTTAAACTGTATTTTGGGTTATAATAAAACAACTTTGGATTCACAATAAAGCGAGTATCTTCCATCCCAACTCCAATACCTGCATTCATATCACCAAACCAAAAATTCTTTTTACCTTCTTTTAATTTGATATTTAAAGCAATACTCTCTTCATTATTTTCTAGTCCTTTTAAATTAGAAACTTCGTTGTAATTTCTTAAAACTTGGATTTTATCTAAAGCATCAGCTGGAATGTTTTTAGTAGCTAACTTTGTGTCGCCATCAAAAAAGTCTTTTCCTTCCACCATTACTTTTTGGACTTTTTTACCTTCCACTTCAATTTCTCCGTCTTTATTTACTTCAACACCTGGGAGTTTTTTAAGAACATCTTCCAACTTTCGTTCCGTTCCATTTGTAAAAGAATCGGAATTGTAAATAATGGTATCTCCCGAAACACTCACTGGCATTTCGTGTACAATTTCTACTTCATTTAATTGAGTTCCTTCTTTTAAAACTACAGGAAAATTCATGTTAGTAGTCCCAGTAGTAATTGCTTTTTCAAAAGTTTGAAACCCTATATAACTTACCTTAAGCGTATAGTCTGTGCTTGGCTTAAGGTTTAGTGTGAATTTTCCCGCTTCATTAGTAATGGCATAAGCATCCATTGCTTTGGTTTGCTTGTTAATTGCCATAATATTGGCCATTTCTAAACCAACTCCTGTTGTATCTTTAACAGTTCCTTCGAAACGAATATTTTGAGAAAAGGCAATTGCGCTAAATAATAAAAGTAGAAAAAGTATATTTTTTTTCATTTGTTAATAATATTAAATAAATAAGACTAATATTATGAAGTTTTGTTACAAATTTATTAATCAAAATTTTGTTACATTTTAATTTCTATAACTCCATCTTCATTTTTCATACTATTTAGTTTCTTTTCTTGGATATCATCAAATTCTTTTTGAGTCACTTTTTTTCCATTTTTTGGTACTTTAATCTCTATTTTTTCTTGAGGATTTAAAACTATTTTTGAACATAAAAATGTGGTTTCACCTTCATGTAATTCTAAAATTAAACCTGGTAAACCCCAATATTTATCTGGTCCATTTGAAACTGGAATTTCGATGGTGTACCATGCTTCAATTATTCTCTCTTTAGGTTCACTTGGTGTAAAAAAAGTTGTTTTACCACTTTCTGCTTTTTTCTTATATTCTTCATATTCTTTTAAATCTTCTTCTGTGACAGGAATAATAATTAGTGCCTTAATACAAGTGTAATTGCCAATTTTCTTTTCATCACCAGTCATAACCCAATTAAATTTTGGTAAAGAATCTACAACTAAAAATTCTTTTCCAAAAATATCTAAATCGGTTATGTATTGTTTTGTTTTAAAATTTTTATAATATTTAGAATCGGCTCCACCTGAAAAACTAACAGTGACTCCATTACTAGATGGTTTTGGAGCAGCTAATTTTTCTTCTTCTGAATAAATGGACTCCACAGTATTAAATGATAAAACATAGTTTTTTTCAAAAGCCTTTTTCATACTTTCCATCATTTTTTCTTTTACATCTGGTGTCATATCATCACTTGTAAAATTAAAATTCTTCATGCTTGTTTGTGAAGAATAATAAGCTATTCCTTGAAAATTTTGCGCAAATGAGCTTAGAGTTAGCCATAAAAATGCACTTGAAAAAAATAGTGTTTTCATTTCTTTTAGTTTTTAATTAATGAAGCAAATTAACAGTTATAAAATCAAATAATAAGTTAATGAATGTTAACGTGTGTTAACGGTTAAATTAATATGCAAATAGTTTTTACTTTTGAAGTATGAAAATTAATCTAAAAAGAATATTTGCAGTCATTAGCCTTTTAGTTTTAGCAACTATTTGTTTACAAGTTTATTGGAATTATAAAAATTATTTGAGTAATAAAGAGCGGATAAAAAACGAAGTGCAAATTGCTTATGACAAGGCTATAGAGACATATTTTGATGAAGATTCTAAGGAAAATTTTATTAGTATCGTTAGCAAGGATTCGACCACTAAAGTTGAAGATTTAATTCATGTTATTAAACTAGATTCAAAATTAAGAAAACAATTTATCAAGCTAAAAAAAACTGATGCAATAAATGCAAATGCTCCTAATAAAATTAAAAAACTAGTAAAAAACCAAAAGAACACACATCCTATTAATATCAAAGCAGTTAAGGTTGAAGAAATTTCATCCATACAAATTCTTAAAGGAAAAAAAGCAATAGATTCAATTGGAGGATTAGAAAACTTTCCTAGTAAAATTACGATGTCATTTAAGAATGATTCTATTAAATATAAAATGTTAGATTCTATTTTTAAAGTAGAACTAGATCGTAAAAATATTGCTTTAAATTATGAAATAAAACATTTAAAAAACGACACTTTAATTTATACTTATTTAAAAAGCAAAGCAAAATTACCTCTCCAAATTGTACCAAATTCTGTCTATTTCAAAAACGAGGAAACTTTAAATCTAAATTATGATTATTCAAATAGTTTATTGATTAAAAGAATTGGAAACGAATTGTTGCTTTCTTTATTATTTTCTTTAGCAATTATTGGGTGTTTGTTTTTTTTACTTTATATCATTAAAAAACAGAAAAAAATTGACGAAATCAAAAATGATTTCATCAACAACATCACTCACGAATTCAAAACACCAATAACCACAATAGCAACTGCTTTAGAAGGAATGAGCATATTTAATCCAGAAAATAATTTAGAAAAAAATAAAAAATATATTGCCATTTCATTCAATCAATTGTATAAATTGGAAAACATGGTCGAAAAGATATTAGAAACAGCAACATTAAACTCTAAAGAACTTCAATTGAATTTAGAAAATATTAATTTAATAGTTTTAATTAAATCAATTATTGAAAAACATCAGGATATTTCTAAAAAACAGATCACTTTTGAATTTGAAAAAGAAGAATTATATATTAGGGCAGATTCATTTTATCTAGAAAATGCAATTTCAAATTTAATTGATAATGCAATAAAATATGGCGGAAATAATGTTCAAATCAATTGCTTTCAAACAGATAAAACAACTATAATTAAAGTTAAAGACAACGGAAATTCAATATTAAAATCTCAAGAAAAATTAATATTTGAAAAGTTTTATAGAATTCCAAAAGGAAACATTCACAACATAAAAGGGCATGGAATTGGATTATATTTTGCAAAAACTATAGTTGAAAAACACTTTGGAACAATTGAATTAACTATAACAAACAAAACTATTTTTAAAATAACTTTACCAAATGACTAACAAAATTAATCTGCTTTTGGCTGAGGACGAAGCATCATTAGGAATAATTATTAAGGAAAGTTTAGAAAGTAGAAACTTTACGGTTACCTTATGTGAAAATGGAGAATTTGCTTTTGAAGAATTTAGAAAATCGAACTTTGACGCTTTGGTTTTAGATATAATGATGCCCAAAAAAGACGGCTTTACATTAGCCGAAGAAATTAGACAAATTAATAAAACTATTCCTATTTTATTTTTAACATCAAAATCACAAACAGCTGATGTAGTTAAAGGATTTAAAATAGGTTGCAATGATTACATAAAAAAACCTTTTAGTATAGAAGAATTAATTGTAAGAATCATATCTTTAACTAATAACCTTCAGAATAAAACTACAGCAACAAGATTTACAATTGGATCTTATGAATTTGAAACTGAATCACAATTATTAATTCACGGAGAAAAAACAGTTAAATTAACTAATAGAGAATCTATTTTACTAGAATTTTTAGTAAAAAATAAGGGAAAAACGATAGAAAGAACCTTGATATTAAATACCGTATGGGGAAATGAAGATTTTTTTAGTGGGAGAAGTATGGATGTATTTATAACGAAGCTAAGAAAAAAATTAAACCTCGATCCTACTGTAGAAATTATTAACAGTAGGGGACGAGGTTATAAATTAATATTTTAGATTATCTACCCATTCTAAATCCACCACCTCTTTGACCGCCTGGACCAGAATTCATTTCACGCATTTCTTCCATTTTCTTTTTCACGATTTCGTCGTATTCTTTTTGGGTTACTTCTTTTCCTTTAGAAGCAGGTTTTATTTCTACTTTATCTTTAGAATTCAATACTAATTTTGAACATAAAATTACTGTTTTACCATCATTAACTTCTAAAATCAAACCTGGCAAACCCCAATAATTTTCTGGACCTTGATTTACTGGAATTTCTGGACAATACCATGCTGTAATTGTATTTTCTTTTGGCATTTCCCAATCATCTGTAAAATTTGTTTTCTTAGCTTTCGCTGTATCTTTAACTGTTTCCGCTTTTTTATCGCCATCTTTAGCGTTGTTATTGTTTCTAAATCTAAAATTTCTGAAATCAGATTCACTAACTTTAACAACAGCCGTTGCTTTAAAACAAAAATAATCACCAATTTGTTTAGATTCGCTTCCTAAAACCCATTCATAATTTGGCAATGAATCTTTAATTAAAAATTCTTTTCCAAAAAATTCTTTATCCACAATGAATTGTTTGGTTTTTGCATTTTTATAATGCGTTCCACCACCGCCCATCATAGACATCATCATTCTACCACCACCTTGTTGTCCTGGCGCATCTAATTTTTCTTCCTCTTTATATATCGAAGCCGATTTATCAAAATTTAAAATGAATGTTTTTTCAAACATTTTTTTCATACGTTCTTCGATTTGTTTTTGCATTTCAGGAGTAATATCTTTATTTCCTTGCATGCCTTTCATAAAATCTGCCGTACTTGTTTTTGATTCATAAACCGCCATACCTTGAAAATTCTGAGCTTGTATGAAACCAGAAATCATTAAAATTGAAGCAATAATTATTTTTTTCATTGTTTTAGAATAAATTAGATACTTGTTTAGACCTCCAAAAATGCAAATTGTTACACAATTTATCTACTAATTTTGTGTTAAAGTAGTATATTAGACACTTGAATTTCAAATTAGTTTAAAAACAATGTTACGAAAAACCGCCGTGTTATTTTGTTTTCTCTTTCTTTTTGCTAAAAGTGTGTTTTCTCAAGAAACAATTTTAACAGAAAAAATCAATAGCACTAAAATTCAAGCTCAAGAATTTTTAGGATTTGACAACCAACAAAACTTTTATACTACAAAAGACAATGTTCTTTTTAAAAATAATACACAAAATCATTTTGAATATAAAAATGTAAGTTTAGGAAAAATTACACAAGTAGATTTTCAAAACCCGCTTCAAATTGTGGTTTTTTATAACGATTTCAATACCACAATTTTATTAGACAATCAATTAAATGAAACAAAAAAAATAAATTTCAATCATTTATCTGAGCCTGTCAATATTGGAGCAATTGCATTATCGTCACAAAATAAATTATGGTTTTTTGACACTATCTCTTCAAAAATTGGATTATACGATTTAACCAAAGATACTTTTTATTGGATTTCAACAAGTTTGGAAAACCCTATAAAATATTATCATTCAAACTATACTAATTTTTATTGGCTTGACACTAAAAACAAACTCTATTCTATTTCAATTTACGGGACAATCAAAGCCCTTACTGAACTCCCAAATTTTGACAATATTCAATTGATTAATGACGAAATCGCAATCTATAGCTATGAAAATCAACTATATTATTATAAAATAAAAACCAACACAAATCTAAAAATTAAAATTGCTGAAAATTTCGCTACTAATTTTTTCTTTGCGGATGGAATTTTAGCTATTTTTACCCAAAATGAAATTACTAATTATAAAATAATTTTACCATAATGCACATAGCAGTAGCAGGAAATATAGGCGCAGGAAAAACAACACTTACCCGATTATTAGCCAAACATTTTAAATGGGAACCGCATTTTGAAGATGTGGTAGACAATCCCTATTTAGATGATTTTTATCACCAAATGGAACGATGGAGTTTTAATCTTCAAATCTATTTCTTAAACAGTCGTTTTCGTCAAGTATTGCAAATTCGCGAAAGTGGTAAAAACATTATTCAAGACCGAACTATTTATGAAGATGCGCATATTTTCGCACCCAATCTTCATGCTATGGGATTAATGTCGAACAGAGATTATAACAACTATACTTCGCTTTTCGAATTGATGGAAAGTTTAGTAGGTTCGCCTGACTTATTGATTTATTTGAGAAGTTCTATTCCAAATTTAGTGAGTCAAATTCATAAAAGAGGAAGAGATTACGAAAACTCGATTTCAATTGATTATTTAAGTCGTTTGAACGAAAGATACGAAGCTTGGATTCAAACCTACAACAAAGGAAAATTAGTAATCATTGATGTTGACAATATTGATTTCGTTAACAATCCAGAAGATTTAGGAATGATTATCAATAGAATTGACGCTGAATTAAACGGATTATTTTAAAATAAAAAGCCTCACAATTGTGAGGCTTTTCTCTTTATTGCTTTACATTATTTCCCAAGTTCGGCAATTTTTGCTTCTACTTCTAAATCATCTCCTTCAAAAACTTTTTCTTCGGTAGTTTCTTTTCCATCAACCATTTTAGTTAAAGTAACCGTTGCTTTCACTTTTCCGTTGGCATCTTTTACTTTTTTAACGTCCATGTTGATGATTTCTTGGTGATCACCGTGGTTGCAATTTGGTCCGTGAACGTGTTTTTCTTTGCCAATGAATTTTCCGTTTTCATCATAAATTGACATACAGTTTTCTTTACACTCTTCAGAACAACCGTTTGCTTCACACATTTTTGCACATTCGTCTTTTGTCATAGTTGCACATTTAGATAAATCGCATTTTCCATCTGTACAAACCATTTCTTTTTTATCGCCTGAACAACAAGAACCATTTTCAGTTGTAGCACCGTGACCTCCTAAGATTGGAGCGATTACTAAACCAATTAAACATGTTAATTTGATTAAGATGTTCATTGATGGACCAGAAGTATCTTTAAATGGATCTCCAACAGTATCTCCAGTTACCGCTGCTTTGTGCGCATCAGAACCTTTGTACGTCATTTCTCCGTTGATTTCAACTCCAGCTTCGAATGATTTTTTAGCGTTATCCCAAGCACCACCAGCGTTGTTTTGGAACACTGCCCAAAGTACACCTGAAACGGTAACTCCCGCCATGTAACCACCTAACATTTCAGCAATTAATTGGTTGTTATCTCCGTAAACTAATTTACCTAATAATACGATTGCAATTGGGAAACCAATAGTTAAAATTCCTGGCAACATCATTTCGCGTAAAGCGGCTTTTGTAGAAATTTCAACACACTTTCCGTATTCTGGTTTGCCAGTTCCTTCCATAATTCCTGGAATTTCTTTGAACTGACGACGTACTTCATAAACCATGTCCATTGCTGCTTTACCAACAGAATTCATTGCTAATGCAGAGAATACTACCGGAATCATACCTCCAATAAATAACATAGCTAATACTGGCGCTTTGAAGATGTTGATTCCATCAATTCCTGTGAAAGTAACGTATGCAGCGAATAAAGCTAACGATGTTAAAGCAGCAGAAGCGATTGCGAAACCTTTACCTGTTGCAGCAGTTGTATTACCAACTGAATCTAAAATATCTGTACGAGTACGAACTTCTTTTGGTAATTCACTCATCTCAGCGATTCCACCCGCGTTATCAGAAATTGGTCCGAATGCATCGATTGCTAATTGCATTGCAGTTGTAGCCATCATTGCAGATGCAGCCAAAGCAACACCGTAGAATCCAGCTAAAGCATAAGTTGACCAAATAGCTGCTCCAAATAATAATACCGTTGGGAAAGTTGAAATCATACCCGTTGCTAAACCAGCGATTACGTTAGTTCCAGCTCCAGTTGAAGATTTTTGTACGATGGCTAAAACTGGTTTTGTACCTAATCCTGTGTAATATTCTGTAACTGATGAAATAGCTCCACCAACAAATAAACCGATTAAAGTAGCGTAGAAAACACGCATTGCTGAAATTTCTTGTGCTCCTTCACCGAAGAATTCCATTGTCATTACTTCAGGAAGCATGAATTTCACTAAGAAGAAACAAGAAACCGCAGTTAAAACGATTGAAACCCAGTTTCCTATATTTAGTGCTTTTTGTACTTGAGCTTCTTTAGCATCGTCACTTGAAATTTTCACTAACATGGTTCCAATGATAGAAAATAAAATTCCGAAACCAGCGATTGCCATTGGTAATAAAATTGGTCCAATTCCGCCAAATGCGTCATCGATTTTACCACCCATATCTTTAATTACGTAATTTCCTAAAACCATTGCCGCTAAAACTGTTGCTACATACGAACCGAATAAATCGGCACCCATACCCGCTACGTCTCCTACGTTATCCCCAACGTTATCTGCAATTGTTGCAGGATTACGTGGATCGTCTTCTGGAATACCAGCTTCTACTTTTCCTACTAAGTCAGCCCCTACGTCAGCAGCTTTAGTGTAAATACCACCACCTACACGAGCAAACAATGCGATAGATTCAGCTCCAAGAGAGAATCCCGCTAAAGTTTCTAGAACGATAGTCATGTCATCTGTTGATGTCCATTCTCCGTTCATGAAAAATCTAAAGAATATAATGAAGAATCCGGTTAATCCTAAAACAGCTAAACCAGCAACTCCTAATCCCATAACCGTTCCACCACCAAAAGAAACTTTTAATGCTTGTGGTAAACTCGTACGAGCGGCTTGCGTAGTTCTAACGTTTGTTTTTGTTGCGATTTTCATTCCGATATTCCCAGCATAAGCTGAGAAAATTGCTCCGAAAATAAATGCAAATACGATTAACCAATGTGTTGTTGGAACAATAAATGAAATTCCCGCAAGAACCACACTCGCTCCAAGAACGAAAAACGTTAATAATTTGTATTCTGCTTTTAAAAAGGCTAAGGCTCCTTCGTAAATGTAATCTGAAATTTCTTTCATTTTACCATCTCCAGCATCTTGTTTAAGAACCCAAGCGCGTTTGGCTGTCATAAATGCCAATCCCAATAAAGCCATAACTATTGGAACGTAAATCATCATTGATTCCATAAAATATAATTTAGATTTTGTTAGTTTATTTTATGGTAATATTAAGAAAATAAAACAAAAAAGGCAATATTTTTATCAAAATACTGCCTTTCTATTTAAAATTTAATTGATTATTTAATACTAAACAATCCTTCAGGTTTATTTTCAAGTTCGTTGAAACGGTTTGTACATTTCACAAGAATCTCTTTTGCTTCATTTACATCTCCCCAACCTTCAACATCAACTTTTTTGTTTTCTAAATCTTTGTATACTTGGAAGAAATGTTCGATTTCTTTAATTAAGTGAGGATTTACATCACTCAAATCATTTAATTTGTTCCAAATTGGATCTGAGACCGGCACACAAATTACTTTTTCATCTGGCCCTTTATCGTCTGCCATGTGGAAAACACCGATAGGTTTAACTTCCATAACACAACCTGGGAAAGTTGGTTCATTTACTAATACTAAAACATCTAACGGGTCACCATCTAAAGCTAAAGTTTCTGGAATAAAACCGTAATCTGCTGGATACATCATTGACGAAAATAACATTCTGTCAAAACGCATTCTTTTTAATTCAAAATCGTACTCGTATTTGTTTCTACTTCCTCTTGGAATCTCAATCAATACATCAAATGTAGTAATTTTATCTGCTGTCATTATCTTATGTTTTTTAAAGCGGGTGCAAAGTTACCATTATAAAACATTAGAAACAAAAGAGTTTTGCAAAAAAAATATAGATTTTACATAGATTTAATATGTAATCTTCCTTCCTCGTTTTTGTAAATAATAATGCCACAGAAAATAGGTTGCAAAAGAGCGATATGGCTTCCATTTTAAGGCATATTCTTCCATTTCTTCTCTGGTGTGAATATCCAGGAGTTCTTTCATTGTATTTACAATAGCAATATCTCCTAAAGGAATAATATCGGGTGAATTTAAACAGAACATCAAATAGATATCTATAGTCCAATTACCAATCCCTTTTATCTTAATAAGCTCTTGTCGAACAACATCAGGATGTTTAAATTCCAAACTTGCTAAATCCAATTCATTTGAAATTACTGCATCGGAAAGCGCTTTTATGTATTTCGTTTTTTGACGACTTACACCACAAGTTCTAAAATCTTCATCGGAAAAAAGAATAAGGTTTTCTGGATGGAATTCAGGAATTGCTTGCTTGAGCCTTATAAATGTAGCTTTGGCTGAATCTATAGAGACTTGTTGTTCTAAAATAAGTAAAACTAAGGTTTCAAATCCTTGAGAGCGCTTAGGCTGAACAGGGATTCCGTATTTTTGAATAATTTTTTCAAAAACAGCATCAACATTTACAAGATAAGCAACAGCTTGTTTCATTAAAAGTAGAATCCAAAAGAAGCTCTAATGGCAAATTTTCTAGCATCTGGCATTTCTAAGTAACTTCCTCTCCAAGCAAAATCAATTCGTAATACTTTAAAAATATTACCAACTCCTGCATGGTATTCCCAGTAAATATCTTCTGGAGCAACATATGGCAAGCCAGAAGCATTTAACGCTACATTTTCACCAGAAACTCTTCCGTAAACTCCTTTAATTCCAACAATTTCACGTAAGTTTAATTTTCTTAAATAAGGAATTCTAGAAAATAACCTTCCGTTAAAATGGTGTTCAAAATGCAATGACGCATATTCGTCTGCAACGAAATCATAATAATCAAGTAAATTATAAGTATTTTCAATTACAAACCAAGATTGATTTCCAGGAATAACTCCCATCAAACCAAGTGGAACTTCACCAAATGTTTTACCAATTTCTAACGTTGAAAATAAACGTCCAAAACCACCAATTAAAACTGGTTGACGGTAATAGAATTGTAATTTCTGATAATCGAAATCGCTATTTAAAACACCCTTTAATCCCTGACTATAACTCAAGAAAATACGAGCATAATTATTATCTACTTCTAACCTTTCAACACCATAACCAACCGTTCTTCTTCCTGGAGTGAACTCTGCAACTAAATTAATTTCAGATTGTTTGACTTCGCTTTCAGTAGTAGTGTGTGTATCATCAGTGTAATAATCCAAACTAAATTCATTTGAAGCCGATTCTAAAGTTCGGTAAGAAAAATTGGTTTGAAAGGTAATATTCTTCACTGGCTCAATTTCAAAACCTAAAGTCGTAAGATTTACAGACGTTAATTTATTATTTGATCCACTTGAAAACAATGATGATGATGCAAAACTTCTTCCTAAAACATCATTTGAAGTTGTTAAACTTACACCTATTTGCTCAACATCTCTCCTATTTCCAGCAGAAAGAATGATTCGATTCTTCTTATCTACCATCCATTTTCCAGAAATACCGTATTTGAATTTATTATCTTTAAATCCATAAGCTCCATAACCTTGAATTCTCCAAGTGTCATTTGGTCCAAAATATGTTCTACCACCGGCTCTTAAACGCATTCCTTCTACATCATTGTATCCAAAAGTTGAAAAAATCGGTCCATAATCCAATTTGAGTTTTGGGATTTCGATGTAACCACTACCCAAAATAGAAGCTAAATTGTAAATTCGTTTAAAACGAGGAACATCTTTTAATGTATCGAGCATTTTGTAAATACCAGCTTCGTTTTTATTTAATTCTTCGAAGCGATTTTCCGCCCAATATTCATCAGATTTATTAAAAACGGAATTGTCGTAGAAATTGACTTCTTCCTTATAGAATTTATTATCCTTTTTAATATCGAATTTATGATTTCTAGCCAAAGTTGTTCTTTTACCATAAACCCCTTTCGATTCTTCTTTCTTCGAGAAACTAAAATCAGACATCATATAATCTCTCGTTAATAAGAAAACAGAATCATTAACCACATCATATTCTTGCTCAATATAAATCTCTTTTACCCAGTTGATGTTAGCACTTTTACTAGCTTCCAGATTAATTTTTTTAATTGCGAAAGTAGTATCGTTTACCCAAAAATCACCTTTAAAAGTAAGTTCGTTTTTACGTCTTGGATAGTATACTATATTGTAACACCATTTGTTATCAATAAACATACTATCATTTAAAACATAATTATAAACGTTAATTCCTGTTCTTGAAAGCGGACTTACGAAATCCTTATCAAAAAACTTTAGATAATTATCGTAAATATCAAATTCAGCATATAAATCTTTAATAAATGTATTAACGCCATCACCCGATCCAAATCCTGAATTTTTATTCGCTTTTGTTATCTCTTTGTACTTTTTATCTTCATTATCTCCATAAACTTCACTTAAGGTTTCGTTTATAAAAATAGGCAAGTATGTTTTTCCTGAAATACTTGAAGTATCAATTTGATCAAAAATAAATTCCATTCCTTTAAAAACCTTACTGTTCATGAAAGCAGAATCAATAGTATTTAAATCAAACTCTACTTTTTCGTATTTATCATACTCGTATTGTTTGAACATTTTGAGACCATTCTTCCTGCGGCGTTCCCAAATTTTACGCAAAATATCGATGGCAGGATTGTTCTTTTTTGAGGTTTTTCCGGTATAAATTACAACTTCTTTAAGTTCCGTTCCGGACTTTAATTGTATTTTAAGTCCTGTATTTAAACCTGGTTTTAAAGAAATCTCTTTTTTCTCAAATCCAATGTAAGAAACCACTAATACAGAATAGTTTTCTTTGGATTCGAAATAAAAATTCCCATTCTCATCCGTAATCACACCTTCTTTGGAATTTTTGAAAATAACATTCGCGAAAGCAATAGGCTCATTAAGTTCATCAACAACTTTACCGCCTACTTTTGTTTGTGCGAAAAGAACAGCGTTTAGGAATAAAAAGAATACTACAATTTTTGTCTTCATAGGGAAAAAAAAACTTCATCAGAAATGTACTGATGAAGTTTCAAATATAATAAGTTATTTCTTATTTGTACATAACTTTTTTTACAGCCTTAATTACATCTTCAGAATTAGGCAACCACTCTTTTAATAAAGTTGGAGAATAAGGAGCCGGAGCATCAGCAGTTGTAATTCTTTGAACTGGAGCATCTAAATAATCAAACGCTCTTTCTTGAACCATATAAGTAATCTCAGAAGCAACTGAAGCAAATGGCCAAGCTTCTTCTAAAACTACTAATCTATTTGTTTTCTTAACTGAATTAATAATGGCATCATAATCCATTGGACGAACGGTTCTTAAATCGATAATTTCACAAGAAATACCTTCTTTAGCTAATTCTTCAGCTGCAGCAAGTGCTTCTTTAATAATTTTACCAAATGAAACAATTGTCACATCAGAACCTTCTCTTTTAACATCAGCAACTCCTAACGGAATTGTGTATTCTCCTTCTGGAACTTCACCTTTATCACCATACATTTGCTCTGATTCCATGAAAATAACAGGGTCATTATCACGAATTGCTGCTTTTAACAAACCTTTAGCATCGTAAGGAGTTGAAGGCACAACCACTTTAAGACCTGGAGTATTGGCAAACCAATTTTCAAAAGCTTGTGAGTGTGTAGCTCCTAACTGACCTGCAGAAGCTGTTGGACCTCTAAATACCATTGGCATTGGGAATTGTCCACCCGACATTTGACGCATTTTTGCTGCGTTATTGATAATTTGATCAATTCCTACTAATGAGAAGTTGAATGTCATGAA
Source organism: Flavobacterium channae (assembly GCF_021172165.1). Lineage (NCBI taxonomy): Bacteria > Pseudomonadati > Bacteroidota > Flavobacteriia > Flavobacteriales > Flavobacteriaceae > Flavobacterium > Flavobacterium channae. Next base: position 406,290 of record NZ_CP089096.1, on the reverse strand, counting down.
CTCTACAATAGGACGATTTCCATTCATAGCCGAACCAACGGCGATTCCTGCAAATCCTAATTCAGCAATAGGAGCGTCAATTACACGTTTTGGTCCAAATTCATCAAGCATTCCTTTTGAAGCTTTGTAAGCTCCGTTATATTCTGCTACTTCTTCTCCAATTAAATAAATCGATTCATCGCGACGCATTTCTTCGCTCATCGCCTCACATACTGCTTCTCTAAATTGTATCGTTCTCATGAAAGTAATTTCTTTGAATTATGATTGGCAAAAGTAAGAAAAATAAAATTATTCCAATTCGATTACAAAAAAAATGGCATCACTTTCTACTAAAACGTTTTAGCGTTAAAAATCTTCAACCAAAACTCTAAAGTTGTATTAACAATTAAACTATTCATAAAAAAAAGCTAATTTATATAAGAAAAACATATTTATTATGCATGCATAGTTTTTATTTCGAAATTAATTTGTATTTTTGGAACTGAAAATATTCACTAACAAAACATATAAAAATGAAAATATTAGTTTGCATCAGTCACGTACCTGATACTACTTCAAAGATTAATTTTGTCAATGGTGACAGCGAATTTGACACGAATGGTGTTCAATTTGTAATTAATCCTAATGATGAATTTGGTTTAACTAGAGCCATTTGGTTTAAAGAACAACAAGGAGCAACTGTTACCGTAGTAAACGTTGGTGGTGCTGACGCTGAAGCAACTTTAAGAAAAGCATTAGCTATTGGTGCTGACGAAGCAATTCGTATTAACGCAAACCCAACAGACGGAATGTTTGTAGCAAAACAATTAGCAGAAGTTGTTAAAAATGGAGGTTACGATTTAATCATCGCTGGGAAAGAATCTTTAGACTACAATGGAGGAATGGTTCCAGGAATGATGGCCGCTATGTTAGGTTACAATTTCGTAAACGCTTGTGTGGGTATTGATGTAAACGGAAACGAAGCCAAAGTAACAAGAGAAATCGACGGTGGAAAAGAAATCGTTTCTGCAGGTTTACCATTAATTATTGGCGGTCAAAAAGGTCTAGTAGAAGAAAAAGATTTACGTATTCCTAACATGAGAGGTATCATGATGGCAAGAACTAAAGCTTTAACTTTAGTAGAGCCAACAGGAGATGCAACAGCAACTAAAGCGGTTAAATTTGAAAAACCAGCTGCAAAATCAGCAGTTAAATTAGTAAGTGCTGATAATTTAGATGAATTAATCAGTTTGTTACACAACGAAGCTAAGGTTATTTAGTTTTCGGTTTCAGTCTTCGTTTCCAGTTAAAATAAGACTCAAACCTTTTAAACTCATAAACTTTATTAAACTTTTAAACTTATAAAATCATGTCGATATTAATATATGCTGAATCAGCAGAAGGAAAAATTAAAAAAGTAGCTTTAGAATTAGCTTCATACGCAAAAAAAGTAGCTGCTTCTATGGGAACAACAGTTACAGCGGTAACTATCAACAATTCTGATAACAACGCTTTAGCTGCTTACGGAGTAGACAAAGTTTTAAACGTTTCTAACGATAAATTAAACAATTTTAGTGCAAAAGCTTACGCTGATGTAATTGCTCAAGCAGCTAAAAAAGAAGGAACTCAAATTGTTTTAGTTTCTTCATCAACAGATAGTTTATATTTAGCGCCACTTGTTGCAGTAGCTTTAGAAGCGGGTTATGCATCAAATGTTGTAGCTTTACCAGTTAGCACTTCTCCTTTCCAAGTGAAAAGAACCGCTTTCTCAAACAAAGCCTTCAATATTACTGAAATTTCAACTCCAGTAAAAGTTTTAGGAATTGCTAAAAACTCTTTTGGTTTAGTGGAAGATGCAGTTGCAATGACAGAAGAAGCTTTCGCACCATCATTAAATGATGCGGATTTCGGAATCAAAATTGAAAATGTAGAAAAAGTAACTGGAAAAGTAACTATCGCTGACGCTGAAATCGTAGTTTCTGCAGGTCGTGGAATGAAAGGTCCAGAAAACTGGGGAATGATTGAAGAATTAGCTTCAGTTTTAGGTGCCGCTACAGCATGTTCTAAACCAGTTTCTGATATTGGATGGAGACCTCATAGTGAGCACGTAGGACAAACAGGAAAACCAGTAGCTTCTAACCTGTATATTGCTGTTGGAATCTCGGGAGCAATCCAACATATTGCAGGTATTAACTCATCAAAAGTAAAAGTTGTTATCAACTCAGATCCTGAAGCGCCTTTCTTTAAAGTTGCTGATTACGGAGTGGTAGGTGATGCTTTCACTGTAGTACCTCAATTAATTGAAAAATTAAAAGCATTTAAAGCAAGCAACTCTTAATAAAATAGTTGTTTAAAAATATATTATATTAAAATTAGAGTTATCTTTGTTTAGATAGCTCTTTTTTTTATTTTTGGGGCAAATGGCTAACCGTTTTTCAGTTAGCCATTTTCTGACTTTGCAATTCATTCAAAAATTGAAATCAGGATATCAAAGAAATGATAATTAACACATTAAAATGAGTTTAGTAAAATTAACCATAAAAGGCATTTCCTATAGTCAAACACAAAATGGAGCATATGCCTTAATCTTAAATGAAGTGGATGGTGAGCGAAAACTTCCTATTGTAATTGGTGCTTTTGAAGCGCAATCTATTGCTATTGCTTTAGAGAAAGAAATTAAACCTCCAAGACCACTTACACATGATTTATTCAAAAACTTTGCCGACCGATTTGACATTGTAGTAAAGCAAGTTATCATTCATAAATTAGTAGATGGTGTTTTCTACTCGAGTGTTATTTGCGAAAGAGATAAAATCGAAGAAATTATAGATGCTCGTACTTCTGATGCTATTGCATTAGCTTTGCGATTTAATGCACCTATTTTTACCTACAAAAACATTTTAGATAAAGCCGGAATTTATTTAAGCATCAATCCGTCGGAAACTACAAATGAAAATCAGGATAGTGACAATATTTTAACTCCAACAGACGCTTACGAGGAAGATGTTGTGGTTCCTGCGGATAACTATTCGGGTTATTCATTAAAAGAATTGTATCAAAAATTAGACGAAGCGGTTCAAAACGAAGACTACGAAAGAGCCGCAAAAATCAGAGACGAAATTTCAAAAAAAGAATCATAAACTTCAGACTTATATATGTATAAATATATTTTTTATGTATTGGCTTTATTTTTAAGCTTTACAACTTCAGCTCAAGAAATTGAGAAAAAATGGCAACTTTCATCTTCAAATAAAGATTATTTAGAGTTAAAAGGTGGCAGCTACGAACTTCACATTTCGTCAGACAGCTTAAAACAAAAAGGAGACTATTTAGTTCAAGATAATTTTATTTTCTTATTTGAAAATGGTTCGGATTCTCCAACAAAACGTTTCGTAATTGAAACCAAAACCGATTCTACCCTTACTTTAAAAAACAGAGGTAAAGCCTATTCTTTTTTCGCATCAAACAAAGCTACCAAAGCCGAAGTAATCAATGGCGAAATCAAACCAAACGAAGGTTTTTCACTAAACAGTTTGTTTAGAGGAATATTAGGAATGTTAGCCTTATTAGGAATCGCTTACATTTTCAGTTCTAACAGAAAAGCCATCAACTGGAAAACCATTGGAATTGGATTAGGCGTACAGTTAATCTTAGCAATTGGTGTTTTAAAAGTAGGATTTGTAAAAACGGCATTTGAATTTGTAGGAAGTTTGTTCGTAAAAGTGTTAGATTTTACCAGAGCAGGAAGCGAATTCTTACTTGGAGGCATGATGAATGTGGATAATTTCGGATTCATTTTCTTATTTCAAGTATTACCCACTATTATTTTCTTTTCTGCATTGACTTCTTTATTATTCTATTTGGGAATCATTCAGATTGTCGTAAAAGGAATGGCGACAGTGTTAACCAAATTAATGAACATTTCAGGAGCAGAAGGTTTATCAACAGCTGGAAATATTTTCTTAGGACAAACCGAAGCACCTTTGATGATTAAAGCCTATTTAGAAAAAATGAACCGAAGCGAAATCTTCTTAGTAATGACGGGAGGAATGGCAACAGTGGCTGGAGGAGTTTTAGCGGCTTACATCAGTTTTTTAGGCGGAAACGATCCTGTATTGCGATTAGAATTTGCGAAACACTTATTAGCTGCATCTGTAATGGCGGCTCCTGGTGCGATTATTATTTCAAAAATATTATGTCCACAAACGGAGTCTGTAAACACAGATGTTGAAGTTACCAAAGAAAAAATTGGTTCTAACATATTAGATGCCATTGCAACAGGAACAACCGAAGGTTTAAAATTAGCAGCAAACGTAGCCGCAATGTTATTAGTTTTCATTGCTTTCATTGCGATGATTAACTACACTTTTGGGAAAATCGGCCTTTGGACAGGCTTAAATGATGTTATTGCAGCAAATACACCTTATAAATCATTCTCATTAGAAACTATTTTAGGAATCATTTTCTCACCATTAATGTGGTTAATTGGAATTGCTAAAGAAGACATGATGTTAATGGGACAATTATTAGGAATCAAATTAGCCGCATCAGAATTTGTAGGTTATATACAATTAGCAGAATTGAAAAACGTAGCTAACGAAGTCCATTTCACTTTCAACAAATCGGTAATTATGGCAACTTATATGTTGTGTGGATTTGCGAACTTTGCTTCTATCGGAATTCAAATTGGCGGAATTGGTTCATTAGCACCAAACCAAAGAAAAACTTTATCAGAATTCGGTTTGAAAGCCGTTTTAGGAGGAAGTTTAGCTTCATTACTATCAGCAACTATTGCAGGAATGATTATAGGCTAATTTGTAACTTCTGACTTCTGACTTCTAACTTCTAACTTCTGACTTAAATATGAAACAATATCACGATTTAGTAAAACACGTATTAAAAAACGGCAACCAAAAAGGCGACCGTACCGGAACTGGAACACTTAGTGTTTTTGGATACCAAATGCGTTTTGATTTAAGCGAAGGTTTCCCAATGGTAACCACTAAGAAATTACACTTAAAATCGATTATTTACGAATTGTTGTGGTTTTTAAAAGGCGATACCAATATCAAATATCTACAAGAAAATGGTGTGAAAATCTGGGACGAATGGGCCGATGAAAATGGTGATTTGGGACCAGTTTATGGCCACCAATGGCGCAATTGGAACAGCGAAGAAATTGACCAAATTACCGAATTAATTGAAACGCTAAAAACCAACCCTAACAGTAGAAGAATGTTAGTTTCCGCTTGGAATCCTAGTGTTTTGCCAGATACTTCGGTTTCGTTTGCGGAAAATGTAGCGAATGGAAAAGCCGCTTTACCTCCGTGTCATGCTTTTTTTCAGTTTTATGTGGCGGACGGAAAATTAAGTTGCCAGTTGTACCAACGCAGTGCTGATATTTTCTTAGGCGTTCCGTTTAATATTGCGTCTTATGCTTTGTTTACAATGATGATTGCCCAAGTTTGTGATTTACAAGTAGGCGAATTCATCCACACCTTTGGTGATGCACACATTTACAACAACCATATCGAACAATTACAATTACAATTATCGCGCGAGTGCCGACCTTTACCAACGATGAAATTAAACCCAGAAATCAAAAATATTTTCGATTTCAAATTTGAAGATTTTACGTTAGAAGGTTATGACCCACATCCTCATATTAAAGGTGTTGTGGCCGTTTAAAAGATATTATGAAAAAAATAGCATTAGCCCTTTTATTTATTAGTTTTTATACCACAAAAACAACAGCACAAGAGTATTCCGAATTATATTCTGACTTAGACAGTATTTCTAAAACAAATGTTGGTTCTAATTTTTACAGAATCTTAAGAATGTTTAATTACGAATACAACCAAATAAATGATTCGTTAACTCAAGAAGAAAGAGTTATTGTTGGGATAATTAAAATTAACAGCAATAAGAAATTTCAATTTGTAACAATTAATGAAGAAAATAAAGACATAAAAGAATTATTAAATAATTTATTTTTAAAAGCTCCACCTTTTCCAATTGAAAATTTTGAAAAAGGTAAAGATTTGGAATACTTAACTGTAAAATTTGATTTAAAAAAATACAATTACGAAGGAATAAAATTTAATGATATTTTAATTCGACAAAGAGAAGAAAACAAAACCAATAGAATTGAGGAATTAGATCTTTATCCTTCATTTGGTAGAAAACCAGAAAAATTTGCAGATAAAGAAAAAGCAATTGAAAGTATTAATGATATAATTAATAAAGTTGTAAGGAAAAATTTTAAGTATCCAGAATATGCAATGGAGAATGATATTCAAGGAAGAACCATTACAAATTTTGTAATTAATAAAGAAGGTGAAATAAGAACTATAATAGTTTATTTTTCACATCCAGTACTTCAAAATCAGGCTTTAAAAATCGCAGAATTTCTACCAACATTTAACCCAGGCATCAAAGAAGGCAAACCAGTATCTGTAAATTACCAATTCCCATTAACTTTTAGATTACAATAACATGAAAAAAACAACCATTTTCTTGTTTATTACATTTCATCTCATAATATTCAGTCAAGAAAAAAATTACGATAGAATCTTTGATGACTGTAAAAAAACTTCCTCTCCTAATTCTTGCATTATGGAATTAATTAGAACTGAAGTTCAATCAGAATATGAAAAATACAGAGAAGAAGCATCGATTTTATATGATTTACAACTTTTGAGAATAAAGTATACAGTTACCAAAGAAGGCAATATGATAATTGAATCTATTGATGGGAAAATTGAAAATTTCAAACATAAAATTATTGAACTATTCAAAAAATTTCCAAAAGTTGAACCCATAACTGAAAACGGAAAACCTCGAGATGCTTTAATGACAACTTCATTTTATTTACACCCAAAAGAAAAATAACATGCTTACCATAATCGCAGCTGCATCCGAAAACAATGCTTTAGGAAAAGACAATCAATTGGTTTGGCATTTGCCAGATGATTTTAAGCGTTTTAAAGCCATCACTTCTGGTCATTATATTGTAATGGGAAGAAAAACTTTTGAAAGTTTCCCGAAACCATTACCAAATCGTACACATATTATTATTACGCGACAAAAAGATTACAAAGTTCCTGAAGGTTGCATAATAGCGAGCAGTTTACATAAAGCAATTGATTTGTGTCCAAAAAATGAAGAAGTTTTCATCATTGGTGGAGGCGAAATCTACCAGCAATCTATCGAAATTGCCGATAAAATCGATTTAACTCGCGTGCACACGACCATTGAAGCCGATACTTTTTTTCCAGAAATCGATACTGACAAATGGGAATTAATCTTCGAAGAATTTCATGCAAAAGACGAAAAGCACGATTATGATTTTACTTTTTTAACGTACGTTAGAAAATAATTTTTTTAGGAACACAGATGACACAGATTTTAAAAATTTTCACAGATTTTTTATATTCCTTTGTGAAACTTCGTGTGAAACTTTGAGATACTTTGTGTAACTAAAACAGATTTTTCAAATTTATTAAATCTGTGTTTCAAAAAATATTTCTTTAATTTGAATTTTGAAGTTGAAATTGAATTTTGAAGTTGTATTTGATTTTTTATCAGTACTTTTGTGTTCCAAAAAATTGCAAGATGTCAAAAAATATTACGCCATATCAAGATTCTGAATTAGGAAAAAAAGAACAGGTTGCTCAAATGTTTGACACCATTTCTGAAAATTATGATGGGTTAAACCGAGTTATTTCTTTTGGAACAGATGCCAAATGGAAAAAGAAAATCTTGAAAATGGTTGCAGCACGTGAGCCAAAAACAATCTTAGATATTGCTACTGGAACTGGTGATTTAGCCATTTTATTTGCCAATTCTTCGGCTACCGAAATCATTGGATTAGATATTTCACAAGGCATGTTAGACATAGGGAAGAAAAAAATAGCAGCACAAAACTTGGATTCCAGAATTCAAATGGTTTTAGGTGATGGCGAAAATGTTCCATATCCTGATAATTATTTTGACACAATTACTGTTGCTTACGGAGTTCGTAATTTTGAAAACTTAGAAAAAGGATTGTCAGAAATTTTAAGAACACTAAAGCCAAACGGACAATTAATTATTTTAGAAACTTCTGTCCCAACAAAATTTCCATTCAAACAAGGCTATGCTTTTCATTCAAAAGTACTATTGCCTTTAATCGGAAAATTGTTTTCAAAAGACAAAACTGCGTACTCATATCTTTCAGATTCTGCAAACGAATTTCCTTTTGGTGAAGCTTTAAACAATATTTTGAGAAAAATTGGGTTTATAGATGTGAAACATCTACCTCAAACATTTGGAGTAGCTACAATTTATCAAGCATCTAAAAAATAATATGAAAAAGTTACTGTTTTTTTTACTTTTTTCACCAATACTTTTGGCTCAGGAAGGCATTTTTAGCAAAGACCCAATTATCAATAAAGAAAATTGGAACAAGCAACGCGTGCACTGGGGATATTATCTTGGATTCAATAGTTTGGATTTTAAATTTGACTACCTTTCCGTAACTGAAGATATTGAAGTTGGCGCTACAACAGGTTTTAATGTTGGGTTAATCGGAAACCTTCGATTAGCAGAATATTTTGATTTGCGTTTTGAACCAGGATTGTACATTACACAACGAAACTTAACTTTCCCTAATATTACTGATAACGTAGACCGATTAAGAGAAGTAAAATCGACTTATATCTTTTTCCCTCTTTTATTAAAATATTCGGCATTACGAACAGGAAACGTTAGACCATATTTAGTTGGTGGAGTTTCTACAGCATTAAATTTAAGTAGTAATGAAGTGGCTCCAGATGACAATTATAACAACCGTTTTAGAATGACCAAATGGACTAATTTTTACGAAGTTGGTTTTGGAATCGATATTTATTTGGAATATTTCATCTTTTCACCTTCAATCAGAGGTGTATTTAGTATGGACGATGAATTAATTCGCGATAACGACCCAAATAGTCCTTGGACAGGAAATGTTCAATCAATGAGAACAAGAGGATTTTTCGTGAATTTCTCTTTCCATTAAGACAATTACCCTCGTTTAAATTCGCTTAAGATAATTGCGGTTGCGGTTGCTACATTCAAGCTTTCCGTAAGTTGTAGATTTCCAAATCTAGGAATTGCAATTCGTTCGGAAACTAATTTTTCTACAGCAACAGAAATCCCATTGGCTTCGTTACCCATTACAATAATTCCTTCTTTTGGAAGTTTCTCTTGATAAATGTTTTTACCATCCATAAAAGTTCCAAAAACCGGTAATTTTGTTTTAGACAATAATGTTTCTAAATTTCCATATACAATATTCACTCGGCTTATAGAGCCCATAGTTGCTTGCACTACTTTTGGATTATAAATGTCAACCGATTCTTCTGAACAGTACAAAGTTTCAATTCCAAACCAATCACAAAGACGAATAATCGTTCCTAAATTTCCAGGATCACGAACATCATCTAAAGCCACAATCAATCCTTTTTCAACAAATGGTTTTGCTTCCGGAATTCTAAAAAGCGCCAAACATGAATTTGGTGTAGACAATGCACTTATTTTTTTTAATTCGGCATCTGTAATGGCATAGATTTTGTCTTTAGAAACGTCAGAAAAATCTTCTTTAGTTGTAAACAAATACACCAACTCAAAGTTAGAATTTAACAATTCTTGAACTACTTTTACGCCTTCAGCAAAGAAAAGTTGTTCTTGTTTTCTATATTTTTTTTGTTGTAAACTCGTTATTAGTTTAATTTGGTTTTTACTAACCATAAAAATTGTATTTTTGACTAACTTTTAAAAAGTGCTTTGAGAAATAATTTATCAAAAATAACATTATTATTTGTAATCGGAACAATAATTTATTCGTGTTCGTTAGTAAAACGAGTACCCGAAAATGAAAAATTATTGACCAAAAACGAAATTTTTGTCAATGATAAATTGATAAAAGAAGAGCGCATCAACAATCTTGTTGTGCAACAACCGAATACAAAATTCTTGAATTATCCGTTTGGGTTAACGCTTTACAATGCTGCAAAACCAAATCCAGATTCCTCATATCAAGCTTGGTTAGAAAGAAAACCGAACAGAATAAAAAGACTAAATCGCTTATTATCTGCTAAACAAGTACAACGACTTGGAAAATCATTTTTTGTTAGTGGTTTGTCGAATTTCATGAAAGAAACTGGAGAAGCACCCGTAATAATAGATGAGAAAAAAGCAACCAAATCAAAAGAGCGCTTAAGCGGATATTACTACAACAATGGTTTTATCAGAAATACAGCCACAATGTCTATCGATTCAACAGGACAAAAAAAAGGAAAAGTTACCTACAAAGTAACTACTGGTAAACCTTACTTTATAGATTCTATCTACAAAAAAACCGAATCTCCAATAATTGATAGTTTGTATTCTACAATGGCTAGCAAATCGTTGATTAAAACCGGAGATCAGTACAATTACGACAATTTTAGCAACGAAAGAAAAAGAATTACGCAACATCTTAGAAACAACGGTGTTTATCATTTTCAAGAAAGTAACGTAAAATACGATGCTATTATTGACGATTCAATTCAAAAACTTAATGTAAATATTAAAATTGAAAATCGTTATGTTAAAGATGGTGATACACTTGCGAAAAAACCGTTTTCTATTTATAAAATTAGTCGCGTAAATATTTTCACAAACAATACTTCTAAAAAGGAACGCAATCAGTTTAATGATAGTACAGCTTACAGAAACTTTAATATTTACAGTGCAGGTAAATTAAAATACAAGCCAAAGGCAATTACCAATGCCATTTTTATTGAAAAAGGAAAGCTTTTTAGTGATAATGACAGAACTCTTACATCAAAATCATTAAGTAATTTAAAGGTATTCAACTATCCAAATATTGAATATATTGAAGACCCAAGCGATAGCACTAACACATCTTTAATTGCCAATATTTATTTAATGAGTAAGCCAAAATTCATTTGGCAACCTTCTATTGATGTCACTACTTCTGATGTACAAGAATTTGGTATTAGTGGTAGAATGGCATTTACATGGAGAAACTTATTTAAAAGAGCAGAAACTTTTGAATTAGCAGCTAAAGGAAATATTGGTTCTTCAAAAGATTTGGCCAACCCAAACAATGTGTTTTTCAACATTTCAGAATACGGTTTTGAAGGCAAACTTAGTTTTCCAAGAATTGTATTTCCTGTTAATACAAGAAAAATTATCAGAAAAGAAATGTTACCAACAACCAACATCAATATTGGTTTAACGAGTCAACGAAACATAGGTCTTGACAAAGAAAACTTAACTGGAGTTATTAATTACAATTGGACACCAAAACAAAAGAATAATTTTCGTTTTGATTTAATCAACATTCAGTTTATTAAAAACTTAAATCCAGAAAATTATTTTAACGTTTACTCTTCTTCATATAACACATTAAACAATTTAGCTCAGATTTACAATGTTGATCCTTCAAATATTGAAAATGGTAATTTAACACCACAAGGAGCAGTTAATTTTATTCAAGATGTAGAAAATGGTTCTACTTCTTTATCTCCAAATGATAACGATTATAATATTGTAAGAAGTATTGGCGAAAGAAGAGAACGTTTAATTGAAAACAATTTAATTGTATCGTCGGGGATTACTTTTTTCAGAAACACTAAAGAAAATTTACTAGATAACAACTTCTATTCTATTAGAACAAAATTCGAATCTTCTGGAAATGTGTTATCACTATTAGCCGACACTAAAAACGAGCAATTAAGTGCTAATGGAAACAAAACTATGTTTGGTATTGAATATTCTCAATACATAAAAGGAGAAATCGATTTTATCAAACACTGGGATTTTGGTAAAAAAAACACACTAGCTATGCGAGCATTTGCTGGTTTAGCAGTTCCTTATGGAAACGCACAATCGATTCCTTTTTCACGAAGTTATTTTTCTGGAGGTTCAAACGACAACAGAGGTTGGCAAGCATATAGTTTAGGACCTGGAAGAAGTGGTGGAGTTAACGATTTTAATGAAGCAAATTTTAAATTAGCATACAGCATTGAGTATCGTTTTAGAGTTGGAGGTAATTTTTACAGCGCAATTTTTGGAGATGTTGGTAACATTTGGAATCTTTTTGATAATATTACAGATGAAAGATATACTTTTAACGGCTTTAGATCTCTAGAAGATCTTGCTTTAGGTTCTGGTATAGGATTACGATACGATTTTGATTTCTTTGTATTCCGTTTTGACTTAGGTTATAAAGCTTATGATCCAGCAAGAGAAATCGGAGATAGATGGTTAAAAGGAGTCAACTTTAGCAAAACGGTGCTAAATTTTGGAATTAATTATCCATTCTAATTTTTTAAATTATTATTTTTGCACATCTATATTAAAAACAATCAACTATGAGTCACAATATTAAACCTGGTGTTGCTACCGGAGACCAAGTACAGGAAATATTCAATTACGCAAAACAAAAAGGATTTGCATTACCTGCAGTAAATGTTGTGGGATCTAGTACTATAAATGGTGTTTTAGAAACTGCTGCTAAATTAAACGCACCAGTTATCATTCAATTTTCGAATGGTGGAGCACAATTTAATGCTGGAAAAGGATTATCAAATGAAAATCAAAAATCAGCTATTTTAGGAGCTGTTGCAGGAGCAAAACACATTCATACTTTAGCAGAAGCTTATGGTGCTACTGTAATTTTACATACTGACCACTGTGCTAAAAACTTATTACCATGGATTGATGGTTTATTAGATGCTTCTGAAAAACATTTTGCAGAAACAGGAAAATCATTATTCAGTTCTCACATGATTGATTTATCTGAAGAGCCAATTGAAGAAAACTTAGAAATTTCTAAAAAATATTTAGAAAGAATGAGTAAAATGGGCATGACTTTAGAAATTGAATTAGGAATTACTGGTGGAGAAGAAGATGGTGTTGACAACTCTGATGTTGACAGTTCTAAATTATACACACAACCTGATGAAGTTGCTTATGCTTACGAAGAGTTAATGAAAGTAAGTCCAAGATTTACAATTGCTGCTTCTTTCGGAAACGTGCATGGTGTTTACAAACCAGGAAATGTAAAATTAACTCCAAAAATCCTTAAAAACTCTCAAGAATACGTTCAAAATAAATTCAACACAGGAAATAACCCAGTTGATTTTGTATTCCACGGAGGTTCAGGTTCTACATTAGAAGAAATTCGCGAAGCTATTTCTTATGGTGTAATCAAAATGAATATCGATACTGACTTACAATTTGCTTTCACAGAAGGAATCAGAGATTATATGACTTCTAAAATTGATTATTTAAGAACTCAAATCGGAAGTCCTGATGGAGCAGATAGTCCAAATAAAAAACATTACGATCCAAGAAAATGGGTTCGTGAAGGAGAAGTTACGTTCAACAACCGTTTAGAACAAGCTTTTGCTGACTTAAATAACGTAAACACACTTTAATTAACAATTGATAATTGATAATTATTAAATTGTCAATTATCCATTATCCATTAAATATATGGCTTGGTTTAAAAGAAAAGAAAAAGGGATTACAACCCCAACAGAAGCTAAAAAAGATGTACCAAAAGGTTTATGGTATAAATCTCCAACAGGAAAAATTGTTGATCAAGACGAATTAGCAAGAAACCTATGGGTTAGCCCTGAAGATGATTATCACGTACGTATTGGTAGTAAAGAATATTTTGAAATTTTATTCGACGATAACGAATTTAAGGAGCTGGACGCTAACTTAACATCTAAAGACCCTTTAAAATTTGAAGACACCAAAAAATATAGTGATCGTTTAAAAGAAGTTATGGATAAAACCAAACTTAAAGATGCTATTCGTACTGGAGTTGGAAAATCAAAAGGAAAAGATTTAGTAGTTTCTTGTATGGATTTTGCTTTTATTGGAGGTTCTATGGGAGCAGTAGTAGGAGAAAAAATTGCTAGAGCAATTGATTATTCTATCAAACACAAAATTCCATTTGTATTAATTTCAAAATCAGGTGGAGCTCGTATGATGGAAGCTGCTTATTCATTAATGCAATTAGCAAAAACATCAGCAAAATTAGCGCAATTAGCAGAAGAAAAAATTCCATACATTTCATTATGTACAGATCCTACAACAGGAGGAACAACAGCTTCTTACGCTATGTTAGGAGATATTAATATTGGTGAGCCAGGAGCTTTAATTGGATTTGCAGGTCCACGTGTTGTAAAAGACACAACTGGTAAAGATTTACCTGAAGGATTCCAAACATCTGAATTCTTATTAGAGCATGGTTTCTTGGATTTTATTTCTCACAGAAAAGAATTAAAAAACAAAATCAACTTATATTTAGATTTGATTCAAAATCAAGAAGTAAGATAAAAACAAAAAATCCCGATTTACATCGGGATTTTTTTTATGATTAAACTTTAACTTAGAAATTATATTTTATTCCTCCATAAATATTTCTACCAGGAGCGTTAATTCCAGATGCAAATACTCTGTATTGTGTATCTAAAATATTTTCAACTCCAGCGAAAAGCGTTCCGCCTTTTATTACTTGGTAACCCAATTTCAAATTATACGTTTCCCATGCTGGCATTCCATTAGCTGGCGCATATTGTGCATTATCCTCACCACTTGTAGAATAATCGCTAATATCTTTCTTGCCATTATACAACATATAACCTTCTAAATTAAGTTTGTTATAAGTATAAGCCAATCCTACTTTTCCAAAATAAGGCGCAATATGATCCATTGGTCTTTGAGAACCATCTTCCACTACCCTACCTAAAGTGTAATTGAAATTAGCACTGAATAATAAATCCGAAACAATAAAAGCACTAAAATTGGTTGAAAAACCAGTAACAAATGCTTTCCCTTTATTTTGATTCGCTTTTACTTGCGCATCAAATCCGTTATAGTTAACAATGCTCTGTCCGTTATAAGTAAAATCATCAGTAACAATGGCATCATACATTCTTGTATAGAAATAAGTACTTTCTAATTTCACTTTTCTGGAATCTGATTGAATTACAATTCCTAAATCTCCAGTAATTGTTTTTTCAGGTTTTAAATCTTCATTTGGAACAACCAAAGTTCCTAATGAACTCGAAGAACCTGGAACCGATTCAAAAACTTTAGCTAAATCATCAATATTAGGCGATCTAAATCCAGTTGCAACATTCGCTTTTAAAGCAAAGTTTTTAGAAGTATTGTGTGTAATTCCTAAAGTTCCACTGTACGTAAAATTGCCTTGAGAAATTTCATCAAATGGTAGTGCAAAAACAGAATTATCAGCAATAGTACTTTTCAATGTTGTATAACCTGCTCTTGCTCCAATATTCCAAAAAGTCTTGTTTGACATTTTTTCATTATACGAAACATAGAAATCGTTACGCATCATATTGTTATCACCATTTGGATAACGTGTATTTATACTAGTTTCAACTCCAGTATTGATGTTCTTAGCATAAGCAGTTGACTTCAACGTTTCGTAATACGATTCAAAACCATAAAACAATTCTCCTTTTGTAAACTTTTTATCCAAATCTAAAGACACCGAAAACATATCTACATTTTCTTCATTATGTTGCAGATTGTAATTATTGAATCTTCTGTTATGACGACTCTCTTTTACATTCTGATATGCAACATTCACTTCTACATCGCTATTTAAAAATGCTTTGTCTTTTTGTAACGAATAAATTGCTAATAATCTCTTTTGAGGACCATAATACCATTCTGCAAACTTCAAACCTGAACTTGTAGTTTCAGTTAATCTGTCATAACGATTGATATCAGAAGTTGTAGAATACTGAAGATTTAATCCGTGTGTAAATCCTGAATTGGTTTTATAAGCCAATTTTTGCATAAAGTTATACTGCTTGTAAGCCGAACCTACTTGCGTATACTTATCGCTATTTACATTTAATTGGTCAATACCATTAACAGTAGAAACGTAGTTTGGTCTTTCGCCAAAATAATCACCATTATGATTTTTCTCTTTACCCATTTTTAAATCACCAAAATCATTGTAGGAGAAAAAAGTTAACGAAGCAAAATTTGAAGTCGCATAGTTCAAATGAAAAGCAAGTGATTTTTCCTCATTTACACTTCCGTATCTTGTATTAACTCCACCAGTAAACTTTTTACCAGCATCATTTAAAAACTTAGCATTTTTGGTTGTCATTGCTACCGCTCCACCAAGAGCATCACTACCAAATAATGTTGATGAAGGTCCGTAAAAAATCCCCACATTTTCCAACATGTTTTCGTCAACTGTAATCACATTTTGTAAGTGTCCTGCTCTAAATATCAGATTATTCATTCTAACTCCGTCAACAGTAAGCAATACTCGGCTTGCTTCAAAACCTCTAATTACTGGACTTCCTCCTCCTTGTTGTGATTTTTGTACAAATAAATTTCCTGAATTTGACAACATTTCAGCTGTGCTTTGAAAATTCTGAAAATCGATTTGTTTTGCAGTAATTACCTCTACTTGATTTGGTAATTGTGTGTACTTTTTAGGTACTTTAGGAGAGATAATTACCTCATTCAATTCAGTAGTTGTAGTATCTTGAGCTATTTGTGAAAAACCTAAAAAAGGCAATAACACAACAGCGTAAAAAATAATTTTATTCATTTTTGAAATATTTCTTTTAAACTTGATTCAATAACAAAATCATTACTATCTAACTCAATAGTAATAAATTATACAAATTTAAGAAAGAAAATTGGGAGGTGGGACTTCGGAATTTGAATATAGACTTTGATAAAAATCGAAATGACTTGAAACTTTAGTATTACGATATTTATCTATAAAAGGGAACCATGAAAAAACAGATTCAAAATAAATCGACTTATAAAATTTGTTTACTAAATCTTGTTTTTCTTTTGACTCAGAATCGTTTTCATAAACCCCCGCTAAAAGTTTATCTAATTTTTTATTTAGTTGTGTTTCTTTATAATCCCACCAACACCATAAATAAATCGAATCGTTTACAACCTTCTTTTCTACTACATCATACATTTCATGATTGTATTCAAATTCTTTAGCATGTTCCCATTCTAACTTTGATTCAGCATCCGATTTAGAAAACTTGAAGAATACCAATTCGCTTTTATCAATACTGGCAATCATGTTCCATTTTACTTCTCTTTTAACTGCACGCTTTTTTTGTTGTAGCCAAGAAAAGGTTACAACTGCGGGTGCTATCAACATAAATAGCAGAAATATACTAATGATTTGCTTTTTCAATTGGGATAATAATCGCCAAATATAGTAAAAATTACATCCCGCTACGGATTGCTTCAACTGGATCTAATTTAGAAGCAGAAATTGCAGGAATAATTCCAGAAACCAAACCAATGAAAGCCGCCAATCCGGAACCTAACAACATATTAGCTGTACTTAATACAAATTCAAAATCCAATGCAGAAGAAAGTATTAATGCAATTACCCAAACCAAAAACATTCCAATTACTCCTCCAATTAAAGAAAGAATAACTGCTTCAAATAAAAATTGAAACAAAATGAATTTATTTTTAGCTCCAAGTGCTTTTTGAATTCCAATTAAATTGGTTCTTTCTTTTACCGATACGAACATAATGTTAGCGATACCAAATCCTCCAACTAAAAGTGAAAACGCACTAATAATCCAACCTATCATGTTCATTTGACCAATAATATTATCAATAAAATCGGTAAAACCAGACAATACATTCATAAAGAAATTATTAATTTCTCCCGTTTTTACACCTCTATGCGAACGTAATTTTTGAGCCAATTCTGCTTTAAATTCTTCGATATCAACTCCTTTTTGTGGTTTAATTAAAATAGCTGGTGTTAATGCTTTATTGTTATCACCATACAATCTTCTTAAAAAATTAACCGGAAAAAAAACGGCAACATCGCCACTATCGCCAAACATTCCTTGACCTTGTTTTTTTAAAACTCCAATAACTGTAAAACGTTGCCCGTATAAACGTACTTTTTTCCCAATAGGATCACTGTTTTCAAACAAACCAGTTGCCACTTCACTACCAATTACGATTACCGGACTTCCAGAATTGGATTCCGCTTCATTGAACAAACGCCCTTTATCTATTTTAACGGGTTCAATATCAAAAAAGTCAGAAGTTGATGGTTTTACACGAATAGAATTAACCGTTTTAGAATCATATTTTATGTTTTCATTTCGAGTAAAAAGGTTGAAAGAAATTTTATCAATATCGTTTACATTTCGCTTAATGTATTCGTACTCTTCATAGGTTACATTTGGAAATTGCTCTCTTTTCCAGCGAGGCACTTCAGAAGGCCCAAATGAAAAACGCATTAAATACACAGTATTCATATCCATATCACTCAAATCTTCCTTGATTTTTTTATCCATAGAATCTACTGCTGCTAACACTGCAATAATGGAAAAAATACCAATAGTAACGCCTAACAACGACAAAAGCGTACGCAATTTATTATTGCGCAATGCATTGAGGGCAAAACTGAAACTTTCTGAAAGTAATCGTAAATATAAAAGCATAATACTGAGCTATTACTAATAAGTAGAGCATTGAGGGAAAATGTTACAGTTGGAGGGAATTTATTTATATTTGAGAAAAAATAATGATTCAAAATGAAGACCTTGTATACAGTATCCTATTTGGAATCATAGGAGTTCTATATTTTGTTATTCATAAATTCTGGAAATCATATAGGGACAAAAACCCAATTTTCCCCAAAATTGAGACAAATACAAAATCAATTGAAAACTGGATGGTTATAATCTTTTTAGCAATTGCTTCAATTTTCTTTTTTATAAAATCTATTATCTAATTTAAAAAATATAAAACAATAAAGTTTGACTTTTTTAAGAAGTATAACTACTTTTGCACCACAAAACAACAACATCTATCTGAGCGCATTTCAGATACAACAACACAACACCATGAACACAACAAAAAAAATTGCTTCGGCATTGATTTCTGTATTTGACAAAAACGGTTTAGAACCTATTGTTAAAGCCCTTCACCAAAACAATGTAACTATTTATTCTACTGGCGGAACTGAAACTTTTATTAAAGATTTAGGCATTCCTGTAGTAGCTGTAGAAGATATTACAGCTTTCCCAGAAATTTTAGGAGGAAGAGTAAAAACGTTACATCCAAAAATTTTTGGTGGTATTTTAAACCGTCAAGACCATGCTGGTGATGTGGAACAAATGAAAGAATTCAACATTCCGCAAATCGATTTAGTGATTGTGGATTTGTATCCGTTTGAAAAAACAGTTGCTTCAGGTGCTGGAGAACAAGATATTATCGAAAAAATCGATATTGGTGGAATTTCATTAATTAGAGCGGCTGCAAAAAACTTCAAAGACACAGTAATTGTAGCTTCTGTTGACCAATATGCGCCATTCTTAAATTTCTATACAGAAAACAATGGTGCAACAACTTTAGAAAACAGAAAATTATTAGCAACTCGCGCTTTTAACGTTTCTTCTCATTATGATTCAGCTATTTTTAACTACTTCAACCAAACACATGAAGAACCAGTTTTAAAAATTAGCGAGCAAAACGGAAACGTATTGCGTTATGGAGAAAACCCACATCAAAAAGGATTCTTCTTTGGTGATTTTGACAAAATGTTTACTAAAGTTCACGGAAAAGAATTGTCTTACAACAATTTATTAGATGTTGATGCTGCTGTAAATTTAATGAACGAATTCAAAAACGACAATCCAACTTTTGCTATCTTAAAACACAATAACGCTTGTGGTTTAGCTACAAGAAACACTATGGTAGCTGCTTATTTAGATGCTCTAGCTGGTGACCCAACTTCTGCTTTTGGTGGTGTTTTAATTGCAAACGGGAAAATTGATGTTGCTACTGCAAACGAAATCAACAAATTGTTCTGCGAAGTAGTAATTGCTCCATCTTACAATCAAGAAGCAATTGACATTTTAGAAGAAAAGAAAAATCGTATCATTTTAATTTTAAACGATATCGAATTACCTCAAACTACCGTAAGAACTTGTTTAAACGGTGTTTTGGTTCAAGATAAAGACAATGTAACTGATACTAAAGAACATTTAAAAACAGTTACTAATGCGGTTCCTACTGCTGAAGAAATTGAAGATTTATTGTTTGCATCTAAAATTTGTAAACACACAAAATCAAACACAATTGTTTTTGCTAAAAACAAACAACTTTGTGCTTCAGGAACAGGACAAACTTCAAGAGTTGACGCATTAAGACAAGCAATTGAAAAAGCAACTTCATTTGAATTTGATTTAACTGGAGCAGTTATGGCAAGTGATGCCTTTTTCCCTTTCCCAGACTGTGTTGAAATTGCTAACAAAGCGGGTATCACTGCTGTTATTCAACCAGGTGGATCAATAAAAGACGAATTAAGTATTAATTATTGTAACGATAATAACATGGCAATGGTATTCACAGGAATTCGCCATTTCAAGCATTAATATTTATTTAACATAAAATAATTCAAACGCATTAAAATAATATTTTTTTTAATGCGTTTTTATTTTAAATTATATCAGATTATTTTCATAATTTTGCTGGTTGAATACTATTATACAAAAAAACGCTAAACCCTTCTTTAATTTATGGGATTTTTTGATTTCATGACCGAGGATATCGCAATCGACCTTGGTACCGCAAACACGCTAATTATTCACAACGATAAAGTCGTTGTAGATAGCCCTTCTATTGTTGCTCGTGACCGCATTACAGGTAAAATTATAGCTGTAGGAAAAGAAGCCAACATGATGCAGGGTAAAACTCATGAAAACATCAAAACCATTCGACCATTAAAAGATGGAGTTATCGCTGACTTTGACGCGTCAGAGCAGATGATTAAAATGTTTATTAAAAGTATTCCTGCTTTAAAGAAAAAATTATTTACTCCTGCACTTCGTATGGTAATTTGTATTCCATCTGGAATTACAGAGGTAGAGATGCGAGCGGTAAAAGAATCGGCTGAGCGTGTAAATGGTAAAGAAGTTTACTTAATTCATGAGCCTATGGCTGCAGCAATTGGTATTGGATTAGATATCATGCAACCAAAAGGAAACATGATTGTAGATATCGGAGGTGGTACAACAGAAATTGCTGTTATTGCATTAGGCGGTATTGTTTGTGACAAATCGGTTAAAATTGCCGGAGACGTTTTCACAAACGACATCGTTTACTACATGAGAACACAACACAATTTATTTGTTGGAGAAACTACAGCTGAAAAAGTAAAAATTCAAATTGGTGCTGCAACTGAAGATTTAGACAGCCCACCAGAAGATATGGCAGTTGACGGAAGAGACTTATTAACTGGAAAACCAAAACGTGTTGATGTATCGTACCGTGAAATTGCAAAAGCATTAGACAAATCGATTCAACGTATTGAAGATGCCGTTATGGAAACTTTATCTCAAACGCCACCAGAATTATCAGCAGATATTTACAATACTGGTATTTATCTTGCAGGTGGAGGTTCGATGTTAAGAGGTTTGGACAAACGAATTTCAATGAAAACCGACTTACCTGTTTATATTGCAGAAGATCCGTTAAGAGCGGTTGTAAGAGGAACAGGAATGACATTAAAGAACATCAACAAATACAAAGGAATTCTGATTAAATAAAAAATAATCCATGCAGCAAATAATTAATTTTATCATAAAAAACAGCTATCGATTGCTGTTTTTGCTGCTTTTGGGTATTTCATTTTCTTTGGTAATTAAATCGCATTCATATCATCGTAGTGAATATGTGAATTCTGCTAACGCTGTTACTGGTGCTTATTACGAAAAAGTAAATGAGGTAAACGAATATTTTAGTCTGAAACAAAAAAACAAAGACTTAGCATCAGAAAACGCATTGTTGAAACAATTGCTTTTCAATAAAAAAGACACCATTTTAACTTCTAAAACACTTTTTAGAAACGACTTAAACAACTACAATGTTGTGGTAGCAAAAGTGGTAAAAAACTCTTTTAATACTCGTGAGAATTACATCACTATCAATTCAGGTAAAAATTCAGGAATTGAAGTGGATATGGGTGTTGTAAACGACAAAGGAATTGTTGGATTAATTGAAAAAACTTCTAATAATTATTCAACGATACAAAGTGTTTTGAATACGAAGTCAAAAATCAACGCTAAGATTAAAAACTCAAATCATTTTGGTTCTTTAATTTGGGACGGAAGTAATGTAGGTTATGCACAATTAATCGACGTTCCTCGATTGGCTTCTTTAAAACATGGCGATTCGATCGTAACAGGAGGAAACTCAGATATTTTTCCTGAGAATATTCCAATAGGAAAAATTGATAAAATTTTCATCGACAAGAAAACAAATTATTATACAATCAATATTCGTTTGTTTAACGACATGACATCACTTGGATATGTTTACGTTATTGAAAACAAAAGAAAAAAAGAAAAAAGACAACTAGAATTAGAAACCACAGCACCAAAACAATAAGTGAACAATAGCATATTAAATAGTATACGATTTGTCGTTTTTTTATTCTTGCAAATTTTAATATTTAACAATATTAATTTGTTCGGATACTTAAATCCGTATCCGTATGTTTTGTTCATTTTGTTATATCCTGTTAACAGCAACAAAAGTGTATTACTATTAGGAAGTTTTGCAATGGGAATTCTATTAGACATGTTTTGTAATTCAGGAGGAATTCACACTATGGCTTCTTTAGTTTTAGCATACATACGTCCTTCGCTATTTAAATTTGCATTTGGATTGAGTTACGAATATCAAACGGTTAAAATTGCAGATAAAATAACACCTGAGAGAATTACACTGCTTTTATTGGCAATTTTTATTCATCATTTTGTTTTATTCTTCTTCGAATATTTCCGATTTGATTTAATTTTCACTATCTTAACTCGCACACTATTCAGTACGATATTTACGTTTATAATAAGTATGCTAATCCTTTTCTTAATCAAGCCAAATAAACGATGAGAAAAATTCTGTTGCCATCCGTAATCATAATTACTTCAATTATTCTGATTGCTAGAATTTTTTATCTTCAGGTAATTGACGAAAATTTAAAACTACAATCCGAAAATAATGCTATTAAAAAAGTATTCGATTTTCCGGAAAGAGGCTACATATACGATCGTAATGGCAAACTTTTAGTTGCCAACCAACCATCTTATGATATCATGGTGGTTCCGCGAGAAATTAAAAATATCGACACTACCGAATTTTGTTCACTTTTACATATTTCGAAAGCTGATTTTATTAAAAAAGTAGAAAAAGCAAAAGTATACAGTCCTATGTTGCCTTCTGTATTCTTATCGCAATTGAACAAGGCAGAATATGCTGCTTTTCAAGAAAAGGAAAGAAAATTTGAAGGTTTCTATACTCAAAAACGTTCACTTCGTGACTATCAAGTTAAAGACGGTGCTAATATTTTTGGTTTTATCACCCAAGTAAACGAAGGTATTTTAAAGAAAAACAAATACTACAACAGTGGAGATTTAATTGGAAAACAAGGAGTAGAACAACAATACGAGGAAATTTTAAGAGGTGTAAAAGGAGTAAAATATTTACTTCGCGATAAGCACAATAAAATTATTGGTCCTTACAAAGAAGGAAAGTTTGACACCATTGCACAACAAGGAAAAGACTTAACCTTAACTATCGATCACGCTCTTCAACAATACGGTACCGAGTTGATGATTAATAAACGTGGAGGAATTGTGGCTATTGAACCAAAAACAGGAGAAATTTTAGCTTTGGTTTCAGCGCCAACTTATGATCCTGCTCTTTTAGTTGGAAGACAACGTTCTAAAAACTACACAGCACTTTATAACGATTCGATTGCAAAACCTTTATACGATAGAGGTTTGCAAGCAACATACCCTCCAGGTTCGCCATTTAAAATTGTAACAGGATTAATTGGCTTACAGGAAGAAGTTATTGACGAACAAACTACTTTTTATTGTAATCACGGATTTAATTTTGGTCGATTCATGAAATGTCACTGTGGTTTGCACACATTACAATTGAACAATGGAACTTATAAATCGTGTAACACCTACTTTGGAAACACGTACAAAAGAACTATTGAGAAATATAAAGATTCGTATTACAGTGTTGATAATTGGGCTAATCACGTAAAAAGTTTTGGATTAGGACAATTTTTAGGAACCGACATGCCTATTGGAGCAAAAGGTTTAGTTCCGGATTCAAAATTGTACAAACGAGCTTATAATGGAGCTAAAATTAGAAGTTCATATATCATTTCAAACTCTATTGGACAAGGAGAAGTTTTAACTTCGCCAATACAATTAGCAAATATGATGGCAGCTGTAGCTAATGAAGGTTATTATTACACTCCTCATATCGTTAAAAAGATTAAAGGACAAAGTTTAGACAAAAAGTACACAACAAAACATTACACTACGATTGATAAACAATATTTCCAACCTATTATCCAAGGTATGGAAGATGTATATAATTTTGGTACTGCATCTGGATTAAAAGTCGAAGGAATTAAAATTTGTGGAAAAACTGGAACAGCTGAAAACAAGATTAGAGTTGCTGGAAAAACGTATCAATTAAAAGACCACTCTATTTTCGTTGCTTTTGCACCTCGCGAGAATCCAAAAATTGCTTTGGCTGTATTTATCGAAAATGGTTATTGGGGAAGCAGATGGGCTGGTCCTATTGCTACTTTAATGATTGAAAAATATTTAAATGGTAAAATAAGCCGAAAAGACTTGGAAACAAGAATGCTAAATGGCAGTATTGAAGACGAATATAGAAAAATTGAAAATATTATTTATCAACGCAAAGTTGATCCAACAAGACTTCAAGATTCACTTAACAAAGTAAGCATAGAAATTAGCGACGCCAAAAAAGAAGAAGAGGAAAATTAGATGAAAAATCAAAGCGTAGGAAATAGAATTGATTATATCAGCATTCTAATATATATTGTATTAGTAATTATGGGCTGGATGACCATATATTCTGCGTCATTACCCTTAGAAGAAACTTCTATATTTGATATGTCTCAAACATATGGAAGACAAATGCTTTTCATTGGACTTACTATTCCACTTATTCTAATTATATTATTTTCCGATGCCAAAATATTTGAGCGATTTTCTTTTATTTTCTATGGAATCGGAATCTTTTTACTACTTGGTTTATTTGCATTTGGTGTTACCAAAAAAGGACAAACCAACTGGTATCAGTTTGGTGGATTTGGTTTTCAGCCCTCTGAGTTTGTTAAAACAGCTACCGCCCTATTATTAGCTAAATATCTGAGTTATTCTCAAATTAATTTAAAATATACCAAACATCAAATCATAGGATTAGCAATAGTAGGTCTACCAGTATTACTAATTTTAATGCAACCCGATGCAGGAAGTGCTATGATTTTTATATCATTGATATTTGTATTAAACAGAGAAGGTTTGCCAAGTTGGTATTTTTTCTCAGGGATCATTGCAATTGTACTTTTCTTTCTTTCTTTATTAGTTCAGCCAATATACCTAATCGCAGTTGTTTTTGTGATAATGTTAATTCACTATATTTTTAACAGAAAAATATCTCGTAATCCAATTGTATACGGATTACTTTATTTGGTCATGGCTGGCTTTTGTTTCTCGGTGAGTTATGTATATGACAGTGTTTTAGAACCGCATCAAAAAGATCGTATTAATGTTCTTATTGGTGATGATGTTGACATGAAGAGAGAAGGCTACAACTTGAATCAATCGATGATTGCAATTGGTTCAGGTGGTTTACTTGGAAAAGGATATTTAGAAGGAACACAAACCAAAGGAGGCTTCGTACCTGAACAACACACCGATTATATTTTTACAACTGTAGGTGAAGAATGGGGATTTGTCGGAAGTGTTGTTGTTATACTTTTGTTTGTTGCGTTATTTCTTCGAATTATTTACTTAGCTGAAAATCAGAAAACAAAATTTAGCAGGGTTTACGGTTACTGTGTTGCAACTTATTTATTCACACACTTTTTTGTAAACATTGCCATGCTGATAAAACTATTCCCAACAATTGGGGTACCACTACCCTTCTTTTCTTATGGAGGATCAAGTTTATGGTCGTTTACAATTTTACTTTTTATTTTCATCAAATTAGATGCAAACAAAGTTAACGAATGGTAGTTTAAAAACTCCAGCCTTTGTAATCTGATTTACTTTCTAATTTTGTTTCGAAGCTATCGTCTAGACTTGGATAAAAATCAATCCCTGTCATCTTTTCAATTTCATCAACTGAAACAACAAATTCATACAATGCTTTATCGGAATTTTTATGTGGAACTAAAAACCCAATCATCTTAGAACCATCTTTTGATAACAACACTTTGTAAAAGTAGTTAGGAACTGCAACATTTTCTTTACCAATAGTTTTTAAATTATCACTTAAAACGCCTCCTGTAACAACATATAAACCATCATTTTTTGTTGCCCAATATCTTGTTTTTTCTTCTAATCGGTTCCAAATACCTGAATTAAATTCATGTTCTTGAGGACTAATATTTGAGGTAAAGAATGTTTCTGAATAATCTTCAAAAGATTCTTTTCTATCTCCAGCCGGACATAAATGTCCTTTATCGTAACCCGAATTTTTATAATTTCTCCAATCAGCAGACTTTGTTTTAACTAAAGGATCTTGCTCAAAAAAAGGCCTGTCATAATTTGCATTTGTAACATCATCTTTGTCCAAGTAATAAGCAACCCATTCGCTTTGTTCATATTCCTCTGAATAAGAAAAAGAATACGTTTTGTGTTTGTAAATTTCCTTTGTAGTTGATGTTGGCAAAAAATCAAAATCACTTGAAATGACTTCTTCTTGATTAACGACTTCTTTTTTTTTCATCTGATTTGAATCATTAACTTCAAATTCTTTACATGAACTTAATAAAGCAAAAGGAATGATATATAATAAACTTTTCATCTATTGGCGCAGTTTTTGTTACCTTTGTAAAGGTAATTTTTAAAACCCATATCATGAAAATAAAATTTTTAATTATTGTAGGTTTATTTAGCTTACAAAGTTCATTTTCGCAAGAAACAGTAATTGATAGTGCAAAAGCAAAACAAGAAACTTTAAAACTAGAACAACAAAAAGCAGAAAAAGAAAGATTAAAAGCTGAAGAGAAACAGATAAAAGAGAATCAAAAAGCAGAAAAAGAACGTCAGAAGGCTATAGACAAAGCAGAGAAAGCTCAAAAAGAAGCTGAAAAAGCAAGAAAAAAAGCAGAAAAAGAATTAAAGAAAGCTCAAAAAGCAATTGCTGAAAGAGAAAGAGCTAAAAAAAATGTAGATAAAGCAAAAGACAAAATTGCTGATAATAAAAAAGATCTTGAAAAAGATAAAGACAAATTAGAAAAGCTTAAAAGAAAAGGAAAACTTACAGCGGAAGAAGAATTAAAATGGAGAGAAAAGATTCTTAAAAAAGAAAACAAGGCTTTACAATTACAAATAGATTTAGAAAAAGCTGAGAATAAACTTAGAAAATTAGATTAAAAAAAATCCCGATTCGTTTGAATCGGGATTTTTTTATGCAAGCTATAATTTAATTCATGCTTAATTTTTGTGTTAGACTTTTTCCTTTAGTTAAGGCTTTTAAGTCATCAATTACATTTAAAGTTTCTGCAATGTAAATGTCTTTTTGCATGTCTTCGTGCCAACGCTCTCTTTTTTGTTTTAATAAAGTATCTTTTTCAAACAAAGCAGTTTCATCTGGTAGAGAATTAAATACATATTTATTATTGTATTCAGAAATGGCTTTGAATTTTTTAATCTTAGCATCTGCAACGCTAATCTCTTTATTAAAATCATTCAAGTTTAAGCTAAAGTCATTTTCATCTTTACGCTCAAAAATCCATTTTGCATTTTCATCAATTAATTTAAATGTAGGATTAGCAGCAATTCTCTTTTTACTGTTTGCTATAATATTATCATAATTGATGTTTATAGACTGGTATTTAGCAGGAGCGATTTTATCCCATGGCAATGCGCTTTCTTCATCTCGCTCACCCATATCTAAATACGCAAAACGATCTGGAAAAACGATATCACTTTTTACACCTTCACGTTGCGTAGAACCACCATTAATTCTATAGAATTTTTGAATAGTCGTTTTTAATGCTCCTAAATCTCCAAAAGAATTTCCTCTAATAAAGTTGTTTAAATCAACCATATTTTGAACGGTTCCTTTTCCATAAGAATGCTTACTACCAACAATAATTCCTCTCTTATAATCTTGGATTGCTGCAGCAAAAATTTCTGAAGCCGAAGCCGAAAAATTGTTAATCATTACTACAAGTGGCCCATCATATTGAACTCTCTTATCTGGATCAGGTAAAATTTCTGGATCTCTTCCAGGTGCTTTTACTTGTACAACTGGACCTTCAGGAATAAACAATCCAACCATTTTAACAACAGTTTCTAAAGAACCTCCTCCATTATCACGTAAATCCATGATAAGTCCGTCGATGTTTTGTGCTTTTAATTTTTCAATTTCAGCAGCAACATCTTTAAAAGCATCGCGGTTTTCTTTGTTTTCAAAACTGATATAGAATTTAGGTAAATAGATAATTCCGTATTTTTTACCATCTTTATTGACAATACTCGACTTAGCGAACGTTTCTTCTGTTTCAACTTCGTCTCTAATAATCGTAATTACCTTAATTGTTCCGTCAACTTTTTTAACTGTCAAACGAACTTCTGTTCCTTTTGGACCTTTGATTTTCTTAACAACATCATCCAAACGCATTCCTGCAATATCAAGTGGTTCTTCTTTTCCTTGACCAACTTTCAAAATCAAGTCTCCAGCTTCTAATTCTTTTCCTCTCCAAGCTGGACCACCAGAAATCAATTCAGAAACTTCAACACCTGTTTCTTTCTTTTGTAAACGAGCACCAATTCCTTGGAAAGTTCCACTCATACTAACATCAAATTTTTCTTTATCATCTGGAGAAAAATAGAACGTATGTGGATCAAAACGCTCAACAATTGAATTTAAATATATAGCAAACCAATCGTCTCTTTCTAATTCTTTCTCTATAAAATCAAAGTATTCATTTAATGATTTTAATGAGCTTTCACGAACTTCTTTTTCAATAGTCGCAAAAGATTTTTCAACGTATTTTGGATCGTCTTTCTTTTTATCTGCTTCTAATTTTTGTTTATCAGTAATAGAAGAAAGCGCAGACAACTTTAATTGTTTTCTCCATCTGTCTTTTAAATCTGATTTGCTTTTACTGTAAGGAAGATTCTCATAGTCAACATTAATATTTTCTTTAATATTAAAATCGAAAGGCTTTGACAAAACTTCCGCGTAAATATCTCTAGATTCCTTCATTCTTTTTAACAAACGATCATTTGTTAAATTAAAAAATATCAAATTCTTGTCTCTAATCATATCATCAATTGATGACTCGTATTTACTAAAATCATCAATATCTGATTGAATGAAAAAACGCTTCGTAGGATCGATATTTTCAAGATATTTTTTATACACTTTCTTTGAAAAAGCATCATCAATTGCAACTGGACTATAATGCGCTCTTTCAAGCACCATAGTTAATAAGTCCAAAAGCAATTTATCTTTTTCTGGATCTTCTTTTTTCTGATTAGGAATAAAACTCCACAGTATTGCTGATAAAGCAGTTACCAACAATATAATCTTATAATTTCTTTTCATAAATTCCACTATTCGTTTCATTGAAAAATTTTCAACTAAATTACACAAAAAATCATGCCATAAGTGTGCAAATTACTATAATTTTTTGTTAAACCAACAAAAACTACACTACAAAAAAAGGGTTTCGTCAGAAATTAATTAATTTAGCAAAAAATGTAAAAAATGACACGACCACTGATACTGGTAACAAATGATGATAGTATTGTTGCGCCTGGAATTAGAGCACTTATAGAAGTTATGAAAGAACTGGGTGATGTTGTTGTAGTGGCTCCTGATAGTCCGCAAAGCGCTATGGGACATGCAATCACAATCAACAACACATTGAAACTTGAAAAAGTACATATCGATAAAGAGTTAGAAAACGAGTATAGTTGTAGTGGTACACCGGTTGATTGTGTTAAAATTGCCGTGAATGAAATTCTAAAACGCAAACCCGATTTATGTGTTTCGGGCATTAATCATGGTTCTAATTCTTCTATCAATGTCATCTATTCGGGTACAATGAGTGCTGCTGTTGAAGCTGGTATTGAAGGAATTCCGGCAATTGGTTTTTCGTTGTTAGACTATAGCTGGGATGCCGATTTTGAACCAATTAAAACTCATGTAAAACAAATTGCAACTGAAGTTTTAAAAAATGGTCTTCCTGAAGGTGTTATTTTAAACGTGAATTTCCCAAAACTGCCACAAAACGAGATAAAAGGAACTAAAATTTGTCGTCAAGCGAAAGCAATGTGGCAAGAAGAATTTGACAAAAGAACCAATCCGCAAGGAAAAGAATACTATTGGTTAACAGGTAAATTTGTTAATTTAGACAAAGGGACCGATACCGATGAATGGGCATTAGCTAACGGATATATTTCGATTGTTCCGGTACAATTTGATTTAACAGCTCATCACGCAATCCAACAATTAAATTCTTGGGAATTATAAAGAAAAAACAAATGAAATACTATATCATAGCAGGAGAAGCCTCTGGCGATTTACACGGTGCTAACTTAATGAAAGCTTTGTATGAAAAAGATCCAACTGCCGAAATTCGTTTTTGGGGTGGCGATTTGATGCAAAATGTAGGCGGAACTTTAGTAAAGCACTATCGCGATTTGGCTTTTATGGGTTTTATCGAAGTGGTTATGAACTTAAAAACCATTTTGAACAACATCAAAATTTGTAAAAAAGACATTGAAGCATTTCAACCTGATGCTATAATTTTCATTGATTATCCAGGATTTAATATGCGAATTGCAACTTGGGCAAAAGAGCGTAATATTCCGACTCATTATTATATTTCTCCGCAAATTTGGGCTTGGAAAGAAAATCGTATTAAAGCGATTAAACGTGATGTTGATCATATGTATGTAATTCTTCCGTTTGAGAAAGATTTTTACGAGAAAAAACATGCTTTTCCGGTTCACTTTGTTGGTCATCCCCTAATTGATGCAATTGCAAGTAGAACAGAAATCTCAGATGAAATTTTTAGAAAAGAAAACAATTTATCAAACAAACCAATCATAGCATTATTACCAGGAAGTAGAAAGCAAGAAATTTCCAAAATGTTATCGATTATGCTTTCTGTTGTGAATGATTTTCCAGAATATCAGTTTGTAATTGCGGGAGCGCCAAGTCAGGAATATGAGTTTTACAAAACCTTTTTAACGAATGACAATGTAAAATTCATTTCTAACAAAACCTATGATTTGCTTAGTCATTCGCATGCAGCTTTAGTAACTTCTGGAACTGCAACTTTAGAAACGGCATTGTTTAATATTCCAGAAGTAGTTTGTTATAAAGGAAGTTGGGTTTCTTACCAAATTGCCAAACGAATCATTACGTTAAAATACATTTCATTGGTAAATTTAATAATGGACAAAGAAGTGGTAAAAGAGTTGATTCAAGACGAATTAAATACGAAGAATTTGAAATTTGAACTCAACAAAATCTTGAATTCTGAAAGCCGTTCTGTTTTATTGCAAAATTATGCTGATTTGAAAGAGAAACTAGGTGGCGAAGGTGCTAGTAAAAAAACAGCAGAATTGATTGTAAATTCATTAAAAAAATAACAAATATTCTTACGCTTTAAAATACAAGCATATTGTATTTTTCCTATTTTTGAGACTAAGAAGTCCCAACTACTTAAACTGAAACACTACTTCAAAAACAATGTGATTGAAAGTATTTAAGTTTCCTTTACTTACCATTACCATCAGTTTTGCAATAGGAATTATTGCAGAATACTATTTGCATTGGTCGTTGAAAAGTTTGATCGCATTTCTAACTAGCAGCAGTATTCTTTTCTGTTATTTGTTTTGGAAAAGCAAAAAGAAACTTACACAAAACGCTGCTTTTGGTATTACTTCCTATTTGATGGCTTTTGCAATAGGAATGATTTGTTTTTATGTACATTCCGATTCAAATTATTCGACTCATTACTCAAAAAAAGAAATTAACGAAAGAAATTCAATTAGAGGTTTTATTACCACAACACTAAAACCAAATGAAAAATACAATAAATATTTTATAGAGCTAACGCATTTTAATGATTCAATAGCCACTGGTAAAATATTACTTTATAATCCAAAAACAAATGAAAATAAATTACACGCTGGAGATGAAATTTGGCTAAATGCTTCTGTATATCCAATTCCAAAAGCTTTTAATCCATATCAATTTGATTATTCAAAATATTTAGAAAAGCAAAATGTAACACATCAAATCTATGCAAATGAAAATCAAATTAGAGTTATTCAAACACGAAAAAACATGGATTTTTACATTGAAAATTTACGGAATAATTTAAGCGAAAGTTTCAGCATACATCATTTTGAACCCAAAACAAAAGCAATCATTGACGCTTTAATTTTAGGACAACGATTGGAATTGGATAAAGACACCATAGCTGATTATTCAAACGCTGGTGTAATTCATATTTTAGCGATTTCAGGATTGCATATTTCCATCATATATTTCTTCATCATATTCTTATTAAAACCTTTAAAAAGAATACGATTTGGAGCAGAAATTCAATTACTACTTGTTTTGGCTATTTTATGGTTGTTTGCATTACTAACAGGTTTACCTGCATCGGTAACTAGAGCGGTAACTTTGTTTAGTTTTATTAGTATTGGAAATTATTTTAATCAACCAAAAGCGATATATAACGCTTTGGCAGTTTCTGCTTTACTCATTTTATTGATTAAACCCAATTCTATTTTCGACATAGGATTTCAGTTGAGTTATGCCGCTGTTTTATCGATTGTTTTATTTCAGCCCTACTACAAAAAGTTGTATTTCACTGAAAATAAAATTGGAGTTTATTTTACCGATATTGTTTTAGTTTCTTTAGCAGCTCAAATTGGTGTTTTACCTTTGAGTTTGTATTATTTCAATCAATTGCCATTGTTATTTTTATTAGCCAATTTGGTGATAATTCCGCTTTCAAGTTTGGTTTTGATAGTTGGAATTATAATACTTCCTTTAAATTATGCTTTCCCAACTCTAGCTGTTTTCATAGGCAAAATACTAAAATACATTATTCTATTCATGAACGATTATATTCATTGGATTGCACAATTTAAAAGCGGTATAATTACAAATATTTCATTTTCGGCTTGGTTGACCATTTCAATGTATTTGGTGATTATTACTTTTATTTATTGGTTATATCATCAAAAAAATCAAAATATTAAGTGTGTTTTAATTTCTATTCTCGTTTTACAATTCAGTTATATTTCAATTAAGTGGAAGGAAAATAACGATAGCGAATTGGTCGTTTTTAATGAAAAAGTTACTTTAATTGGCATTAAAAAAAAGAATAACATTATTGCTTTTAGTAACGAACCTGAAAATCATAGCACAACATTGAATCATTATAAAAGAGGCACATTTTCAGATTCCTTACGAATCTTTCCAATTCAAAATGCCATTTCATATAAAAATCATAAAATATTGGTTATCGATAGTTTAGGGATTTACAAAACTTCAATTCGACCTGAAATAATTATTCTGACTCAAAATCCAAAAATCAATTTAGCACGATTGATAGAAGAAATGCAACCAAAAGAAATTATTGCCGATAAGAGTAACTATAAAAACAATTGCAAACTTTGGGAAGCCACTTGCAGAAAAGAAAAAATCCCTTTTCATGCTATTGCCGAAAAGGGATTCTATAAATTGAAATAAGATATTACTTCTTAATAATTTGATTTGCGCCATCAATCCACACTTTTGGACCACCTGCTACATATCCTGTACTTCCTAAAGCAGTTAAATTTACTTTAGCTTCAGCCGTTTTAGTTGCACTAACAAACCAAACAGTAGGATAACCTCTTACTTGTAATTGTTGTTGTAATTGAGCATTTTGAGACTTCACAGCATCCGTTTGGTTGTTTTTTCTAGGAAAATCCAATTCAACTAACACTACATTATCCTTTGCCCATTTAACAAATTCAGGTGTTTTGAATACTTCTTTTTGTAAACGGATACACCATCCACACCAATCAGAACCTGTAAAGAATAAGAATAACGGTTTTTTCTCTTTTATTGAAATATCTGTAGCAGCAGACATATCAGTATGCCATGTTAATTCTTCTTGCGCTTGCATTGACAAACTTGTCAATGTTAAAAAAGCGATTAGTAAAAAATTCTTCATATTATAAATTTATAAAAACAAAAGTAATCAAATTGAGTGCCAAAAATGTTATCTACTTAACTTCTTGCATTAATTTTTTAACTAAAGGTGAAATAACAATAAGTACAACACCTAAAATAAAAGCATAAATCGCTAGCTGTTTGTAACCGTCTGCATACAAAACAAGCTTCTCCATATTGGTTGCATTTTCAGAAGCTTCTGCAATATTGGCACCTAAAATTCCTGCAAAATATTGACCATATGCACTTGCTAAAAACCACATTCCCATCATAACGGCTTGTGTTTTTTGTGGTGATAATTTAGTCATAGCACTCATTCCAATAGGAGATAAACACAATTCACCAAATGTAATTACTAACCAACCTAAAGTGAAAACTCCTAAAGATGTTTTTCCATTTAAATCTGCGAAAAATTGTGTGTAGTAGAACACCCAAAAACCACCCGCTAAAAACAAAAAGGCTAAACCAAATTTAATAATAGTGTTAGGCTCCATTTTTTTCTTTGCCATCCACAACCAAACTAAACCAACTAAAGCTGCAAATCCAATTACAAACAATGAGTTAGCGGAATTATTAACTCCATTTGGGCTCAATTCAACTCCTGCAATTGTATTATTTAAATTATTAGCAGCAAACAAACTTAATGACCCACCACTTTGTTCAAAAAATGCCCAAAAGAAAATTGAGAAAATAATAAATACCAAAGCAGCCAAAAGTTTTTTGTTTTCAGAAATTGAAAAATTCTTCATTTCATAGAACAAATATAAAATTGAAGCTGGTCCTATAAACATCATAAAATAATCGGTATACTTCGTATTTGCTACCATTATAATAATGACAGGAATTACTAATAATGAACCTAAATAAGTTGAAATTTCCAAAACTCTTTTTTTAGAATCAACAACTTCTTTTAATGGAGAAAGACCAATTGTACTTAATGTTTTTTGAGTTTGTGTAAAAGTTAACAAACTAATTATCATTACGATTGCAGCAAATCCAAAACCGACATTCCATCTCAGATTTTCAGGAACAATTGATTGCCACATAGAACCCTCAGCAACAGCAATACAAACGTACCCCCCTAACAATGCTCCCAAATTCACACCCATATAAAAGAAAGAAAATCCAGCATCTCGCCTAGGATCACCATCTTTATACAACTGTCCAACCATTGAGGAAATATTAGGCTTAAAAAAACCTGTTCCAACTATTGTAAAACTAATTCCTATAAAAAATAAGTTTTTAGGATCAATTGCAAGAATAATACTTCCCAGAATCATAAGAATACCACCCCAAAAAAGCGACTTTCTTAATCCTAAAATCTTATCAGCAAATAAACCTCCTATAAATGTAAAAGCGTATACCCATGCCTGAGTAGCTCCATATTGAAGATTAGCTGTTTTTTCATCCATAGCTAAGTGATTAACCATAAAAACAACTAGCATACCACGCATTCCGTAAAAACAGAAACGCTCCCACATTTCACTAAAGAATAAATACCAAAGCTGTTTAGGATATTTACCTTTAAAATCTTGAATTTGTTCTAATGTTTGCATATTAATGAATTCCTTTTTCTTGCATTACTTTATTTAGTTGCTTTAATAAAACAAACATTAATAAAGTAGCAAACATTAATAATCCAAAGTTCACCCAAAAGAAGTCTTGTTTGTTATCATAAGTATCCCAAAGACTTGCTAATACTCCACTCAATTTATTTCCGATTGAAGTTGACAAGAACCAACCACCCATCATTAATGAAGTTATATTCGTTGGACTTAGTTTTGATACAACGGACAATCCCATTGGACTCAAAAATAGCTCTCCAATAGTAATTACACCATAATTGGCTACTAACCACCAAACACTTACTTTTTCTGAACCGTTAGCTCCCATATTTACTGCAGCTATCATAACTAAAACTGACAAAGCAGAAATTAACAATCCAAATGCAATTTTTGTTGGAGTTGAAGGTTCTTTCTTTCTGCTTCTTAAAAACGTAAAGAAAGCAACAACTAAAGGTGTTAAAAGAATAACCCATCCTGGATTGATAGATTGACTTAAATTGGTTGCCCAAAGTGATACTTTAGAACCTTCTTCAGGTAATTTATCTTTAGCTACATTTCTGAAATATATTGGATAATCAACTGTCTTTTGAACTTCACCATCCACTTTTTGAATACGGAAACTAGCATCGTAAAGCTCTACCGTGTCTTTTTTGTATTCAACTTCTTTGGCTAACTTTAATCCATTAAAAACAGTTTGTGTTGTACCTTTAATTTCTCTATCTGTATAACGATCTGCCCAAGTGTTTAATGCAGAACCGTTTAATTTGAAAACAGCCCAGAATAAAATTACAACTGCAAAAATGGTCAACAAAGCACCAATTGGTCTTTTGTCGTCTGATTTTGCTTTGAAATACAAACTCCCGTAGAAGAAAATAACTGGAATACATGCAAAAATAAAAGCATCTGTACTGTCAGAACCAAAGATATAACCATTCGGATTTGCTTCATTAGTAATCCCTTTAATTAACCAACCAATAACTCCAAAAACTGCAGAAGGAACTAAGATGAACATTACAATTTTCCAGAAAGGCATATCGCCAGGTTGTACTCCTTTTTTCTCTGTTTTATCTCCATAGTGTTTTGTTCCTAACAAGAAAACAATAACTCCAACAAACATTCCTACTCCAGCCGCCATAAAAGCATACTGCCAACCTAATAAAATTTGTAAGGCTGCACCAAAGAAATTACAGATAAAAGCTCCAACGTTTATCCCCATATAGAAGATGTTGTATCCTTCGTCTTTTTTATCTTTAAACTTATCTTCAGTATAAAAATTACCTAAAAGTGTTGAAATATTTGGTTTAAAAAACCCATTACCTACAATAACTAATGTCATTGCAATATAAAGCATAGTAATATCATGAATTCCCATCATGAAATACCCTGCTCCCATCATTAAACCACCTATTACGATGGATTTTTTATAACCCCAATATCTATCGGCAACTAATCCTCCAATAAAAGGAGTTAAAAATACTAAAGCAATAAAAGTTCCGTATAAATCGGAAGCTTCTTTCTCCGTCATGGCGAATCCGGCTTTAACATCTTTAAGATATAAGGTAAAAATACCAATCATTAAATAGTAACCGAAACGTTCCCACATTTCAGATAAAAACAAGTAAGGCAATGCTTTAGGATGACTTTTCCACATAATTTATTCGTATTAAAAAAACAAACCTACAAGGGTTTCTTGTAGGTTTGAAAGATATAAAAAATATTTTTATTGTTTACTAGGTAATACCGTTCATCATTTTTTTCAATTTAGGTGATAAAACCGCTAAAATAACAGCAGCAATTCCACATAAAACAACAAACACCATGAAAAACTCGTATAGGTTATGAATTTCAAAACCTGCAAAAGAAGTATATTCTAATGGCAACTGTTCTTTTTCAAATGAAGCAATTTGCTCAGCAGTTAAAGTCACTTTTTTATCTAAAACATCTTGAAGATTAACTCCTAAAGCTTCAGCTTTTTGGAATTTATCACCTGTTGCAGGAATAATAGCTCCTAAAGATCCAGCTAATGCATAACCAGCAGCATTTGAAATAAAGAAAACTCCATACAATAAAGAAGCAAAACGTTTAGGTGCTAATTTACCAACCAATGACAATCCGATTGGCGATAAACATAATTCACCCATTGTTTGAATAAAATACAACAATACCAACCATTTAATAGCTAATAACCCTGAATTCCCTAAATCTTTTACATTGTGAGC
This sequence comes from Flavobacterium channae, assembly GCF_021172165.1. NCBI lineage: Bacteria > Pseudomonadati > Bacteroidota > Flavobacteriia > Flavobacteriales > Flavobacteriaceae > Flavobacterium > Flavobacterium channae. The sequence goes on along the minus strand of NZ_CP089096.1, from coordinate 368,153 downwards.
AATAATAAAATAACTTAATGCAATTAATGCCAATCCCATTGCTTGTTTTAAAGGCGATACCGGCTCTTTACCTTTTGCTCTTAACTTATCCCACATCAAACTGAATGGAACAGCTAAAATTACAACAAATAGTCCATTAAAAATCTGCACCATTGAAGCAGGCATTTCCCAATCAAATAAAAAATGTCTATCTGTTTGATTAGACGCAATAAAAGTTAACGAAGAACCTGCTTGCTCAAAAGCTGCCCAAAAGAAAATAATAAAGAAAGATACAATATAAATTACCCAAATTCTTTGTCTTTCAACCATATTTTCTGCAGAACTCATAATAAGAAATGCAAGTGAAATACCAGCTGCATAGATAATAGGATAAATTATTCCTTTTACTAAAGTTCCAATTTCAAAATTACTAAATCCAATTTCAGAAACTAGAAAATATCTAAATGCAAAAAATAAAACCACAAATAATATTGATGCTATACCAATTGATTTTGACGAAAAATTTGCTTGTTCTTCAACTGCACCATTTGCTTTATCTTTATTTGGTTTACCTCCAATTGGTTCTCCTTCTGGAGTAATAACATATTTGTTTTTCAAAAAGAAAAACACCAATGTCCCTAACACCATAGCTATACAAGCCATTAGATAACCCCATTTAAAAACGGTTGGATCTTGAACATTATTCACTTTAACATCAGCAATAAGCGGAACAAAATATTGACTCAATAATGCCCCAATATTTATTCCCATATAAAAAATTGTAAAAGCAGAATCTAACTTTGTTTTTTCTTGTGGAGGATATAAACTTCCAACCATTGAAGAAATATTTGGTTTAAAAAACCCATTACCAAAAATGATAACAAATAATCCTAGCCAAAAAATACCTTTTGACAATCCTAAATTGCTATCATAAATTGTTGCACTATAAAACAATGAAAATTGACCAATAGCCATAAGAGTACCACCAAGCATGATACAGCTTCTATTGCCTAAATACTTATCTGAAATAAAACCCCCTAAAAGAGGTGTTAAATAACACAATGCTAAAAATCCACCATAAATAATTGATGCATTTGACTCTCCAAGCATTAATGCATTTACCATAAATAATGTAAGTATTGCTCGCATTCCGTAGAAATTGAAGCGCTCCCACATCTCTGTTCCAAATAAAACCCACAATCCTTTTGGGTGGCTTTGTTTAGCTGCTACTTCACTCATATAATTTGTTTTAGTTTATTGATTTATTATAATTTCTCTTTGATAAAATTTGTCATTTTAGTGTACAATTGTAAGCGTGTTTTTCCACCATAAATTCCGTGGTTTTTATCTGGATAAATAGCCCAATCGAATTGTTTGTTTGCTTGCACTAAAGCCTCAACCATTTTCATAGTGTTTTGAACGTGAACGTTGTCATCAGCTGTTCCGTGAATTAACAAAAAGTTACCTTTTAATTTACTTACGTGATTAATTGGCGAATTGTTATCGTAACCACTTGCATTTTCTTGCGGAGTTTGCATGTAGCGTTCTGTGTAAATACTATCGTAATATCTCCAAGAAGTTACTGGAGCCACAGCGATTGCCATTTTGAACACATCAGCACCTTGAAACAAACAGTTTGACGACATGAAACCTCCATAACTCCATCCGAAAATACCAATTCTTGAAGCATCAACATAATTGTATTTTCCAATTACTTTAGCAGCATCGATTTGATCTTCTACTTCGTATTTTCCTAATTCTTTTTGCGTACATTTTTTAAATGCTGCACCTTTTAAACCAGTTCCTCTTCCGTCAACACAAGCTACAATATATCCTTGTTGAGCTAACATCATGAACCAATAATCATTTGCGCTATTCCACTGATTTGCCACTTGTTGCGAACCTGGCCCTGAATATTGATACATAAATACTGGATATTTTTTTGTTGCATCAAAATTCTTTGGCTTAATCATCCAAGCATTCAATTGGTTACCTTTTTCAGTAGTTAACACAAAGAATTCTTTTTGACCTACATCGTATTTTGCTAATTTTTGTTCAACAGCTTCGTTAGAAACAATTGTTTTTACTACAGCTCCATTTTTTGAATCGTTTAAAGTATACGTTGGTGCTGTACTTACACTTGAATATGTGTTGATGAAGTATTGGAAATTTGGACTAAAAGTAGCCGAATTTGTACCTGTTTTTGATGATAATCTAACTTTTGATTTTCCATCAACTTTAATAGCATAAACATCTCTGTTTATTGAACCATTTTCTACAGATTGATAATAAATCATTCCTGATTTTTCATCAAAACCATAGTAATTTGTTACTTCCCATTTACCTGAAGTAATTTGTTTTTTCAATTTTCCAGATTTATCGTAGTGATAGATATGATTAAATCCGTCTTTTTCTGATGTCCAAATAAAACTGTTATCCTTTAAAAACGTTAAGTTATCAGTAACATCAACATAAGCATTGTCTTTTTCGTTTAAAACAATTTTTGTTGTTCCAGCATTAGCATCAACAAAATGCAAGTCTAAATTGTTTTGGTGTCGGTTCATTACCTGAACGCTCAAAACCGCTGCATCGTTTGTCCATTTTATTCTTGGGATATAAAAATCTTTATAATCTCCTAGATTAATTTTTTTAGTTGTTCCAGATTTTAAATCAAAAATATGTAACGAAACTATTGCATTTTTTTCACCTGCTTTTGGATATTTAAAAACTGTTTGGGTTGGGTATAAACCTTCGTTATACATATCCATAGAAAACTCAGGAACTTCTGTTTCGTCGAATTTAATATAAGCCACTTTTGTTCCAGTAACATTCCAATCGTAAGCTTTTACAAAAGCAAACTCTTCTTCATAAACCCAATCCGTAATACCGTTAATAATTTTATTTTTTTGCCCATCTTGTGTTAATTGAATTTTCGCACCAGAAACCAAATCGTGAACATATAAATTGTTTTCAAAAGCATAAGCGATTTTTGTTCCGTCTGCACTAAAAGTTGGTTCTTGAATCGCATTTGAAGTAAAACTACTTACTGTTTTTGAAGGAATATCATAAATGAAATATTCTGCAGTAAAAGAATGGCGGAAAATTGGATTCGAATTCGTAGCAATTAATATCTTTTTTTCATATTTATCGAAAGTGTAACTATCGATTGTCTTTACTTCAGGATGATTTTTAGTATCAAAAAGAGTACTTACTTTTTCTAAAGTTGCAAAATCGTACAAATCGATTTGGAAACTTTTGGTAGCTCTATCAAAATTTAATACCGTGTATTGGTTAGTATTCTTCATTGCGCTTAGGGCATCCATTCCTTTTGTTCTAAAAGCGCCTCCCCAAATTTCTTCTAAAGTAATTTTTTGCTGAGCCATTACTGATACTGAGCTCATTACAAAAAGCATTACTGCTAAACTGTATTTTTTCATATTATTATGTTCTTAAAAAACCCCCAATTTTAGTGAAAATATATGAATTATCCACAATTTTAACTCGATTTAATAAAGTTTTTGATTATTAAAAATTATTTAATTACATTTATAAGAGAAAAGGTTAGGTTAATAAATGGCGTTAATTTTACAAAATGGATACTGTTTTTATTCCAACACTCTAGTTGTTGCTAACTTTTATGTTTTCTTCTATCTGTTTTTGCTTTTTGCAATTTTTGGTTTGTTTTTTAAATTCCAATTAAAATCGGCCAACATAAGTTTAACAACAGTTAAAAACACAAAAAACTACTATTCGAGTTTACAGTTTCGTTATTATTTTCTCTATTTAGGTTTAATTTTCCCCGTAGCCGAAGCTTTCAATTTATTTTTTAACGATTCTAATATTGTAAATTTTTATATTGAATTAATAATTGGGGTTCTTTGTATTTTGATATTTATAATAACTTCAAAAAAAGAATTTTCAAATTATAGTTTTACAATTTTTAGACTTTGTGTTTTTATCTTCTTAATAACAACGCTATATAAATATTTAACAGAGGATATTAATTTAGTTCTTTTTTCAAAATACCTATTGTTAATGCTTTTTAACTTAACTCTTTTTAGAAGATTTACGTCTTATATAGTGTTTATGGGTGTTAATTTCATCTTACTGGTGCTTCTAACAATAGTTAGAAATGATGAAATTTCAAGTATAATTATTCTTATCAATTCGTTGTTTGTAATTCTTGTTATTCATTTAGGACAAATGTTACGTTTTTTAAAATCAAACGAAAGATTACTATTTACTCAAGATATCATAAACAATACTAATTCTATTATTATTGCAACCGATAATTATGGAAATTTACAATACTGCAATGATTCTATTACTAAAATATTAGGATATAAGCCAGAAGAAGTTTTAGGAAAAGAATTTTGGGCATTAACACAAGATCCAGAATTTGAACCTGGTGATTATACAGATAAGTTTAAACCAAACTCGGTTTATTTCCGAAAATTAAAATGTAAAAATGGTGAATACAAATTTATTCAATGGACCGATTTTAAATACACCAACAATGTATATGTTGCCACCGGTCAAGACATAACATCAAAAATCAACCTAGAAACCAAGTATGCCGATTTAATTCAAAATGCAAAAGATATAATTTACGAGAGCGACAGATATGGTAATATTGTTTACGCAAATAAGTTTTCAATTAAAACATTAGGATATGAATTAGAAGAAATATTAGGCAAACATTTTACAGAATTTATAAGAGACGATTTTAAAAAAACTGTTGCAAAATTTTACATGGATTCCATATTTGAAACAGATGAATTTGAAACTTTAGAATTTCCAATTATCAAAAAAAATGGAGAAGAAATTTGGGCGTCTCAAAAAGTTACAATCAAAAGAGACCAAAATAACGCAATTGTAGGTTTTTCATGTATTATTAGAGACATTACTACAACAAAACAAATTGAAATTGAAGAACAAAAAAGAATTACTGAGATTAGTAGATTGAATAATGTTTCTAATAAACTTTCAACTTTAAACTTTTTAACTTTCCCAAATTTAGAAACCTTAATTCAACACATTTGTAAAGAAACAGCAATAGGATTAAGAATTGATCGTGTTGCATTGTGGGAATATAAAAAAGATCACATTGAACTAAAAAACATATATGTTCATAGTGAAGATAAGCATTATTCCGATTTAAGTTTACAAAAAAAAGACATTAGTATTTACATTAAAAATATCGAATCAGAACAACTTATTATAGCTTCAGATGTTTATAAAAGCAATTCACTTGCTGAATTTTCAAAAGAATATTTTCCAAAATACAACATCAAATCTTTATTAGATCTTCCGATTTATATTGGTGGAGAACTGAAAAATATTTTATGTCTTGAAGCAACAAATGAACCTAGATATTGGACAAATGAAGACATCAATTTTAGTAGAACTGTAGCCGACATTATAGCACTAGCAATAGAAACTACAAAAAGAAAAAATGCAGAAAATCAAATCATCTATAAAAACGAAATTTTAACTGCAATAGCACATTTGACAAGCGATTTATTAGTTCGAAAAGACAAAAACAACATATTCGATTCTTCTATAGAACAAATTGGTCGCGTATTAAATGTAGACCGATTGTACTATTTTGAAAATGACCCAAAAACGAATTTAATAAGTCAACGATTTGAATGGGTTTCTGAAACTGATTTAGCAGAAATTGACAATCCAGAATTGCAAAATTTTCCACATGATTTGTTTTCAGATTTTATGAAAGTAGTTTTGAAGAAAAAACATTATTTCAGTCTTACAAAGGATATTCCTGAAGGTAATTTCAAATCAATACTTATAGAGCAGCAAATATTATCAATCTTGATAATTCCATTGTTTGACAAAGATGTTTTCTTAGGCTTTATTGGCTTTGATGATTGCAAAAAAGAACGCATTTGGACAGAAGAAGAAATTAATATTTTACTTACTCTAGCAAATAATATTTCGTCTACAATAATTAGAATTAACAATGAAAAAGCAATTGCAGAAAGCGAGGAGAAATTCCGATTATTAGCAAACAATATTCCAGCTTCTGTATTTTTAGTAAAATATAATGAAGCTAGAACAAAAGTTTATTTAAATGATGAAATTGAAAAACTTACAGGTTATCATCGAGATGAATTCATGTATAATAAAATTTCATTAGTAGATCTTTATCATCCTGATGAAAAAGAAAATCTTAGAAAACTAATAGAAAATGCATTAAAAAACAGAGAACCATATAAAGTTACGTGTCGTATAAGGAACAAAAACGGTAATTATGTTTGGGTTGAAGAATATGGAGAAGGAATTATTGTAAATAATAAAATTGAATACATTGAAGGAGTTTTAATTGATATTACAGAAAGAAAAATTGCTGAAGAAGCCATAATAGCAAAAGAATTAGCAGAATCTTCAAACAAAGCTAAGTCGGAGTTTTTGGCCAACATGAGTCACGAAATTAGAACGCCATTAAATGGAATTATAGGTTTTAGCAATTTATTATTGGGCACAGAGTTAACCGAAATTCAAAAACAACATTTAGAAACTGTTAATCAATCTGCTTCAACATTGCTAGATGTTGTAAATGACATATTAGATATTTCAAAAATTGAAGCAGGTAAATTAACCATCAATTCCGATATTTCAAGTTTACACGGAATCATCAATCAATGCGTTGATATGATGAAATTCATGGCGCATCAAAAAAAATTAGAACTTATTGTTAATATTCACGAAGATGTTCATTGTGCTATTTGGGTTGATGAAATTCGTTTGAAACAAATTTTACAAAACATACTTAACAACGCTATAAAATTTACAACATCAGGGTTTATTGAGATTGAAGTATCTTCAGTATTATTAAAAGATAATCTGTCAAAAATAAAATTCAGCATAAAAGACACTGGAATTGGAATTAAACAAGAAAACAAAGAAAAAATTCTAGAAGCCTTTACTCAAGAAGACAGTTCAACAACTAGAAATTATGGCGGAACTGGTCTTGGATTAACTATTACCAATAGTTTGCTTAAATTAATGAAAAGCAAATTAGAAATTGAAAGCGAGCCAAACAAAGGTTCTACTTTTAGTTTTGAATTAGTTGTAAAATCGGAATCTTGTAACAAACACATTCAAATTGAAAATCAAAATTTCACTAATATTTTAATAATTGAAGACAATAGCAAAGTAGCTGAAATTATCATCCATATGTTAGATAGCTTTGGGATGAAAGCTGAAAATTATAATGGCAAAATCGAATCTCTTAAAACTTATATTTCTGAAAAGAATTTTGATTTATTACTACTTGACTTGGAGTTTTTAACTGAAGCTACAACTAATGAAATAATTAATCAATTAACCGAATTTGATAAATTATCTATTATTGTAATGCAAAATTCGAATTCTAATTTCAATAAAATCCTATCAAATAAAAATATTCAAAGCATTATAAAACCAATAAAACACGAATCTTTAAAAAATTATTTCAACAACAATATTCCTAAAAAACAAAACAAAGAAATACTTCAAAACGAAACATTAAGTAATAACCATAAAATTTTAATTGTAGACGACAATAAAATAAACATGTTGTTGACCAGAACGTTAATTCTAAACAAACTACCAAGAACTATAATTTATGAAGCAAAAAATGGTTTAGAAGCTGTAGAAATTACACAAGAGCATCATCCTGATATTATATTTATGGACATACAAATGCCTGTAATGAATGGATATGAAGCTACAACTGAAATCAGAAAAACCAATCCAAATACAATTATAATTGCAATTACAGCAGGAATCATAACAGGTGAAAAAGAAAAATGCTTTAATATAGGAATGAATGATTTCATCATTAAACCAGTTGATAAAATTTTATTTGAAACTATCTTATTTAAGTGGGTAAATAGCATTCCTAATAAATCCAATTAGTATCTTTGCTTTTTAATTTGAAATTAATTCAATTGATATGACTCAAAACGTTAAAGGCTTTTCAAAACTTTCTAAAGAAGAGAAAATAAATTGGATAACAAATACCTATTTTTCTAATCCTGAAGAAGCAAAACAAAGCATTCTTAAATACTGGAATTCAGATGAAAATTTGCAAAAATTACACGATGAATTCATTGAAAACACTTTAACAAATTTCTATCTTCCTTATGGCGTAGCACCAAATTTCATTATCAATGGCAAAAGCTACACAATTCCAATGGCTATTGAAGAAAGTTCTGTAGTTGCAGCGGCTTCAAAAGCAGCAAAATTTTGGGGAGAACGTGGCGGATTTAAAACATCAATTATCAATACCGAAAAAATTGGACAAGTTCATTTCTTGTTCAATGGTAACTCAGACAAATTAGTAGCTTTTTTCAATAAAGTAAAGCCTATTTTCTTTGCAGAAACGGAAGAAGTTACCAAAAATATGAGAAAACGTGGTGGCGGAATTCTTGATATAGAATTAAGAAACAAAACACACGAAATTGCAAACTATTACCAATTGCATGCAACTTTTAACACAAAAGACAGCATGGGAGCAAATTTCATAAATACTTGTTTAGAACAATTTGCCAAAACTCTAGAAAATCAAGCTCAAGAATACACTGATTTTAATCAAGAAGAAAAAAATATTCAAATCATAATGAGTATTTTGAGTAATTATGTTCCAAATTGCTTAGTGCGAGTTGAAGTTTCTTGTCCAATTGATCAAATTTCAGAAGATAAAAATATAGACGCAACTGAATTTGCCCAGAAATTTGCAACTGCTGTTCGCATTGCAGAAATGGAACCTTATAGAGCGGTTACCCACAACAAAGGAATTATGAACGGAATTGATGCGGTAGTTTTAGCAACAGGAAACGATTTCAGAGCTATCGAAGCCGGAATTCATGCTTTTGCTAGTAAATCGGGTCAATATTCAAGTTTATCTCATGTAAAAATAGAAAATGATATTTTTACTTTTTGGATGGAAATTCCTTTAGCTTTAGGAACTGTTGGTGGTTTAACTTCGTTACATCCATTAGTGAAATTTTCAATGGAATTATTAGGTAAACCTTCTGCTGAAGAATTGATGCAAATTGTTGCCGCTGCTGGATTAGCTCAAAACTTTGCAGCTCTACGTTCACTTACAACAACTGGAATTCAACAAGGACACATGAAAATGCACCTAATGAATATCTTAAATCAACATCACGCTACAAAAGAAGAAAAACAAAAAGTACTTGACTATTTTAAAGACACGACTGTTTCGCATAGTTTGGTTGTTGATTATTTAGAAAAAATTAGAAGTTAATGGAAATCCAAACCTTTTACAGTAACGGAAAATTACTCATTACAGGAGAATATGTGGTTTTAGATGGCGCTAAAGCATTGGCTTTACCTACTAAGTTTGGGCAAAAATTAGTTGTAAAAGAAGGCGACAACAAAATCATAAAATGGACAAGTTATGATTCTGATGGAAGTGTTTGGTTTAACGATTACATTTTATTTGAAGAAGTAAGAAATAAAACTGTTCGAGATACAAATTCATCTGTTAAAAACACTTTGATTGAAATCTTACATCAAGCTTTTATTCAAAACCCAACCTTTTTAGACAAAAACGGATTCGAAATTGAAACCTTTTTAACCTTTCCACGTCTTTGGGGATTAGGCACTTCTTCAACTCTAATAAATAGTATAGGTGATTGGCTTCAAATTGATGCTTTTGAGTTATTACAAAAAAGTTTTGGCGGAAGCGGATATGACATTGCATGTGCCAAAGCAGATAGTCCTATTATTTATCAACTAGAAAATGAACAACCACATTATAAACCAATTCATTTTAATCCAAGCTTTAAAGAAAACATCCATTTTGTTTATTTGAATCAAAAACAAAGTAGTAAACTCGCCATTGCAAATTATATGAGCAAACATCATCATGTTAACGCAATAATTTCAAAAATCAATACAATATCTTACGAAGCAATAGATTGCAAAGAAGGTAAAGAGTTTGCCAAACTTATGGAAAAGCATGAAATCATCATGAGCGATGTATTAGAATTGCAAACCGTTAAAGAAAAACTTTTCCCAGACTTCAAAGGCGTAATTAAAAGCTTAGGCGCTTGGGGCGGAGACTTTGTAATGGCTGTTTCTAAAGAAAATCCGAAAGATTACTTCATTGAAAAAGGGTACAATATTGTGCTTTCTTATGAAGAAATGATTTTATAATTTTAAATAACAAAACAATATAAAACAAAAAAACCACTCATTTGAGTGGTTTTTGTGGTACCTCCAGTACAAAATATATATTTTCTACAATCCCTTACAAACACACGCCAAACCCCTTTATATATAAGACTTTAAAAGGTTTTGCCAAAATTAAAACATATCAAAATATATCAAAAAAAGGTATATTTTAACACTTTTTTCGTTACCATATTCGTTACCTTAATTATATTTGCAAGGAATCGAATAAGGAATCGAACTATGAAAAAGCCAAAAATTAAATACTATCTTAAAGCAAAAGATAAAAACCCAAACAATAGAACCAAAGAGGAACTTATACAAGCACGCATACACAACAACTTTATAGAGGAAATAGATAACACCAAAAAATACTATTCATTCTTTGTAAGTCTTCAAGCCACCATTAAGCCTAAAAATTTTGGACTACTAAAAGACAACTTTATTTTTAATGAGGATATTTTTAATAATTTCTCTAAACAAAATAAGGGGGTTAAAACCGCAATGCAGTTATTTGAAAAAAAAGTAGATGAGCTATTCACTTACTATCAAATGAATGATATAAAACCCACAACAAACCAATTTAAGAATGACTTACTTGTTAAGTTAGACCGCAAACAAAGAGAAACACAAAAGCAAATCTCTTTATTGAATTACATTACAACTAAAGTTACTGAATTTGAAAGTCTTAAAGGTTCGGGGCGAAAAAACGCAATAGATGAGAATAGTATCAAAGTTTATAGAACCCTTAGAACTTATATTGATAAATACGAGCGTATAACATCGACTAAATTAACATTTCAAAACTTTAATGAGGCTACCTATTGGGACTTTTGGGACAAATTAGACCAACTATTAAAAGGCAAAATTACAATAGAACAAAAAGAGGGCGAACGTAAACAAAATATTAAGCCTAATAGCTTTTTAATGACTTCTATACGCAAGTATCAAAAGGCTTTAATTAGAGTGTTTAAATTAGCTATAAGTGACAAAATAACCACCAATTTAAACATAAACGATATTAACCTAATTTTAGACGATAAGCCAGCAAGCAAAGACATTTACATTAATGAAGACAACCTTCTAAAATTGTACAATCACAAACCAACTAATAAGGGTTTAGAATTAGCCAAAGATTACGTTCTTTTAGCCAGTCTAACTGGAATGCGTTTTGAATCTATGGAAATAGCCCACGAAACAAATATAGCCTATTACAGCCACGATAATTACAACTTCAAGTATTTACATAGTTACCAAAATAAAACGCATACAGAGTGTTATATTCCGTTATTTGAGCCAGTACAAAAGATACTATCTAAACACAATAATAGGTTTCCGAAATTTCCAGTAAATCAAATACTAAATAGAGAATTAAAAGAACTATTTAAGGAGGCTAATATAATAGCCACTTCAATAGTTGAAACACACACTTATAAATCGGGCGTGATTAAAGAAACAAAAAACATAAGTGACTTAATTAGTTCGCACGATTGCCGAAAAAGTTTTGTTACCAATTTAGGATTAAAAAACGCAAGTGAAAATATTGTATTATCGGTAACCCACCCCGATAAAAAACCCTCAAATGTTATGATAAATGTTTATGACAAAGCCAGTCTAATGGATAAGGCTAAACAATTTGTAGATGAGGTAAATAAAGTTAACAAACAAAAGCAAAGCCAACTTTATTACTTCTAATTTAGAAGGTGCATTAAGATAATTTTAATTGGTAAAATCAATACCGATTCTATATTTATAAGAAAAAAGTATCGCTATAAGTACTTTTTTGAACGCTATAAGTTCACTAAATAAAATTACAATAAATTGTTTATCAATTACTTATATTTTTTTTCCAATAAAAACAAACCAAAACCCAAAAATTGCATTAGTACACTTTTTTAAAATCGTACTATATATTATATGTACGTGCCACCTATTATATAATATTAATAGATATACCTAAATAGGTATAACAATAATGTAGTAGTGGGGTGCTATTTCCTCAAAGGAAATTAGCCCCACATAATAAGAGAATAAAAGAGTGTTAAAAGAGTATTACAACCTAAATGAAATATTGGTAAATCATTTAACTAATTTAGAATTAAGACAACTTAAAAAGAGAGTTAAACAAGTATCACAAACAATAAAAGATATTAACCTAATATCAAAAGTTAAAAACAAATGGAAAATCCACCATTCCATTATTAACCTATTCCAAAGAGAGCGCAAGCGAGGGCAAAAATACCAAACTGAAGTAACCATACATTTAGAAACTGGTTATGATAAAAACTATTACTACCAATTAGCAAAGGATATTTATAACGACAAACCCAATAATAACTTTTGCTTTTCAATCGAAAAAGACATAAACAATAGCGAACACTTACATATAGCAACGCAAAGAACCACCAAACAAATTACCTCATCTATCAAACGAATAGAGAGAAAATATAACGTTACTATACTAAAAAATAAACACACCCACATAGCCCCTATTTATGATTTAGAAGACTATCTAAATTATATCTCAAAGCAAATGCAACCAATAACGTTACATTAATTTATAGTGGTGCTATTTCCTTTTAGGAAATTAGCCACTATTTATTAATAAAAAAATGAATACAACTAAAAAAATGAGAGTTAACGAAATTATTAAAGAATACTATCCAGTATTTGAAACCGAAAAAGAAATAAACATAGATAACGAAGCCGAACTAACGGACTTACTACTACAACTGGAAGAGGGTTACGAAAAAATGGTAGATGAGTATTTGAAAAAATACGATAAGCAACTTAAAAGATTTATACATTTAGAAGCACCGCAAAGCACGAAAGCTAAAACAGACTTACAAGACAAATTTGTAATTGATAATTTGAGAAAAAGTTTATTAGCGCACAAAAAACCATCTAAAGAGTTGATATATAATTACTTATGGGCTTTTAAGCGTAATAATACAGATACTTCACACTATTATGATTAATGTAAATAACTGATTATCAATATTTTATTTTACCTATAAAAAGATATTCTCAAAAAATAGTCTTATATTTTAAATTATTGTCAATAAAATACTTAAAATATTGAATATTTTATTTTGTTTTATGGTGTTATTAAAGTATTTTTGAGATATAAGGTTATAATATGTTAATAAATGGAAATGAAAACAGCTATGTAAATAGCAAACAAGCGATGAGTATTTTAGGATTTAAGAGTATGACTACTCTAATGAAGTACGAGAATGAGGGTAAAATTAATCCAATCCGAATTTTAGGAAGTAATCGAAAGCGATATAAGGTTAAGGATTTAGAAAAAATTTTAAGAGGTAACTAATAAAAAGGTTACCTCTTTTTTATTGAGGTTGCATTTTATTCGTTATCTTTTTCGTTACCTAAACAAAAAACCCTTGCTAATCTGTTGATTTACAAGGGTTTATGAATTAAAAGGTGGTACCTCCAGGAATCGAACCAGGGACACATGGATTTTCAGTCCATTGCTCTACCAACTGAGCTAAGGTACCATTACAATTTAGAGCATTACTGCTTGTTGATTGCGGGTGCAAATATAGAACGATTTTTATATTTTCCAAAACAAATAATAAAAAAAATCAATTTGTATATTTGTCTCCACAAAAACTAAATCATGCTTTTAACAATTGATGTTGGTAATTCAAGAATTAAAGTTGCTGTATTTGAACACAATAAGCAATTGGACTTTTTTATTTTTGAAACTAAAGAGGCTTTAAAAAAATTTGAAAATATTTTTAAAAAATATTCAAATATTGAAAAAATCACACTTTCATCGGTTGGTAAACTCGAAGAAAATGTTTTGAATTACATTAAAAATAGTTTCCCAACAGAAATTATTAGTCATAAATCAGCTTTTCCATTTATAAATCTTTATAGCACTCCTGAAACTTTAGGTATCGACAGAATGGTATTAGCAGCTGGAGCAACATTAATGTATCCAAATCAAAACAGACTAATAATAGATGCAGGAACATGCATTACCTATGACTTTGTTAATTCTAAAAACGAATATTTAGGTGGCGCTATTTCTCCTGGAATAAAAATTAGATATAAAAGCCTAAACGATTACACTTCAAAACTCCCATTATTAGAATTAGACGAAACCAATTATCTAATTGGAGACAGTACAAAAAATGCAATTCATAGTGGCGTTGTGAATGGCGTAATCTTTGAAATCGAGGGGTTTATTTCCCAATATTCTCTTAAAAATCAAGATTTAACAATAATTTTAACAGGTGGAGACGCCATTTTTTTGGCTAAAAGATTAAAAAGCACCATATTTGCCAATTCAAATTTCTTACTGGAAAGTTTGAACCTATTATCACTATACACACATCAAAAATGATTAAAAAACTTATAGTACTTGCTAGTATCTTTTTATCCATAACTTCTTGGGCACAAGATAACACAGCTTCTCCTTATTCCTATTATGGTCTTGGCGAAGTAAAATTTAGAGGAACGCAAGACTCAAGATCCATGGGTGGATTATCTATTGTAGGAGATAGTATTCAACTTAGTCTTATGAATCCAGCTTCTTACTCAAAATTAAAACTTACAACATTTGCCGTTGGTGGTACAAATACTTCAACAACTTTTAAAACTGAAGCCGAAAAAGAAAAGGCTCAAAGAACAAGTTTTGATTATCTAGCGGTTGGATTACCTTTAGGGAAGTTTGGTATGTCATTTGGTTTAATGCCATACTCAGCAGTTGGGTATAGAAATGAAAATTCTGAAGTTGTAACTGGAGAAACAAGAGATTATAAAAAACAAGGAAATGGATATATAAACAAAGTTTTTGTTGGAGGTTCCTATGCTTTCAATTCAAATTTAAGCCTTGGTCTTGATTTTTCTTATCATTTCGGAGACTTTACTAACGACTTTACGGAAACTGTAACAGCACCAGACTATACGCAATATATTTCAAGAGAAAGAAACATAGCTAAAATGACAGGTGTTTCATTAAATTTCGGATTATTATATAACCGAAAAATAAGCTCAAAACTTACTTTTCATTCTAGTTTAACATATAGTCCAGAAAGCAAATTAACTACAGAAAATTCAAGAAATATTGCAACTGTATTTTACACAAGCAACGGTGCAGAATTTGCAAATGATAACGAAGACATTGACGTTCCTAATAAAGACTTAATAATTCCAAGTAAATTAAGCTTTGGATTTGGATTAGGCGAAAACAGAAAATGGTTATTAGGTACTGAAATTACATTTACACAAAACAAAAACCTTGTAAATCGATTTGAAGATTTTACAAATTTATCTTACGAAAATTCAACAAGATTTGCATTAGGAGGATACTATGTTCCTAAATACGATTCTTTTACAAGTTATTTTGAAAGAATTGTTTACAGAGCAGGTTTCAAATACGAAAACACTGGTTTAGTTCTAAAAAATGAAAGCATTAATGATTATGGCATGAATTTTGGACTAGGACTACCACTAGGTTTCTCTAGAGTAGATTTAGGTTTTGAATTTGGAAAAAGAGGAACTACAGCAAACGGCTTAATCGAAGAAAATTATTTCAATCTTAGTATAGGATTGAATCTTGGAGCAAAGTGGTTTGAAAAACGAAAAATAGATTAATAATAATTTACAAGCAGAAAAATGAAAACGAAATTAACTTTATTATTGGTAGCTGCTGCTAGCTTTTTTGTTCAAGCCCAAAACACAGAGGCTTGCACTGAGACTTTAAGCTTAATGTCAACTTCAGTAAAAGCGAAAGATGTTACTAGTTACGATTATTTAACAACACTTAGAAAAGACTGCCCTTCTTTTCACAAGAGTATTTATACTTTAGGAGAATTTGCTGTTAAATTAAAAATTGAAAAAGCAACAACTCCTCAAGACAAGGAAAAATATGTTCGTGATTTGTTAAAATTATACGACGAACACGATAAATATTTCCCAGATAATGGTGCTGGAAATAAAATGAAAAAAGGGTTGGCATTATTTGACAACAAAGTTGGAACTACTGATGAAGTTTTCCAATTATTAGACAATGCTTTCAAAACTGATTACGCAAACTTTAAATATGCTAAAGCTATGTACGTTTACTTTGAAATCTTAGTAAACAAACACAAAGCAAATCAAGGCGTAGAATTACAACAAGTTTTTGATAAATACGACGATTTAGCTAATAAATTAGACGAAGAAGAAGAAGAACTTACAAATGAGAAAGATGCTTTAATTAGCAAAGAAGATTCTGGCGTTGCTCTTTCTGATAGAGAAGTAAAAAGAAAAGCAAGATTAGAAGAAAACTTAGAAATTTTCTCAGGTGTTAGAAATGATATGGGAAATATTATTCTTGAACTTTCTACATGTGCTAAGTTAATTCCTTTCTATCAAAAAAGCTTTGAAGCCAACAAAACTAACGAAGAGTGGTTAAAAAGAGCTGCTAACCGTTTAGAAGCTAAAGAATGTGATACAGATCCATTATTCTCTAAAATTTCAGAAGCACTTTACAAATTAAACCCAAGTGCTGATGCAGCTGAAAAATTAGGAGTTGTTGAATATCAAAGAAAAAACATAACAAAAGCTATGGATTATTTTAATCAAGCAGCTGAGTTATACAAAGACAACACTAAAAAAGCTAATGTTTATTACAAAATGGCTAGTATTTACAGCAAATCAAATAAAGTTCAATCTCGTAACTATGCAAGAAAAGCTTTAGCTGTTAAACCATCTTACGGAAAAGCATATTTATTAATTGCTTCTCTTTATGGATCAAGCATCAACGATTGTGGTAACGATCAGTTTGAAAAAAGAGCAATGTATTGGTTAGCTGCACAATATTGTGATAAAGCTGCTGCTGTAGATTCTTCTTTAAGATCTCAAGCAAGTAGTAATGCAGCTAAATATAGAGCTGCTGCTCCTTCTAAAACAGAAATTTTCCAATCAGGAAAAGCTGGTCAAAGAATCGCTTTCAACTGTTGGGTTGGAGAAAGTATAGCTGTTCCAAGTTTATAAAATGAAGATATTCATTAAAAATAATATTCTAAACATGGTCACGATTTTTATCGTGACTATGTTTTTTTCATGTGAAAGCGACATCAAAAAAGTACAACAACTAAGTGAAACTAGTTTTATTCCTACTGGTGAAGCCGACACATTAAATTTAAAATACACCGATTCTGGCAGAATCAAATCGATATTAAAAAGCCCTAAAATGCTTGATTATAGTAATATCGTAAATCCATTTACCGAATTCCCTAAAGGAATTCATGTAACCCTTTTTGACGATAAAGGAAACACTACAACCATTGTGGCTAATTATGCCGTTTCTTATAAAAAAACCGATATTATCGACTTACAAGGTAATGTTACTATTAGTTCCCAAAATGGAAAAAAACTAGAAACGTCGCAATTGTATTTTGACCAAAAAAACGAATGGTTTTTTACAGAAAAACATTTTAAATACTCAGATGAAGCTGGTGGTTATCTTGAAGGCCCTGGTGTAGATTTTAGTAAAGATTTTAAAATCTTTAACATGCAAAAAAGTAGTGGAGAAGTAAACACCACTGAATAAATAATTGTTTTACATTTCCCTTTTTATTACATTTGATAAAATTATTTCACAATGACTTATTTAAAATTCATCCAATATATCTATTTGATTTTCGCAGGTTTCTTCGTTTATGATGCTTTTAAAAAGTATCAAGAAGGAAGACCTTTCAATGATATTTTATTAAGTTTAATTATAGCTCTTGTGGCTGTAGGTATGTTCTTTTTCAGAAGACATTTTCAAAACAAATACCAAAACAGAAAATAAATAAATGGATATAGCCATTATAGTAATTTGCCTATTACTTTCTGCTTTTTTTTCCGGAATGGAAATCGCTTATGTATCATCAAACAAAGTATACTTATCGATAGAAAAAAGGCAAAACAACTTTAATGCTTCTATTTTAAACAAACTAACCGAAAAACCTTCTCAGTTTATAACCGCAATGCTCGTTGGTAACAATGTAGTATTAGTTGTTTATGGTTTTTATTCCGGAGATTTAATTATTGATTTTTTCAACAACTACCTTCATCTTTCCGCATTTGTTGGATTGTTACTTCAAACTTTAATCTCTACTGCAATTATTTTGTTAACGGCTGAATTTTTACCAAAAGTATTTTTTCAAATTTATGCCAATTCATTTATCAAATTTTTTGCAGTACCAAGCTATTTCTTTTATCAATTATTCTTTTGGCCAACAAAATTTATTATTTGGATTTCGGACATCATCCTTCGAAAATTCTTTAAAACACCTGGAGACCAAGTACAAGAATATTTTAGTAAAGTTGAATTAGGCAACTATATTACTGAACAAATGAGCAATGTATCAGATGAAAACGAAATAGATTCAGAAATTCAAATTTTTCAAAATGCTTTAGAATTTTCGGATTTAAAAGCTAGAGATATCATGACACCAAGAACCGAAATTAGTGGTGTTGATATTTTAGATTCAGTTTCTGAATTAAAAGACACTTTCGTTAAAACAGGCTATTCTAAATTGCTTATTTATCAGAATTCGATTGATGACATTTTAGGTTATGTTCACTCTTTTGAACTTTTCAAAAAACCAAAAACTATTAAAAGCGTAATGATTCCAGTTGAATACATTCCTGAAACTATTTTCATAAAAGATGCGTTGGATTTATTAACCAAAAAAAGAAAAAGTATCGCAGTTGTATTAGACGAATATGGTGGAACTTCTGGTATTATTACAGTAGAAGATATTATCGAACAACTTTTCGGAGAAATTGAAGACGAACATGATTTAGACGAAGAATTAATCGATGAAATCTTAGAAGAAAATGTTTATTTGTTTTCTGCTCGATTAGAAGTAGAATTCTTAAATGAAAAATATAATTTACAGATTCCCGAATCAGATTCATATACAACTTTAGGCGGTTTTATTGTAAATCATACTAAAGAAATACCTACGAATGAAGAAAAAATTATCATTGAAAATTTCGAAATAATCATTCATTCCGCAAGTAATAAAAAAATTGAATTAGTTCGTTTTTCTGTAAAAGAAGAAAAAAGATAAAAATCTTTAAAAAATTCAAGTAAAATATAACTTTACTATTTTATTATTAAATAGATAATTGTATTTTCGCCCTCTGAAAAAAATTAAACACGAATAAAAATGGCAGTTTTATCTAAAATTAGACAACGTTCATTCTTCTTAATCATTATCATTGCTTTAGCATTGTTTTCATTTGTACTTGCAGATGTAATTCAAAGTGGAACTTTTGGAGCAGGAGCAAATGATGTAGGTTCTGTAAACGGAACAGACATTGAAGCACAACAATTTATGCAAAATGTTGCAATGATTGAAAAGCAAGGACAAGGTACTAGTTCAACTCAAGCTTTAAATAGTGCTTGGGATCAAGAAGTTAGAAGAATTATCCTTACAGAAGAGTTTGAAAAATTAGGTTTAAAAATTGGTAGCGAGCAATTAATTAACGTTATCAAACAAAATCCTAACTTAGCTCAAAATCCTCAATTTTTGAATGCTGCTGGTCAGTTTGACGAAAACAAATTCAAAGAGTCTTTAAAAGGAATCAAAAACGCTCCAGACCAAACACAATGGTTACAATGGAAAGAATTTGAGAAAAACATTGAAAGATATGCCCTTGAGCAAATGTATAACACAATGATTAAATCTGGTGTTTATACAACTAAAGCTGAAGGTAAATATTTATACAAGTTAGAAAATGATAAAGCTGATTTTGACTATGTAACTGTAGCTTTCTCAACTGTTGCTGATGATCAAGTAAAAGTTTCAGATGCTGAAATCATCGACTTCATGAAAAAATCTCCTAAAAAATACAAATCAGATAACACAACTAGTGTCGATTTTGTTTTAGTAGAAAACAAACCATCTAAAGAAGATGAGCAAGCTATGCTATCTTCTATTGGCGATGTAAAAGTAAAATTTGATTCTGTTGCTAATGTTGGTGAGTTTGTAAATGCAAATTCAGATATCAAATTTGATTCTACATACGTAACTAAAAAAGATTTACCTATCGACTATCAAGAAGAGTTGTTCAACTTGCCAGTTGGTGGTGTTTATGGTCCTTATGTTTTCAATGGTCACCAATGTATTTCAAGAATGGTTGCTAAAAAAGGAAACGCAAGTGCAAAAGCTAGTCACATTTTATTAGCTTACAAAGGAGCTCCTCAATCAACTGCTACAAGAACTAAAGAAGAAGCTCAAGCATTAGCTAACGATTTATTAGCTCAAGCTAAAGCTAATCCTGGAAATTTTGCAATGTTAGCAATGACAAATTCTGACGATCCAGGTTCTAAAAATAATGGTGGTGAGTATGACAACATTACTCCAGGACAAATGGTTCCTCAGTTTAATGATTTCGTATTCAACAATGCAGTTGGAACTATTGGAGTTGTAGAAACAGATTATGGTTTCCACGTTATTAAAGTAATGGATAAATACAACGCTGTTTTATTAGGGACTGTTGCTCAAAAAATCCAACCATCTGAAGCTACAATCGATGCTATTTATACAAAAGCAAGTCAATTAGAGGCTGATGCTAATGAAAATGCTGATTTTGCTGCTTTAGCTAAAAAAGCTGGATTAGAAGTTATTCCTGCAACAAACTTAAAAGGTTCTGACGAGTATGTTCAAGGTGTAGGTTCTCAAAGAGAAATTGTAAGATGGTCATTCAATAAAGATACAGAAATTGGAGATGTAAGACGTTTTGAAGTTCCTCAAGGTTTTGTTATTGCAAAATTAAAAGACAGAAACGAAAGCGGTTTATTACCAATCGATATTGCTAAACAATCTGTTGAACCAATCATCAAAAATCAGAAAAAAGCTGAAATCATTAAGAAAAAAATGAGCGGAGCTTCATTAGAAGAAGCTGCTAAAAAATCTGGAGCTACAGTACAAACTGCTACTGGAGTTTCATTAAAAGCACCAGTTGTTCCAAATATCGGAAACGAGCCAAAAGTTGTTGGTAAAGCATTTGGTTTAGCTGCGGGTAAAACTTCTGAAATCATTGAAGGAAATACAGGAATGTTTATGGTTAGAGCTAAAGCTGTAACTAAAGCCCCTGAAGTTCCAAGTTATGAGACTTATATTACTCAAGATAGATCTCAAAACAGATCTTACGCGGTTTCTATGAGTTATATAGCTTTAAAAGAGAAAGCAGAAATTAAAGACAATAGAGCTAACTTCTAATATCAATAATATATAGATAAAAAAGAGGCTGATTAAAATCAGCCTCTTTTTTTATTTCATTTTCTTAATTACATAAGTTACAATTCCCCAAATTATCAATTCATTCTCCTCTTCTACTTTAATTGGTTTGTATTGTGAATTTTCAGGCATTAAATACAATTCTTCGCCATCTTTCTTAATGCGTTTTACAGTAAACTCCCCATCAATCAAACAAACTGAAATAGCATTATTATGAGGTTCCAAACTTCTATCAATTACCATAATGTCGCCATCATCTATTCCTGCTTCTATCATTGAATTTCCGCTTGCTTTTGCATAAAAAGTAGCTTCTCTATTCTTAATCAACAAATGATCTAAACTCAGTTTTAACTCTTCAAAATCTGCTGCCGGAGAAGGAAAACCAGCCTTTATTTCACCTGAAACAAAAGGAACCATTATCGGGTTATCCGAATCTGGAACAAAGAAGGTAATTTTAGATTTCACTGACATTTCACTTCTATTAATTCGTTAAAATTTGTGGTATAACGTTTCGACAAATGATTTTGTTTCATTTTCCAAGTACGCTTTAAATCTTGACTAGCCAATCGGATTTTACGCTCCCCTACTTTCTCGTGATAAGCATCCATAACTTCCATTAATTTTTGGAATTTTGGATTTTCATCATCAAACAAATGGAATTGCTTCTGATTCGCTGGAATTATATCAGTTACAATTACACCTGCCTTTTTATAAACCGCACCTTCCTCATATAATTCTTTAAGCATCTTAATTGCCAATCCACTTATTGAAAAAGCAGTATTACTAGGAAACGACAATGTTTGCAAACGATAAAAACTATATTTTTCGCCATTAGCACGAAACCTATCTTTACTTAAATACAAAATAACACCGTAGCAACATGAATTTTGCTTTCGCAATTTTTCTGAACAAACACTAGCAAATGTAACTACGCGTTCTTTTAGTTCATCAAAATCACTAATATCCTTTTCAAAACTTCGAGTAACTGCAATATTCTTCTTTGCTTTTGGCTCTTCCATTTCCAAAACAGATTTACCTTCTAATTCGTATTTCAAACGCATTCCCACAACTCCCATTTCTTTTCTAATATACCATTCATTCTTTGGCAAAGTAAAATCGTAAGCAGTTATAATACCTTTGGCATGCATTTTCTTGGTTAAGCGATAGCCAATTCCCCAAACATCACCAATTTTAGTCCATTTAAGAGCTTTTATACGTTTTTCATCGGTATCAATAACATAGACACCTTGAGTACGCTCAGGGAACTTCTTAGCAATATGATTGGCCATTTTAGACAAAGCTTTCGAAGGTGCAAATCCAATTCCCGTTGGAATACTCAACCATTTTAAAATTCGCTTACGTATTTGCAAACCATATTCATGATAATCTGGTATGGTTTGTCCAGTAAAATTTAGGAAAGCTTCATCAATACTATACACCTCAACATTTGGTGTAAAATGCGCTAAAGTTGCCATTACACGATGACTTAAATCACCATACAAAGCATAATTCGATGAAAAAACATGTATGTCGTGTTGCTTAATCTCATCACGGACTTTAAACTCGGGAGCTCCCATAGGAACACCAAGTGCTTTAGCTTCATTACTACGCGAAATTACACAACCATCATTGTTAGATAAAACCACAACAGGTTTACCATTCAAATGAGGTTGAAAAACACGTTCGCACGAAACGTAAAAATTATTACAATCAACTAAAGCATACATAATGTAAAGTTACTTCAACTTTTACAAAAAGAAAATTGGTCAATTGTTAATGTTAATAAGTTATCTTTTTAAAGAAAAATGCGCTTTAAATATTCGCTTAGCAGTCGCGTTTTGTGGTAAGTATTCAACTGTAAACCAATAATCGGTTGATGGTAATTTCTCTCCATTATAAGTACCATCCCAACCTGAGCTAGTGGGCGACATTTGTTTTAGAAATTTACCGTAACGATCAAAAATATTAATCACAGCATCAGGCTGATGACTTAAATCCCAAATATTCCAATTATCATTAACACCATCATCATTTGGTGTAAAATAATTTGGATAATTAATAATATAAATTGGACCAACAATAGTTGGCGAACAATTTCCTAAAATATCATAAATATTCACATAGTATTCTCCTGTAGGCAAATTAGTAAATACATTACTTGATTGATATCCAGATAAACTACCACCTGGGTAAACTAATTGATAGAGATAATCACCAAAACCACCAGTTAAATTAACCGTTATAAAAGTGTTATTTTCAAAAGGAGTACTTACAGTAAAATCAGCAACGGCCGGTCCAGATTGAACAATAGTCACGGTAGTAGTATTGTAATTACAATTTGCTCCAACATCAGGAATAAGTTTTATAAATTCAACCGTATAAACACCAGCTAATGAAGCTTCATAGCTTGGACCAGTTCCCATCAAAGTTCCATTCAAATACCAATTCACCGTAAAAAAGGCAGGATTCAAGCCTGAATTCATAGTAAATGTTCTTAAGGGTTCATTTGTTTCAGAATCCACACAAATAATTCCTCCTTGAATTGTAATATCAAGTAGTGGATGAACTGTGAATGTAAATGAAATTTCATCATTACAGTTTGGATTACCAATAGCCGAAGCATACACAAAATAGGTATACGTCCCAGGTGTTGAAATATTCAAATTCGTAATTAAATCAGCCGCATTTCCACCAGATTGTGAATAATAACCAATATTATAAGTTGTTGTTGGTAGCGTTGGCAACACATAAGTTCCACATTCCTCATTGTCAAACACCAATCCTAAAGCGGCTAAGTTGGGTGTTTCTGAAACTACAATATCAAAACTATCTTCTTGTGTACAAATAATTCGGTCTCCATTTACTGCATAAACATAAATTGTTGTAGTAGTATTTGGAACATTAAAAACAGTTCCGTTTGGCAAAGGGTTTACTCCATTTGGATCATAAAAATAGCCAATAGTGTAATCAAAAGGTGTTGGAGCTACATGTGTTAATGCAGGCAATTGATAGTTTTCATACTCACAAACATTCACATTTTGATAATCTGGCAAGTTGATTCCATTATAAGTTACTGTAAATGGACGATTAATTTCACACCCTGTTGTAGTATCAATATTATACAAATAGAAAGTTTGAGTTGAATCAAAAGATTGTGTTGAAGAAACTACAGAACCTCCACCCGCAGGACCACCTGGAGCTGTATAAATTGTACCGTTGGTTGGTGCAGGAATAGTGTAAGGCAAACATTCTGTTCTACTGAAAACATTATCTGTTGGAGGGAATGGATTCAAATTAATTGTAAAACTTGACTCATTTTCGCAATTATTAGCATCTAAACCGTTATAAATATAATATGTTCCTGGTGCTAAATTTACTCCCGACAAATCAATTCTTTGTCCAGCACTTAAAGGTACTTGCCCTAGAACCGTTGGACCTCCTGGTAAAGTATAATAACTACCATTTGCTAAAACAGGTAAAACAAATTCACCACAATGCGTACCACTCGGAATTGTATCAACTAATGGTAATGGATTAATAGTGATATTATAATTTAAATTAGAAGTACAATTTGGCAAAGTCGTCGTATTTGTAAAATAATAAACAACTTGAGAAGAAGTTATATTCAAATCTGTAATTTGAGTTCCGCCACCATTTGGAGCAGTAAAATAACCTCCAAAAGGAACAGCAGGTAATGTATAAAATCCACAACCAGAAACAGCTGAAAACACAGATGTATCAACTAAATCAATTACAATATCATTAAAGTCTGTACATGTTCCAGGCTGTCCTTGACTATTTGTGTGACCTAGAGAATTAAAAACATAATAAGTACCTGGAAAATTAGGTCCATTAACACTTATTACATCTCCTGGATTTAAAGTTGTTCCACTTCCATCCGAAGAAGTATTATAAACTCCATTAATTAAAGCTGGTAATACATAAGAATCACAAGTGGTAACATCTGCCGGATCATCTACAAGTGGCAACGGGTGAACGTAAAAAACAAATTGCTCATCCCTACACAATATTCCATTTATTTCAGCATAGTAATACAATGTCTCTGTAAAAGTAGCTGCTGTGGTATTAACATATTCCGTTCCTGCAGGCACTACAACTCCAGTTCCAGAAGGACCTCCTGGCTGTGTATAAAAATTACCAATATTTTCTGGAGGCGTTGGCACAATAAAAGTACCACAATGATCTAATTGAGGAGTATATTCATCTATTAAAGTTAAATTAAAACTTGATTCATTTGTACAACCATTTGCATCAGGACCAGCAAAAATATAATAGGTACCACCATCTACTAAAATATCTCCTATATTGTACTGTACTTGCCCTGGAGTAGTTGGACCACCTGGTAAAAGATAATATGTCCCATTGGCAATTGTTGGTAAAGTATATTGACTACATTCAACTGGATCTGGTATATCATCAACAACAGGTAAAGGATTAACAGTAATTGTAACTGAAGTAACATCAAAACAGCTAGGATTTGAATTATCTTGCATTCTTATACCAACAGTAACTGTTGTCGTTCCGTTTGGAATAGACACCGACAACACAGGATTTGTACCTGAAGTTGCTTCACCAACAGAATTGTAATACGTAACCGTATAATTTGCTGGTGATTGCCCATTTAAAACTTCATTTGTAGTAACAGCACCAAAGGTATAACCCGTACTTCCTTGACCTTCACATACAGAAATTGGATTTGGTGGTGTTGCCACAACAGCATTAGTAACAATTAAATCAAAAGAGTAAACAGCATCACAAAAATTACCTGTAACAGTGTTTAGTATTTTTATATAAATTGTTTGTCCTCCAGAACTTGAATAAGAAGATAAATTTCCATTAGGAATTGGATTATTTGCAACAATATCTGCAGGAGATTCATAATATAAAACATCATAAATTGCTGTATCTATTCCTAATGCAGTTTCATCATTACTAGTTAAATTAAAACTATAAGTTCCAGCACCAGTATTACAAGTCAGTAAATCTTGAGGGGTATTCACAGCTAAATCAGTGAACTCAATTGTATCTGTAATCAAACAAGAACCTCTTACGGCTTCCACTGTATAAATTCCAGGATGAGTAACAGTGTAAGAAGAATTAACTTCTCCCGGAATTGGATTACCATTTTCGTACCAAGTATAGGTAAAAGTATTATCTAAGTCGGTTTCCAGAAAAAAAGTATCACCGGTACAAATAATCTGATCTGGTCCTAAATCTAAAGTAGTGGTAAAACTTCCTGCTGATAAAAAGACTGCTGAATCAAATCCTGAATTTGCATAATCACCAATAACCAAACGAATTCTATATGGTGTATTTGGAACAACAACTGAAGAAGCATTCATAACCACTGTTTGCCCTCTCATATTTAATGCAGAAGTAGGATTTCCAACATTATATGTTCCAAAAAAACTTGGATTTATAGAGGCACAACTGTTATTTGGACTTGATGGATCATTGTAAATGCTATTTCTAATTGTAGTTACGGAAACTGGTGTATTTGTTCCTGGAATAACCGCTAAATTAGTAGAAACTCCGGAAGATAAATCGGTTAATACAAAGGCAAAAACATCACTAAATTCACATTGATAAAATCCATATTCATTTGAAGCAAACAAAAAATTAAAGCTAAAACTATTTGAAAGCGGAATAAAATCAAATTCTAAAAACTCTGCATTTACAATTGGACTATTCCCTCCATTATTATCACTTAAATTTTGCAAAAAAGCATCTCCAGTTGGCGTTACCGAACTACTTAAGTTATTGCCTGTATAGGGTCCTTGAGTGTGTGTTGCAATACCGTTTCTAATAATAATTCCTTCTGCTATTGGAAATGAAGAACCATTTTGATTAAAATAAGCAACCGCTTGATTTGAAGAAACCGAAATATTAGAAACTTCAACACAAGAATTTCCAAGCAACAAATCAACTAATTGCGCAGGTGAATTTGAAGTGTTATCAACAGTTATTGCTTGTGAAAACAAAAAACCAGAATAAAAACAAGCAAATATTAACAGTATTTTTTTCATGATCCGTTTGGGGTTAAAATCATTGATATAAAAATAGTAAAAAAAGAAAAACCGAAATTAATCAGAATTAAAAAAGTTTGAATATTAAAAAATATTCAAACTTTTTGTTAATTATTTAATTTTTCTCTAATCGTTTAATTTCAAAACAGCCATAAATGCTTCTTGAGGAATTTCTACGTTTCCAACTTGACGCATACGTTTTTTACCTTTTTTCTGTTTTTCTAAAAGTTTACGTTTACGCGAAATATCTCCTCCGTAACATTTAGCAGTTACATCTTTTCTTAAAGCTTTGATAGTCTCACGAGCAATAACTTTAGCTCCAATTGCTGCTTGAATAGGAATATCAAATTGTTGTCTTGGTATTAATTCTTTTAGTTTTTCGCACATTTTTTTACCAATGTTGTAAGCGTTACTCTCATGAATTAATGCTGAAAGTGCATCTACTGGTTGCGCATTTAATAAAACGTCTAAACGAACTAATTTTGATTCGCGCATTCCTATTGGATGATAATCAAAAGAAGCATAACCCTTAGAAACCGTTTTTAATCTATCATAAAAATCAAATACGATTTCCGCTAATGGCATATCGAAATTCAATTCAACACGTTCTGGTGTTAAATACGTTTGATTTGTTATTAAACCACGTTTTTCGATACACAAACTCATTACGTTTCCAACGAAATCTGATTTTGTAATGATAGTCGCTTTGATATAAGGCTCTTCTACTCTATCTAATTTTGAAGGTTCTGGTAAATCTGACGGATTGTTTACGATTAAAACAGTATCAGGCTCTTTTTTTGTGAACGCATGATACGAAACGTTAGGAACCGTAGTAATTACAGTCATATCAAACTCACGCTCTAAACGTTCTTGGATAATTTCCATGTGTAACATTCCTAAGAATCCACAACGGAAACCAAATCCTAATGCAGCCGAACTTTCCGCTTGGAAAACTAATGACGCATCGTTCAATTGCAATTTTTCCATCGAAGCACGTAAATCTTCGTAATCTTCAGTATCTACAGGATAAATTCCAGCGAAAACCATTGGTTTTACATCTTCAAATCCTTGAATGGCATTTTGAGTTGGTTCTTTCGCATCGGTAATCGTATCCCCAACTTTTACTTCTTTTGCTTCTTTAATTCCAGAAACCAAATAGCCTACATCTCCAGCAGAAATGACATTTTTAGGCACTTGATTTAATTTCAAAGTTCCTACTTCATCAGCAAAATATTCATTTCCAGTTGCCATGAATTTAATTTTCTGACCTTTTTTCATTTCCCCGTTGACAACACGGAAAATTACTTCAATTCCTCTAAATGGATTGTAGTGCGAATCAAAAATCAAAGCTTGAAGTGGCTCATCTTTATTTCCTTTAGGAGCTGGAATTTTCTCAATAATTGCCGCTAAAATATTTTCTACACCAAAACCTGTTTTTCCAGAAGCGTGAATGATATCTTCTAAATCACATCCTAATAAATCGATAATATCATCACTAACTTCTTCAGGATTAGCACTTGGTAAATCTACCTTATTTAAAACCGGAATAATTTCCAAGTCATTCTCTAAAGCCAAATATAAATTTGAAATGGTTTGTGCCTGAATACTTTGCGCTGCATCAACAATCAACAAAGCACCTTCACAAGCCGCAATCGAACGAGAAACCTCATACGAGAAATCCACGTGACCTGGAGTGTCAATTAAGTTTAAGATATAATCTTCTCCTTTGTATTTGTACTCCATTTGAATGGCGTGACTTTTTATGGTAATCCCACGTTCGCGCTCTAAGTCCATGTTATCTAGCAACTGGGCTTTTTCTTCGCGAGCCGAAACGGTTTGTGTAGCACTCAACAATCTGTCGGCTAACGTACTTTTTCCGTGGTCAATGTGTGCAATTATGCAAAAATTTCTAATGTGTTTCATCTTTGAATGTAAAGTTCAAGTACAAGAGCCATTTTCATCTTCAAAACCCTTGTCGTTTAATCTGCAAATATAAACTAAAGTTTTGGATTTTAAACGTATGAAGACTATGTAAACCAATACGATTTAAAAAATTCATATCTTTGCAAAAAATTGATGCACAATGCCTAAAATTGGTAACATTATACTACCCGATTTTCCTTTATTATTAGCTCCAATGGAAGATGTAAGCGACCCACCATTTCGTCGTTTATGTAAATTGCATGGTGCTGACTTAATGTATTCTGAATTTATCTCATCGGAAGGATTGATTCGTGATGCTATGAAAAGCAAACAAAAACTAGATATTTTTGATTACGAACGCCCTGTTGGTATTCAGATTTTTGGTGGCGATGAAGAAGCAATGGAAATGTCGGCAAAAATTGTAGACACTGTTCAACCTGATTTGGTCGACATCAATTTTGGTTGCCCAGTTAAAAAAGTTGTTTGTAAAGGAGCTGGAGCAGGTGTTTTAAAAGATGTTGATTTGATGATTCGTCTAACAAAAGCAGTTATTAAAGGAACGAGTTTGCCAGTTACCGTAAAAACGCGTTTGGGTTGGGATGAAAATTCAATAAATATTGATGAAGTAGCCGAACGTTTACAAGATATTGGCGTGCAAGCTTTAACCATTCATGCAAGAACACGTGCGCAAATGTATAAAGGGCATTCAGATTGGTCGCACATTCAACGCGTGAAGGAAAATCCTAGAATTACAATGCCTATTTTTGGAAATGGTGATATTGATTCTCCTGAAAAAGCATTGGAATACAAAAACAAATACGGTTTAGATGGTATGATGATTGGTCGTGCTGCGATTGGTTATCCTTGGATTTTTAATGAAATTAAACATTATTTTGCTACAGGAGAAAAATTAGCTCCGCCAAGCATGAGAGACCGAATTGAAGCCGCAAGAAATCACTTAATTTGGAGTGTTGAATGGAAAGGCGAACGTTTAGGAATCAACGAAATGCGTCGTCATTACACCAATTATTTCAAAGGCATTCACGGTTTTAAAGAATACAAACAAAAATTGGTTACCACAGATGGAATCAATCAATTGTTAGATGTGTTTACTGAGATTGAGCAGGTTTATGCGGATTATGTTTTTGAGGGGTAACTAAATGTAAGTAAACAAAAATGAAAAATATCATTGATTATCTTACAATTAAATCTACAATTAATGAGTTAGCAAAAACTGAAAATATTGCTTTAGTAGATAAATTACTCGACATTTTGAATAACAACAAAATTGCTAAACCTGAAAAGCACAATAGAGAGGAAGACATAGAAACCAATCATTACAATATAGATTTATCAAAAAATCAATTAAACGATATAATTGATTTACTAATAGACTTAGAAGTTGAAAGTCTAACAATAGATGGAAAATCTACTCCACAAACAAGTCATTTCGCGTCTTTAGTTGATAAATGGTCATCTATAAAAGTTTAACATTATGTGATTTCTCCTTACGTCGAAATGACAAAAAAAGAATATCATTACCCATGATAAACCCTAGAAAACACAATTTTCCCATCTTTAATTTCTAAAACTTCGGCTACTAACATATCTGCTTCACCTGCTACTTGACGTGTGTATTCCATGAAAACTCGGTCGGTGTTGGCGGTTAACGAAGTTACTTTGTAATGTAACGTTGGTAATCTATCAAAAGCGTCTTGCCACCAAACGCGCATAGCTTCTTTTCCGATTATTAAACCATTGGTTTCGGGTTGACGAATTTTTAATTTCGGACTGAAATGTTGGGCTTCTTCGTCGTATAATTCTAATAATTTTTCTAAGTTTTTTGTATTGAAAGCATCGAACCATCGAATGGCGATTTGTTGTAGTTGATTTGGCATAGATTATTTTATTTTTTATTTGAAACACATAGGCATATAGGTTCCATAGTTTTAAAAAAAGTCGTTTCACTGCGCATAGAAAACATAGCGTTGTGAAAAATTCATAAAAAAAGACACATAAAATAATCTATGTGCCTATGTGTTTCAAAAAATACGTTTAAGCATTTTTAAGGTTGATGATTTCTTGCTCTGTTAAGAATCTCCAATCGCCTCTAGGTAAATTTTTCTTAGTTAAACCTGCGAATGTTACGCGGTCTACTTTTAAAACATCATATTTTAAATGTTCGAAAATTCTACGAACGATTTTTACGTTTGAAGTTTTCATTTTTAAACCGATTTCACTTTTCGGTTCATTTTCAATGTATGAAATTTCCTCAACGTAAACACGGTGTTCATCAATAGTTAATCCTTTTTGGATACGCTCTAAATCTTCAAACTTCAAATTTTTATCTAATGTTACTTGATACACTTTAGATGAACGTTGATTTGGCGCCGTGAATTTTTGAATGATTTCGTTATCATTAGTAAACAACAACAAACCGGTTGTGGTTTTGTCCATTCTTCCTACAGGTTGTAATTTGGCTTTAGTTGCATTTCGAACTAAGTCCAAAACATTAGCTGAGCCTTGCGAATCGTCTCCTGCTGTAGAGAAGTTTTTAGGTTTATTCAACAAGATATATTCTTTCTTTTCTGGTGTAATATTCACACCGTCGAACTGAACTGAATCGGTTAATTTTACTTTGTAACCCATTTCGGTAATTACCACACCATTTACCTTTACATTCCCACTTTGAATGTAAATATCCGCATCTCTACGGCTACACATTCCCGAATTAGAAATATAACGATTTAGACGAATTTCATCTGGATTAGATGGTTTTTTTGGAGATTTTGGCCCTTTAGCTGCAGCTGGTTTCGTTGCGTCAGGTTTTGATGCAAATTTAGATGGTGATTTACGAATTGGCGCATTACCTCTTGAATTACTATCTTTCTTGTACCCTCCTTGTCTTCCTGAACCCGGACGACTTTTATCGCTATCTTGATGACGTGACATATTCTAAACAATTTTTGCAAAGATATAACTAATATGTTGAAATCAATTTTTTGCCATGAATTAAAACAGAAGGTTCTATTAAAACTATACAAAAAACTCCTGAAACAATAATAAATTTCAATAAAAAATGAAGTTTTAAATAATCGGTTTTTGATGAAGATTTCCACAATAACAATGTAAAAAACAGCAAACCAATTAAACTTAGATAGAAGTAAATATCCATGTAACCTACATCATAAACTTCAATCAAAAAATAAACTGGAATTAAAGTTGAAATTGTTAAAACCGTCATTATTGTTTTTGCCATTTTTTCACCAAAAACTACCGGAATAGTTTTATAATCGGCAACCAAATCACCTTCAATATTTTCCAAATCTTTGATTAATTCGCGAATTAAAATCAACGACAACAAGAAAATCGCATGCGCAAAAATAACATTGTAAAAATTCTTGTAATACATTAAAATTCCAAAGAATGGTAATACTGCTAAAACTGCCGCCGTGATGTTTCCTATTAAAAACATTTTCTTCAACTTATGCGAATAAAACCAAATTAGAAAAATGTAAGTTGAAAAAAACAAAACCGCTCGCCAAGAAATAAAAAACATCAAAAAAGCGACCACGAAATTAATTCCAAAATAAACTTTTAATTTCGTTTCCTGACTCACCAAACGGTCTATCATGGCTTTTTTTGGACGATTAATTAAATCCTTTTTAGCATCGTAAAAATTATTGATAATATAACCCGAAGCAATTGTAAGTGTAGAAGCTAAAACGATTAGAAACAAACGCCAATCTAAAATAATATCTAAAGCTCTTTTTTCGGGAGCCAAGATGAATATAGCAGAAAGATATTGTGCTAATGCCACGACCCAAATATTATAACCTCTAATCACAGAAAAGAAGCTGAAGATTTTTGTAAGGACTAATTTGGATTTGCGTGTAAGCATTTCTTTAATGGTTTTAGGTTATGGGTGATTGGTAATTGGTATGAAAATATAAAACCCCATTACCTATTACCAATAACCTATTACCTATCTAAAAATTATAAACTACTTCCAATTTATAGTCTTTTAGTGATTCTTTCGCTTTATCTAAATCTTGCGTAAATCCTAAAATATAACCGCCACCGCCAGAACCACATAATTTTAAATAGTAATCGTTTGTGTCGATTCCTTTTTGCCAAACTTGATGGAATTGTTCAGGAATCATTGGTTTAAAGTTATTTAAAACCACTTTTGATAATTGCTTGGTATTTTCAAGTAACGATTTTACGTCGCCATGTAAGAAGTTTTCCACACAAGCATCTGTATATTTTATGAATTGTGATTTTAACATCGTACGGAAACCATTGTCTTTTAAGTTTTCCATAAAAATAGAAACCATTGGAGCTGTTTCACCTACGATTCCAGAATCAATTAAAAAAACAGCACCTTTTCCTTGTGTACTTTGCGTTGGAATTCCAGTTGGTTCAATGTTATCTTTCGAATTGATTAAAATTGGAATACTCAAATAACTGTTCAACGGATCTAAACCAGAACTTTTTCCGTGGAAAAACGATTCCATTTGAGAGAAAATCGTTTTTAATTGCAATAATTTTTCACGCGTTAAATTTTCTAAAACCGTGATTTTATCATTGGCATATTTATCGTAAATCGCTGCTACTAAAGCACCACTACTTCCTACTCCATATCCTTGCGGAATACTAGAATCAAAATACATTCCACTAGTAACATCTTGCTTTAAAGCACCTAAATTAAAAGTTACTAATTCAGGTTGATTTACTTGTAATTGCTCCAAATAATCAACGAATTTTTTTAAACTTTCATTAGATTTAATAGCGCTTTCAGATGTATTTCCATCATTTTTCAAAGCACCATTATAGAAATTATAAGGAATTGAAAGTCCTTTCGAATCTTGGATAATTCCATACTCTCCGAAAAGTAATATTTTTGAATAAAAAAGTGGTCCTTTCATAGTTTTTAATTGACAATTAATAATGAATAATTGATAATTATTTATTTTTTTGAAGTATTGATTATACTTGTAAGTAATTTCAATATCTCTATATTTTTATTTTTTACATTAAGAAACTCTTCTTCTGACAGATAATTTGTTTCATACAACAAATCTAACCAATATTCCGTTTCATTTGCTTCTTTAAGCGAAATTGACAATTTATGAACAAAGTCAGCTTTACTTTGAGCATGCTCAGATTCTCTAACATTAGCTCCAATTGAAGTTCCTGAACGTAATAATTGTTTTGATAAAACAAATTCTTTTTTATCTGCTAAAACCTCATAAAGGTACACAATTTCTTTAGCGAATTCAAAAGATTTTTCTTTTATAACATTTTTCTTCTCCATTATCAATTGTTAATTATCAATTATCAATTGACTTCCATTACCAATTTGGTCGCAAATATACTGACCATTTTGACAATAGCCAACTAATTCATATTGAATAAATTGCAACACATTTTCTTTTACATTTTCAGGATACAAAACATGCACATTTGCACCCGCATCTAATGTAAAACAAACCGGTATTTTAGTCTCGTTTCTGAACTTCCAAATTTTATTAATAATCTCCAATGTATTAGGTTTCATTAAAATAAAATACGGCATTGAAGTCATCATCATAGCATGCAAAGTTAAAGCTTCACTTTCTACAACTTTAATAAACTTTTCAATATTTCCAGAAGTTAAAATGGCTTTTATATTTGACAAATTTTCATGCGCTTGAGCAAATCTTCTTTCTGCATAAGGATGATTGTGCATTAAATCGTGTCCAACCGTACTCGAAACTTGTTTTTCACCTTTATCTACTAATAAAATCGTGTCTTGATAGTTTTTAAAGTTAGAATGCATTTCCGAAAATTCAGCTCCAAATAAATCCGAACTTTCACTAATTTCGGCATGATTACCCCAAACCACCACTTCTCCTTTGACACTTCTACAAGCGCTACCACTACCTAATCTTGCTAAAAAAGAAGCTTTTGAGTAGAAATAATCATCTGAAATAGTTGAATTGATTGCTTTTTCTAAACTCATAATATTCATTGCTAAAGCCGCCATTCCAGATGCAGATGAGGCAATACCTGAACTATGAGGAAAGGTGTTTTGTGTGTCGATTTTAAAATGATATTCTTTTAAAAACGGACAATATTTTTCAATTCTTTCGAAGAATTTTTGAATTTTTGGCTTGAAATCTTCTTTTGGTTGACCTTCAAAAAGTAAATCGAATGAAAAACTAGTGTTTTCCGATTTTTTGACTACTTCTAATTTTGTGATTGTTTTACAATTGTTTAATGTAAAACTGATTGAAGGGTTTGCAGGAATTTGATTTTCTTTTTTTCCCCAATATTTTACTAATGCAATATTGCTAGGCGCACTCCACTCGAAACTTGCCGATTCAATGGAATTATAGGATGTTGCTATAAAATCTTTTTCAGTAAGCATAGCTTAAAATTTTGACAAAAATACCGATTTTGATTGATTTGTTCCCTTGATATTTCGTTAATTTGCCTATAAAATTGAAAATATGAGCAAATATCTTAAAATAGTATATTGTGTTGCCATTTGTTTGGCCGTAGGTTACTTGTCAAGCAACGTAACGCAATCAAGCATAACCACTTGGTATCCATTAATTAAAAAGCCAATTTTCAATCCTCCAAATTCAGTTTTTGCACCAGTTTGGACAATCCTTTTCATCCTGATGGGAATAGCAGCTGGAATGGTTTGGAACAAATTAGAAAGCAACAAAGAATTGGTTAAAAAAGGTTTGTTGTTTTTTACCATTCAATTACTTTTAAACGCTTTATGGTCGTATTTGTTTTTTGGATTAAACAATATCCTATTAGCCTTAATCGAAATTATTTTGCTTTGGTTAGTTATTTATGAAACATATTATATTTTCAAGCAAATTGATAAAAGAGCTGGGTATTTATTAATTCCATACTTAGCATGGGTTGGATTTGCTACAATTTTAACGGGAAGTATTTATTGGTTGAACCGATAATTAATTTGCTTCAGAAATAGAATTTGCTACAATAAAACCACCTGTCCAAGCATTTTGAAAGTTGAATCCGCCGGTAATGGCATCGATATTTAAAATTTCTCCTGCAAAATACAGGTTTGGTAAAATTTTACTTTCCATTGTTTTGAAGTTCACTTCTTTCAAGTCGATTCCGCCAGCAGTTACGAATTCTTCTTTAAACGTACTTTTTCCGTTTACTTGAAATTCGGCATTGGTTAGTTGTTCAACTAAAGCATTCAATTGCTTTTTGTTGACATCAGCCCATTTGGTTTCATCTGAAATTCCTGAGGCTTTTACTGAAATTCCTGAGGCTTTTACCAGGTTTTCCCAAAGTCGCTTTGGCAAATCGAATTGGGCATATTTCGCAACTAATTTTTTAGAATTTTCTTCCTTAATTTCTTTCAACAAATCGATAGCTTCTTCAAAAGAAACTTCGTTTAACCAATTGACTTGGATTGCAAACTGATATTTTTTAACCGCTAATTCTCGAGCTCCCCATGCCGAAAGGCGTAAAATTCCAGGTCCACTCATTCCCCAATGAGTAATTAACAAAGGTCCAGATGCTTGCAATTTCGATTTCTTCACTTTTACCGAAGCCAAAGCCGAAAGTCCCATCAAATCTTTGATTCGAGAATCTTTAATATTAAATGTAAATAGCGATGGAACAGGTTGAATAATAGAATGCCCAAGATTTTGTAGCAGTTCCCACATTTTCGGATTACTACCGGTTGCCACTATCACTTTTTGACAACTAAAAACCTCTTGATTTGTAGATATTTTCCAATAATCACCTCCTTGATACAATTCCTGAACACTATGACTCGTTAAAACATCGATTTTAAGTTTTTGAGACGCTTTTAAAAAACAATCAATTATTGTTTGAGACGAATTAGAAACGGGAAACATTCTACCATCATCTTCAATTTTTAGTTCAACTCCATGTTTCTCAAACCATTCAATCGTATCGCCAGAACAAAATTGATGAAACGGACCTTTTAATTCCTTTTCGCCTCTTGGATAAAATTTCACTAAATCATTCGGCACAAAACACGCATGTGTCACATTACAACGACCACCACCAGAAATACGTACTTTTTCTAAAACGCTTTTTCCTCGTTCTAAAATAGCTACTTTCAGTTTTAAATTTTTCTCTACAATATTAATTGCAGTGAAAAATCCAGCTGCGCCTCCGCCAATGATGATAATATCGTATTTTGAGTTCAAATGATTTATTTTTTGCAAAGTTATAATTATTTAAATTGTTTAAATTTAATAATCGAACATAAAAAAACTACTATTTATTTTTTTATAAATAGTAGTTCAAGGCAATTATATTTTGTTTAAAAAATAAATTTAATCCAGTTTTCCTTTTCATTAGAAGTAACTCTAGCAAAGTAAATTCCTCTATCTGATAGCTGCAAGTTCAGTTCATTACCCGATAAAACCAATACCGATTTTATTTTTTGACCCGTAATTGAATAAATATCAAGATGAATGTCATTAGCAGATAAATTTAAAACATTTCCTTTTACGACGCTCACTTTTACCTCTTGTTGAAAATCAACTGAAGATAAGGTGCCCGGGGTAAATCCATAATTGGTTCCAATCAAATTCGCGGATTGTCTGCTACCATTAAAATTTCTTATGATAAAATACCAATTATTCACATAAGTAGACTGAGGAATTAATCCACTAGTTTGAGTAAACTCACTAAAATAATTTCTAGTTGCTAAATTTAAAGTTGCTACATATGCACCAACAGAGCTATTCCAAGTTAATGGAATTAAAGTTCCTGGATCAGTCCAAATATCATGATAATCCCATGTTGATGAAACCCCGTCTGTTTCTAAACCTGTATAGAGATATAAATTAAGGTTTCCTAATGGATCAAATAAAGAATAATCTCCTGTTGAACCATACGTTACAGTTAAAGTGCCACTATTCATTCCAAAAGGATTCGGAGTAACTATCAACTGAGATTGAACAAACTGAAAAAACAAGATAAGACTAATAAGTAATGTTTTTTTCATAATGATAATTAATTAAGTTAATAAATATTTAAACCAAAAAAGAAAACTTTAAAAATTACTAATTTACCAATACAAAGTATTGCCAAGGCAAAATTGTGTAAACTTGTTTTTCGTTTAGCCCCATCATTTTACCTGTCATATAATTTATAAATTCACCTGTAATCGCAATTTTTGTATTTATTGGATTGTTTGAAAAATTCGCAATATAAACTACTTTTTTACCATTTTTTTCACGAACAAAAGCTAAAACATTGGCATCATCATCCGTTTTAATTCTAGTATAGTTTGCTTTGCTTTTTCCACCATTTAAAGCCAGAGTTTCTGATTTTAATTTTCCTAATTTTGCTCTTAATTCCCAATCTTTTCCTTTTGTTTTTGGAATAGAATCTTTTTCAAAAAACTTCAAACTGTGATTCAAACCGTATTCATTTCCACTGTAAATTAATGGCATTCCAGGCATCACATAAGATAAAGCAGTCATTGCTTCTTCTGCTTTCCCTAATCTCCCTTTGATAGTACCGTTCCAAGAATTTTCATCGTGGTTATCTACAAAATTCATTAGGATATCATCAGAACTATATTTACTTTCATTTTCCGTCATGAATTTATCCCAATCTTTCACGGTATTTTTCCCTTGAGCGATTCTATTCATGGTATGATGTGCTTCCCAACCGTAAGCCATATCAAACAAACCCTCTTTTAATAATTCCGGTTCCCAAGCCTCGGCCAACATGAAAATATTTTTTTCTTTTCGTAATTGTGGGATAGCTTGTTGCCAAAAATCCGTTGGAACATTACTTGCCACATCGCAACGGAAACCATCGATGTTTTCGTTTTTGATCCAATGCAACATATCAGAAGTCATTTCCTTGCGAAGCTCTTTATTATCATAATTCAAATCGGCAACATCTGTCCAACCCCAAGATTCTCCAGTCTCTGGATTAATAGGATCGATAATTTCACCTTTTGCATTTTTTGTATAAAATTCCGGGTGTTCTTTAATCCAAACATGATCCCAACCTGTGTGATTTGGAACCCAATCTAAAATAACATAAATCCCATTTTCATGAGCTGTTTTAACTAAATTTCTAAAGTCTTCAATTGTTCCAAATTCAGGATTTACTTTTTTGAAATCGGAAACTGCATAATAACTTCCTAAGTATTTCTGTTGTTCCGCTTCAGGCATTTCAGAAGCAAATTTGCTATCATCGCCACCTGTTGCTTTTCTTTTGGTTTGAGAAATTGGAAAAATTGGCATTACCCAAATAATTTTCACTCCTAATTCTTTCAATTGCGGAATGTCTTTTGTAAAGGCATTAAAAGTTCCTTCAGGCGAATACTGACGAATGTTTACTTCGTAAATAACCGCGTTTTCTTCTACTTCAGGAGAAAATGCAACAATACTTTCTTCTTGTTTTTCTACTTCTTGTTTTTCTTCATTTTTACAACTGAATAAAGTTAAAACAGCTAATGCAGTAACAATTGTCTTTTTCATTTTGTTTTATTTTAATTCTAAAATTAAACTTGATTTTCCTTCAATTAAAATATCTTGTTTTAAATCGATTTTTCTACCAGAAATAACATCTATACCTGAATTGTATTTTTTTAAATTTTCTTCAAAATGACTGTTCTTAATTTGATGTTTATTTACATCATTATTAATTACAACCATCACGCTTTCTTTATCGTTGTGACGGAAATATACATACACGTTATTTTCCGGAATGTAATGCGTTAATTTCCCCGAATGAATTACTTCTTTATTCTTTCTCCAATTCAATACTTTTTTGGTGAAATCAAAAAATTTCTTTTGCATTTCAGTTCGTCCAGAATTGGTAAAAGCGTTATTAGTATCACCTTTCCAACCACCAGGGAAATCTTGACGAATATCAGCATCGCCTTTTCCTTTATCACCAGCCATTCCTATTTCGGAACCATAGTATAATTGTGGAATTCCACGAGTGGTTGCCAACAACGTAATTCCTAATTGGTATTTCGCAAAATCATTTTTATAAATCTGATTAAAACGACCTGTATCGTGATTCTCTAAAAATATCAACAAATTATTCGGATTTGCATACAAGAAATCATTGGTGAAATTCTCGTAAAATTTAATCATTCCGTTGCTCCAATCGGCTCTATCTTCATTGAAAACATTCCCAAAAACATCATGTAACGTAAAATCCATTACACTTGGTAAATACGAATTATAACTTTGAATTTTTGAAATAGGGCTATCTTTTTGCCAATATGAAATTTGGGCTTGATCGTGCATCCAAACTTCCCCAACAATATTAAAATAAGGATATTCGTCAGTAATCGCTTTTGTCCATTTTGCAATTCCGTCTTTATCGTTATACGAATACGTATCTACTCTATAACCATCTAAATCGGCATATTCTATCCACCAAATCGCATTTTGAATTAAGTAATTCAACACTAATGGATTCGACTGATTTAAATCGGGCATACTTGGTACAAACCA
Organism: Flavobacterium channae; assembly: GCF_021172165.1. NCBI lineage: Bacteria > Pseudomonadati > Bacteroidota > Flavobacteriia > Flavobacteriales > Flavobacteriaceae > Flavobacterium > Flavobacterium channae. Next base: position 327,245 of record NZ_CP089096.1, on the reverse strand, counting down.
TCCGTCCATGCAATATTTCGCATCGCGGTCAGAAGCGTTCGGATCAAACTGCGTAGTCATGCGATAATTGCTTTGAGCGTACCCCGGAAATTGATGAAACCAATCATACGTTGGCATATCTTTAAACATCCAATGTTCAGCGCCCCAGTGATTCGTTACATAATCTTTGATTAATTTCATGTCGCGTTTGTGCATTTCCGCAGCTAAACGTTTGTAATCTTCATTAGTTCCGTAACGCGCATCGATTTGATATACATCCGATTGTCCGTACGTGTGATACGAATAGCCTTTATCGTTGTCTTCGCAAAGTGGTGTTGACCAAATTGCCGTTGCGCCTAATTCTTGGATATAATCTAAATGATCGATGATTCCTTGAATGTCGCCACCATGTCTTCCACCTGGTAAACTTCTATTTCCTTTTTCTTGTAATTTTGAAGAAGAATCGTTGCTTTCGTCACCATTTGCAAAACGATCCGGCATTAGCAAATACATCACATCTGAAGCATCGAAGCTTTTTCTATTAGCTGAATTTTCTTTTCTCTTTTGGATTTCGAAATCTTTTGAAAATGATTTTTTACCGTTTTTAAATTGAAACTTCAGCGTTTGCGCGGCAACATTTTTAGTATCAATCGTAACGAAAAGATAATTTGGATTCTCAGTTTTAGTGACATTTGTAATCACAACATTATTCGAAACCGAAACTGAATTTTGCGCTATATTTTTTCCGTAAAACAGAATTTGAATTTCGCTTTTGTTCATTCCTTCAAACCAAAATGGCGGTTCCATTTTATCGATTTGAGCAGAAATTGAAATTGTAAATAGTGTTGTAAGTATGTACAGTAGTTTTTTCATAATCTAAAATTGTCTACTTAATAAAATCCCTCCAATCGCCAGCATGACAAAAGGAGGAATTTATGATTATTTTACCTCAACAATACTGATAGCGTAACCACCACCTGCAGCTGAAGTCATTTTTAGTTTTGTTTTATTGGTAACTTTTTGTTTCGAAATTACATAAGCTTGAGGATTTGTTTTATAGTCCGCATCTTTTGCATCAGCATAAATAGTTGCTTCATATTTTTTTCCTTTTTCTAAGAAATCTAAGCTAATTGTTGCATTTCTTTTATTGTATCCGTTAGTGTTACCCACAAACCAATTGTTTGAATTTTTATCTTTTCTAGCAATTGTTAAATAGTAACCCGGCTCAGCTTCTAAATATTTTGTTGTTGACCAATCAACCGGAACATCTTTAATAAATTGGAACGCATCTAAGAAACGATTGTAATTTTCTGGTAAGTCAGCAGCCATTTGAAGTGGACTGTACATGGTTACATACAATGCTAATTGGTTTGCAATTGTAGCGTTTACATGAGAATTATTATCTGGATTTATATTAGCAATATCCATTTCGAAAACTCCCGGAGTGTAATCCATTGGTCCACCAATTAATCTTGTGAAAGGTAAAATCGTAGTATGATTTGCTTTTGAACCGCCGAAAGCTTGGAATTCTGTTCCACGAGCTGATTCGTTTCCAATCATATTAGGATACGTTCTACAAATTCCTGTTGGACGAACTGCTTCGTGTGCATTAATCATAATTTTATAATCAGCCGCTTTTTCAACTACATATTGGTAGTGATTGATAATTGATTGCGAATAATGGTGTTCACCTAATGGTAAAATATTGCCCACATAACCTGTTTTAGCAGCATCGTAACCATGATCGTTCATAAATTGAAACGCTTTGTCTAAATGACGCTCATAATTTCTAGTTGAACCCGAAGTTTCGTGATGCATAATCATTTTTACACCTTTTGATTTGGCATAATTTTCAATTTCTACCACATTAAAATCAGGATAAGGCGACACGAAATCGAAAACATAGTCTTTTTCGTGTCCAAACCAATCTTCCCAACCTTGGTTCCAACCCTCTACTAAAACACCATCAAAACCGTGAAGCGCTGCAAAATCGATTAACTCTTTTACGTGTTTAGTAGTTGCTCCGTGTTTTCCGTTTGGTTTCGTTTTAGAATAATCTGTAATTCCTAATTGTACAGAAGGGACATCATCGGTGTAAGCCCAAGAACTTTTTCCGGTAATCATTTCCCACCAAACACCAACATATTTTACTGGTTTAATCCAAGACGTATCTTCAAGTTTACAAGGATCATTTAAGTTCAACGTCATACGAGAAGCTAAAATATCACGTGCATCGTAACTTGCAATAATCGTTCTCCATGGTGAAGTAAAAGGCGCTTGCATGTGACCTTTATCGCCACGAGCATCAGGAGTTAAATGCGATTTAAACACCATGTTTTTATCGTCTAAATCCAAATTCATTAACGAATAATCGATTAACGCTGCTTCGTGTAAATTGATATACAATCCATCAGCCGACTTCATCATTAATGATGTTTGCACGCCTGTTTCAGAAAATTGCGTTTGCGAAGCATTTGAAGTCAAAGCCGATTTAAATAACGATCTGATTTCTGATAATTTCGATTCCGTATAATCGTATTCTTGCGTATCATAATCACCCGGAATCCACAAAGCAGTGTGATCGCCAGTCATTGCAAACTCTGTACGTTCTTCCTTGATGATAAAATAGATCAACTCTTTTTGTTCAGGAAACTCATAACGGAAACCTAAACCTTCATCAAACAAACGGAAACGAACGATTAATTTTCTATTGGTTTCTTTCTGTTTAAGCGTTACCACTAATTCATTGTAATGATTTTTGATTGCTGATTCTTCTCCCCAAACTGGATTCCACATTTCGTTATGTGCACCTCTAGCTTCATTTACTAATTCAAAATCATTTACTAAAGACTTTTTATCATCTTTAATATAAAAACCCAATTTACTAGGCTTAATTACTTCTTTTCCTTTCAAATACAAAGCATACGTTGGTTCGCCACTTTTAGAAAGTGAAAAATTCATTTCAAATGCTCCGTTTGGTGATTTTAGTTTTTGTGCATAACCATTAAAAAGGTTTAGAACAACAACTAAGATTACTGCAATTTTTTTCATCTGTTTTTTTTGTTATTTAAGATGCTGAACCCAATTCAGCATGACAATTATGTTCTTCCCCATTTACCAAAACAGTAAAATCGTTTTCACCGTCTACTTTTATAGAAACTTCGTTTTGATTTACTTCAACTTTTACGATCGTATTTCTGAAATTCACTTTAAACGAAAATCCTTTCCATTGCGAAGGAATTTTTGGCTCGAAAGACAATTTTCCGTCTTTAACACGCATTCCTCCAAAACCTTCTACAATACTCATCCAAGTTCCTGCCATTGATGTAATATGTAAACCTTCATGAACTTCTTTATTATAATCGTCTAAATCTAAACGAGAAGTTCGTAAGTAGAACGTATACGCTTGTTCCATTCTGCCTAAAACAGCCGCTTGAATGGAATGAACACAAGGTGACAATGAACTCTCATGAACTGTAAATGGTTCGTAAAAATTAAAATGTTTCTCTAATTCTTCTTTTGTAAAATGGTCTTCGAAGAAATAGAAACCTTGCAATGTATCGGCTTGTTTGATATATGGCGAACGTAAAATTCTATCCCAAGACCATTTTTGGTTAATTGGGCGTTGCGCTTTATCTAATTCGGCAACAGTTACCAATTCTTTATCTAAAAATCCGTCTTGTTGTAAATATACACCATATTCTTCAGAATAAGGAAAATACATATTATCTGCAACTTCTTTCCATGAATCCATTTCAGTTTGCGATAATTTTACCTTATTCATAATTCTAGTAAAATCAGATTGGTAATCTGAATTCACTTTTTGAATTTGTTCTAAAGTATATTGAATACACCATTTGGCAATATAATTTGTATACCAATTGTTATTCACGTTGTTTTCGTATTCATTTGGTCCCGTAACACCAAGAATCACATATTGATTTCTGTAAGTTGAGAAAGTAGCTCTTTGATGCCAAAAACGCGCAATTCCAATTAACACTTCTAAACCTTTTTCAGGAATATAGGAATAATCACCTGTAAATCTATAATAGTTGTAAATAGCAAAAGCGATGGCACCATTTCTGTGAATTTCCTCGAAAGTAATTTCCCATTCGTTATGACATTCTTCACCATTCATGGTTACCATTGGATACAAAGCAGCACCATTTTTGAAACCTAACTTTTCAGCATTTTCAATGGCTTTATCCAATTGATTGTATCGATATGCTAATAGATTTCTGGCTACTTGTTGGTCTTTGGTTGCCATATAGAAAGGAATACAATACGCTTCGGTATCCCAATACGTAGAACCGCCATATTTTTCGCCTGTAAATCCTTTTGGACCAATATTTAATCTTGAATCTTTTCCTAAATAGGTTTGGTTTAACTGGAAAATATTAAAACGAATTCCTTGTTGCGCTTTTACATCGCCATCAATAGTAATATCGCTCATTTCCCAAATTTTAGCCCAAGCTTGTTTTTGGTTTTCAAATAATTGATTGTAGCTAATTTCGTTAGCTTTTTCAATTACTTTTTTTGAAGCCAAAATCAATTCATCAACAGGATGATTCATGCTTGAAACATAACCACCAAATTTTTGAAGTGTTACTTTTTGCCCTTTTGAAGCGGCTATTTCGTAAGAGAAAGAAATTTTTGAAGCTTCTTTTGCTACCTCAATAGGTTTTACATCAGAAAATGCATCATTTACCAAAACCGAATTGTACATATATGTTGAAACCGTAAACTTTGTTTTTAAAGTTCGAGCTACTACATATGCTTGATTATCTTGATTTTTAACTTCTAAGGTTTCCCAAAAACGTTCTTCCCAATTAGTATCTTCATTTTCGATTCCGGCATCAACATACGGTTTAAAAACAACCTTTGCATCTTGATTTAGTGGCGTAACTTCATATTGAATAGCTCCTAATTCATCGATTTCTAAAGAAAGAAAACGATTTACATTTACCGCAACTTCAACACCATTTTGCAATATAATTTCGAAAGAACGATTGTACCAACCTTCTTTCATATTTAACTCACGGCGGAAGTTTTTCACTACTTTACATGAAGCTAAATCAAGTTTTTCACCGTTAATTTCAACATTGATTCCAATCCAGTTTGGTGCATTTAAAACTTTTGCAAAATACTCTGGGTAACCGTTTTTCCACCAACCCACTTTTGTTTTATCTGGATAATAAACTCCGGCAATGTAAGAACCTTGAAAGGTTTTTCCTGAATAATATTCTTCAAAATTAGCGCGTTGCCCCATAGCACCGTTTCCGATACTAAACAAGCTTTCAGAAGATTTAACTCGCTCTGCATCAAATCCTTCTTCAATAATCGACCAATTGTCGGGTTTAATATAATCTTGATTCATTTTTGTAATTTGTCAATTTTGTTAATTTATCAATTGGCTATTTTTTAACCAATTAATTGAGATAAAAAGGCTTCATCTATAAAAGTGAAATCTTTGAAATTGTATTTTGCTTCATGTAGAACTGTTTTATCACCTATTCCTACACTTATCATGTTAGCTATATTAGCCGCTTGAACTCCGGCCACCGAATCTTCAAAAACGATAGCATTCTCATTTGAAACACCAACCAACTGAGCTGCTCTTAAAAAGACTTCAGGATCTGGTTTTGCATTGGAAACGTCATTACCATCCACAATAGCATCAAAAAAGTGCATGATGTTTGTTTTTTCTAAAATAGGTCGCGCGTTTTTACTAGCCGAACCTAAGGCAATGAATTGGTTTTTACTTTTCAAATATTCCAATACTTTTAGTACACCTGGAAGAATTTCACTTTCGTCCATGTCTACTAAATAGGAAAGGTATTCTTCATTTTTTTGAACCAACCATTTGTTTTTATCTTCTTGGGAAGCTTGTACGTTTCCCAATTCTAAAATAATGTCTAACGAACGTACACGGCTCACGCCTTTTAAACCTTCGTTATGTTCGTGCGTAAATTCGATTCCTAATTGGTTGGCCAACTTTTGCCAAGCTAAAAAATGATATTTAGCCGTGTCAACAATTACGCCATCAAGGTCGAATATGAATGCTTTTTTCATTGTCTAAATATCTTTTTGATCTTTAACTTTTAACACCAAAAGTGCTGCCAATAGGAAACTTACACCACTCATAACAATAGCATAAATAGCATGATCGTTATAAACGTATTTCACTAAAGGACCACCAATTAAAGCGTTAATAATTTGTGGAATTACAATAAAGAAGTTGAAAATCCCCATGTAAACGCCCATTTTTTTTGGTTGAATAGAACCCGCCAAAATAGCGTAAGGCATAGCCAAAATACTTGCCCAAGCAAATCCGACTAAAACCATTGAGAATATTAAAGCCTCTTTGTTAGGCATAAAATACATCGAGATTAATCCGATTCCACCTAAAACTAAAGAAAGTGCGTGTGTTTTTCTTCGTCCAATTTGTTTTGCGATGTAAGGCAACGCAAAAGCTACTACAGCTGAAACTGCATTGTAAACTCCGAAAATAATTCCTACCCAATCTCCAGCAGATTGAAATTCTGGACTTTTAGTATCACCTACTGATAACCCATAAATGTGTTGAGCAATCGCAGGAGTTGTAAAAACCCACATACCAAACAATCCAAACCAGGAGAAGAATTGTACCCAACTTAGCTGACGCATAGTTTCTGGCATTTTAGCGAAATCTGTAAAAACATCTGAAAGTTTGGCTTCTTTGGTTTCACCAATAGCTTCTTTGTGTTCTTTTTCGTCTCTAAATTGTTCTAATTCTTCTGGAGAATATTCTTTAGTAGTTAAAACGGTAACTAAAATAGAAGCCACTAAAATTAGAGCTCCAATAATAAAAGAATAAATTAAGTTTAATGGAACGGCAGAAGTTTCTGAAGGTTGATTACTGATTCCAAACCAATTGGTTAATACATATGGCAACCATGATCCTACCACGGCTCCAATTCCAATTAATGCGGTTTGAACGCTAAAACCTAACGTATGTTGGTCTGCCCTTAAATTATCTCCCACCAAAGCACGGAACGGTTCCATTGCAATGTTAAAAGACGCATCCATAATCATTAACATTCCGGCACCAACCCAAAGAGCAGGCATAAATGCAATGAATATTTCGGCTTGCGGCATTAAAATTAAACCTACTGATGCTAAGAGAGCTCCTGCTAAGAAATAAGGTTTCCTTCTACCAAATTTAGACCAAGTATTATCGCTATAATGTCCGATTATTGGTTGCACAATCAATCCCATTAAAGGAGCAATTATCCAAAACCATGATAATTCATGAACATCGGCACCAAAAAGCTGAAGAATTCTACTTGCGTTAGCATTTTGTAGGGCAAAACCCATTTGGATTCCTAAAAAACCGAAACTCATGTTCCAAATTTCCCAGAAACCTAATTTACGCTTTTCCATTATCGTAATTTATTTATTAATAAAACGATAAGCGTTTGTATGTGCTTATCAAAACTTATGTTTTAGAAGTGAAGTTATAAGCTTTGATTCTGTAAATTTAATATTATTTTTTTTAAACAAACAAAAAAAAAGTCAATATTATCATTATTAAAATCAGATTTTGAAAAATGCAAAATGTTGATTTTTAATAAATTAAACAAAACTATTTCGTTGTCGTAGATTCTCTAAAAATTAGATTTGTTTCGATTAATTCTGTCTTGTAATGTTCATCTTCTTCGTCTTCCAATTCCAATCGTTCAATTAACATTTGCGCAGATTTTCTTCCCATTTTAATACCATTCTGACTAACCGTTGATATGCTTGGAGTTGAAAATTGAGAAATAATCCCATCGGTAAAACCAATAACAGAAATATCTTCAGGTACTTTTAAATTGTTTTTAGCTGCCAATTTAATTGCTGTAACAGCAAACAATTCGTTAACTGCAAATATGGCATCGCATTTAACATTTTTAATGAGATTTTCTATTTTAACAGAGCAATTTTCGATGTCTTCAATCTTAACAATTAAATCTTCATCTATTGTAATCCCATTAGCCAAAAGTGCTTTTTTGTAACCATCGGTTCTTAATTTACCTACACTTACATAATCTATAGTAGTGATTAATCCAATCTTTTTAAATCCACTATCGATAAAAAATTGAACCGCATTAAACGCAGCTTCTTGATCATCAATAATAACTTTATCACAAAAAACATCATTGGTTACCCTATCAAACATTACAACTGGCATACCTTGATTGATAATTTCTTGAATATGATGAAAATCTTTCTTTTGCTGTGTCTCTTTAGATAAAGACATGATAAAACCATCTGTACTACCATTTGCCAATAATTCCATATTGATTACTTCTTTATCAAACGATTCATCGGATAAACATACAATTACATTGTAGCCACTTTCATTTGCAACTTGCTCTATACCACTAATTACTGTAGCAAAAAAATGATGAACTATTTCAGGAATGATAATCCCAATAGTTTTCGTTTTTTTATTTTTTAAACTTAGCGCAATATTGTTTGGCTTATAGTTATAAAGCTTTGCAAAAGCCTGAACTTTTAATCTCGTATCTTCACTTATTTCATGACTATCTCTCAAGGACTTGGAAACAGTTGATATTGAGACATCTAATTCTTTTGCAATTTGCTTTAAAGTTACTTTTTTTCTCATTGTAGTTTGTGGCAAAATATTAATATTAACTAAAAGTAGCTATTTTTTTTTATGTATCGTAAAATTTCAACGCAAAACATGTTAAAAAAATAAAGTTTTCAACACGAAAACGTTTTCGCAAAGCATTTCGTCGAGCATCATTTTTTTTATGCAATTTTTACATAAATTTAACATTAGAAGTGAATTTATAAGCAATTAAAAAACAATCTAATCTAAACAATTTGTATGAAAACACTGCAAAAAAAGCTGTTATTTTTCTTATTGATTTTGCCTTTGGGAATTCTAGCGCAAAGTACATTAAAAGGTACGGTGTTAGACGGAACTAATTCGGGTCCGTTACCAGGAGCAAACGTCCTTGTAGAAGGTACTAGCAATGGAACTACAACCGATTTTGATGGAAATTTTACGATTTCAAATATCAAAAAAGGGGATGTATTAGTAATATCTTATATTGGTTATAAAAACCAAAAAATCACTTACAACAATCAAAACAACATCACAATTACATTAGAAGAAGATTCTAAAGAATTAAAAGATGTTGTAGTTATTGGTTATGGAACAACAACTAAAAAAGATGCTACAGGTTCTGTAACTTCAATTACATCAAAGGAATTTAATAAAGGAGCAATTGTATCAGCAGATCAATTACTTACAGGTAAAGCACCTGGTGTTAGAATAACGAACAATGGAGGTCAACCAGATTCTGCACCAAATATTAGAATCAGAGGTGGATCTTCTTTAAACGCTAATAGTAGTCCTTTATTAGTTATTGATGGTATACCAGTTGATAATACAACTCCTGCTGGGGTTTCTAATCCATTATCATTAATAAACCCAAATGACATCGAAAGTTTTACCATTTTAAAAGATGCTTCAGCAACTGCAATCTATGGTTCTAGAGCATCAAATGGAGTTATAATAATTACAACTAAAAAAGGAAGTAAAGGAAGTCCAGAATTTAATTATTCTTCAAGTGTTTCTTTTGGAAAAGTTTCTAAAAAAATCAATGTAATGGATGGTAAAACATTCTCAAGATTTATTCAAGAATACCATCCAGACTTAGTAAATAATTTAGGTATTCCTGATCCTGATGCACCTATTGGTACAGTTGATGATCCAAGTACACCTGATATTATTGAAGGTCGTATATTATTTAACACTGACTGGCAAGATGCAATTTTTAGAAACTCTATTTCTACTGATCACAACTTAAGTGGTAGAGCTAATTTATTTGGATATTTACCATTTAGAGCATCTATTGGATATACTAGAAATGAAGGTATCGTTAAAACAAATGATTACGAAAGATATTCATATTCTATTAAAATGAATCCTACGATGCTTGATAGTCATTTAAAATTAGATGTTAATGCTAAAGGAATTATCACAGATAAAAACGCTATAGACGAAGGAAGTGCTTTAGCAGGAGCTGTCAACATGGATCCTACAAAACCAATCTACGATTCTAACAGTATTTTTGGTGGATATTATCAAACTATGACTTCAAGCAATCCAAATGTTGTTAGCGGTCAGTACAATCCTGTTGCTCTTTTAGAACAAAGAAGCAGACCTGAAAGAAGTATCCGTTTTTTAGGAAATATCGAAATGGATTACAAAATGCACTTTTTACCAGAATTAAGAGCGGTCGTGAATTTAGGATTGGATGCTTCAGAATCTAAAATTAGAGAAACTTTTACTAACAATGCTATTGCAACATACAACGGAACAAACGTTGTATTTAATCCTGGAAAAAATTATGAAGAAAATCAAACGATTACAAATACTACATTTGATGGTTATTTAGTTTATACTAAAAACATGACTGGTTTACTTAAAAAATTCGATATTCAAGGAGGTTATTCTTATCAAAACTTCAAAAACGATGGCAATAAAGAAATTTATCAATACAATCCAACAACCGGAGTTAGAGAACTTGTTATAAACCCAAATAATCTAAACAACAGGTATTATAACGAATTGAATTTGCAATCTTTCTTTGGAAGAACCAATCTTGATTTTGCAAACAAATACTTATTAACACTTTCATTCAGAGCTGACGGATCATCTTTATTTAGAGAAGAAGATAGATGGGGGTTTTTCCCAGCAGCAGCATTAGCTTGGAAAATAAAAGAAGAAGACTTTCTTAAAAACGTAACTTTTGTTAATGATTTAAAATTACGTTTGAGTGCGGGTAGAACAGGTCAACAAGACATTACTGGAAGTGTAGGCTTTTATCCATCAATTCCTTTATTCTCAATTGGTAGTACAACTAGTCAATACTTACCTGGTTCAAATTTATATTCGGCATTACCATTCAATGAAAATTTAACTTGGGAAAAAACTTCAACTGTAAATGCTGGATTAGATTTTAATTTCTTTAAAAACAGCTTAATCAGCGGTGCTTTTGATATTTATTATAATAAAACTTCCGATTTATTGGCAAGAGTTCCTACTGCGCCTGGACAGTATTTAAGTGATAGTTTCATTACTAATGTTGGAAAAACTGAAGGCAAAGGCTTTGAACTTAATTTAAATATTAAACCTATTTCTAACGATAATTCTACATTTGAGTTCTATTCAAATATTGCCTACAATAGTGTTGAAGTAACAGATTTAGGAGATGTTGAAAGATTAAACGCTGGAGGTGGATTACCTGTTGGAACTAATGTTAACTCTCAAGTAAATGCTGTTGGTTACCAACCTTATGCTTTTTGGTTATTCCAACAATTATATGACACTAATGGAAATGTAATCCCAGGAGCATTTGTTGACAGAAATGGAGATGGACAAATTACTAATGACGACCGTTACTATGTAGAAAGAACCCCAAAATGGACTTTTGGATTTGGATTTAACTACAACTATAAAAACTGGGATTTTGGAACAAGCTTTAGAGGACAATTTGGTGGACAAACTTATAACTCTAGAATTCTTACTTCAGGATGGATTAATGCAGCTGTACCAACAAACTCTAGCAGCTTATCAAATGTCTTAGATTTTTACGCAGGTGAAGCTAGTACATCTTTTATGAATTTTAATGGAAATGAAAAATTCTCAGACTACATGGTTGAAGACGCAACATTCTTAAGATGTGAAAATATAGTTTTAGGATATAGATTTAACAAATTCTATAAAGATGCTTCTTTAAGACTTTACGGAGCTGTTAATAACGCATTCCTTGTAACAAAATATGGAGGTCAAGACCCTGAAAATTTTGGTGGAATTGATAACAATTTCTATCCAAGACCAAGAGTATATACAGTAGGTTTAAGTTTAGATTTCTAAAAAAAATACTATGAAAAAAATAAAATTATTTAGCTTAATTGCATTACTATCAGTCTCAATTTCATGTACTGATGATTTAAATACTGAGCCAGTAGTAGAACTATCACTAGAACAACTTTTGGCACAAGACCCTAATGCAATAAATGGAATTATGTCAAAACTATATGGTTCATTTGCCTTGTCGGGACCTAATGGCCCAGGTAGCTCTGATATTAGTGATGACCCAGGAGAATCTCCATTCTTAAGAGGTATCGTAAATTTACAAGATTTTACTGCCGATGGAATGAAAAATAGATGGGGTGATGATGGTTTAGATCAATTAACAACTGCATCAAACTGGGATGAAAACAATAAATTCTTTAGATATTTATACAATAGAGTTTACTATACAGTACCTCAATGTAACAACTTATTAGTTGTATTAAACTCTGTATCTATAGACAATAAAGATCAAGTTATAGCTGAAGTTCGCTTTTTAAGATCTTTAGCTTATTACTACATGATTGATTGTTTTGGAAAAGGTGTATTAGTAACTGAAGCACAAAATGGTGTTTCAACTCCTTTACCTGAATCAACAAGAACAGAATTATTCAACTTTGTTGAAAGCGAGTTAATTCAAGCAATTGAAAATTTACCTCAAACTAATTCATATGGTAGAGCTAATAAATATGCTGCTTCAATGTTATTAGCAAAATTATATATGAATGCAGAAGTATATACAGGCACTCCTAGATACACAGACGCTTTAACATATATTAATAAAATCATTAATGAAGGTGGTTATGTATTAGATGACAACTTTGTAGAAGTTTTCTCTGCTGATAACTACATGTCTTCTGAAATTATTTTTCCTTTAATTGCTGATGCAATTGTAAGTCAAAGTTTTGGAAATACAACCTATATCATTAATGGTAGTATGAACAGTGCTACTATGACAACAACTCTATTTGGTAACCCTGGAGGTAATGATGCATGGGCAGGTCACAGAGCAACTAAAGCTTGGTATGGTTTATTTGGTCCATTAGGTTCTTCAACAGATGATAGAGCTGATTTATTTTGGACATCTGGACATACTTATGAAATGAATGATTATAAAGAATGGACTCATGGTTATCCTTCAACAAAGTTTAGAAATACAAATTTCCATTCTTCTTCGGGAACTCCTACTGTTTTTTCAAGCACTGATTTTCCACTTTATAGATTGTCCGATGTTTATTTAATGTATGCAGAATGTGCAATAAGAGGTGCAGGAGGAACATTAAGTCAAGCTGCAACTTATGTTAACTTGGTAAGAAATCGTTCAAATGCTACTTCAATAACTGAATCTGATCTTACATTAGACTTTATTCTAGACGAAAGAGGAAGAGAACTTAATTTAGAAGGACACAGAAGAAGTGACTTAATTCGTTTTGGAAAATTCACAGGTGGTTCATACCTATGGCCTTGGAAAGGTAACGTTCAAACTGGAACAAGCATCCCAAGCACATATAATGTTTTCCCAATTCCTCTAACTGCTTTACAAGCAAATCCAAATTTAACTCAAAACCCTGGTTATTAATATTAAAAGTATATCAAATATGAAAAATTTATTAAAAATAGGTGCATTAGCAATTTTATTTATAGCAAATGTGTCATGTGAAAATGATGATCAAACAATTATTAACCCTAGTGGTGGACCAGAATTATTAACTCCATTAACTGGAAGTGCTTATGTTCTTAATCCTGCCACAGCCTCTGCAGAAGTTACAACTTTAGTTTGGGATCATGCTGATTATGGTGTTCAAACTGAAATTAATTACGAAGTAGAAATGGCTCTTGCTGGAACTGACTTTGCAACAATTTACTCTGGAGGAACAACAAATAGTCGTTTTTACACATACACACATGAATCTTTAAATGCAATTGCTTTAGCAGCTGGTTTAGTACCTTATACAGCTGGAGATTTGGATGTAAGAATTAAATCATCTTTAGGAACAAATGGAGATGTAGTAGCTTACTCAAATGTAATTACTATTACAGTAACTCCTTATACAACCGATTTACCTAAACTTGCCGTAGCTGGTAATCATCAAGGTTGGAATGCTGGAAATGCTCCTCTAATAGCAGCTTCAGATTTTGGAAGAACTGACTTTGAAGGATATGTTTGGCTAGATGGTGAGTTTAAATTTGTTGCTCAAAGTGCTGATGGAACATTTAACTTCCCTCCCGCTGGCGGACCTGATTATGGAGACAATGGTGATTTCTCAGGAATCTTAGCTGAAACAGGAGAATCAAATTGTACTGCTATAGCAGGTTATTACAGAGTAAGAGCAAATACCGGTGCTATTACAGCTCAAAATCTTGATGGAATGACTTACTCAACAACTGCTGTAAGTTGGGGTATCATAGGAGCCGCAACTCCAACAGGTTGGGATTCAGACACTGACTTCACATACAATCCAACAACTAAAAAATTAGAAATTGCTAGTATTGCTTTAGTTCCAGGGAATTTCAAATTCAGAGGAAATAATGCTTGGAGCAATGGTTTTGACTTAGGAACTGTAAATGCTGATGGTTATTTAGTAGATGGTGGAGATTTAACATTCTCTGGCGCTGCTGGAAACTATAAAGTTATCTTAGACTTATCAAATCCAAGAAGATATACTTACGAGTTAATCGCTCTTTAATTATTAAATACAAAAGGGCTGCCTTAAAGCAGCCCTTTTTCCAATTTACAAGCTATGAGAAAAAAAATACTTTCAATATTATTACTATTTACAGCTTTTATTGTCAAAGCTCAGGTTACCATTACACCAAGTAGTTTTAATGTAACAGATCAAATTACAATTACTGTTTCTACAGCTGCTCAATCTTGCAATCTAATAGGAACTTCTCCTGCAAAAGTGTATATGCATGCTGGTGTTGGAGATGATACTAATGCTTTCGGTTTTGGAGTTGTTGGAAACTGGGGACAAGATGACAACGTGGGATTAATGACAAATAATGGAAATGGAACATGGAGTATTACATTAACTCCAAGTGTTTATTTTGGTTTAAATGCTACACAACAAGCAAATGCAACAAAACTTGGAATGGTTTTCAGAAACGCTAACGGAAGTCAAACATTAAAATTACCCCCTTCTTGTGGCGATTTTATTTTCAATGTTGGAACATTTCAAGTAAACTTAACTGCTCCAGCAATCAATAGCGCAACAATTATGAACTCTGGTGGTAGTTTAAACATTGCAGCTACAAATACTGGAGGTGCAGCAAGTTATAATTTGAAAGCTAACGGTGTAAG